>JAAUPI010000257.1 GCA_012035135.1 Microcoleus sp. CSU_2_2
TTCACTGTTGACAACAGGTACAAACATTTACGGTAAGTCCTATTTCTAGGTGTATATTTCCCTTCGCCACTGACTGCCAAAGCGGTTAAAAACTAGGGAGGCATTCTTAACGTTTTGCGGGATACCGTTCCCAGACAGTTCAGCTTGTCTTTTCGACGCAGGCTAGACACTGTTTTAGTCTTGACGGACAAAGGTGGTGAGCCTTCCTCTTTCAAGCCCCATGCCTTCAGGCTGGGGTTAGTGACTATTTTATATGCCTGCCTGTGGGTACGATCGAAGGATGAGTAATTATAGAACTTACGCACCAACTCTATTGGTATGGCAGAGCACACCGCACCTTACCCATAGCCCGTTCAACCATTTTTTGCGTAAGTCCTGAATTATTGTATCTCACCTGTCGGCTTGTGACCGATCGCTGGATGCACGAGGTTGCAAGTGCCAAAAGCTTCATAAGTCTCTGAGTAGAGAATTGGCACTATCGATGGGTCAACAGTGAGGCGCAGGGCGCTCAAAGTCTTGCATTCAGAACTTTTCGAGGTTTCCTCCGACTTTGAGGAGCGAGCCGAAATGATAGCGGGTGCGAGCGAAATCTCTGGCCTCGTGTGATTTCGATCGCATTTACTTGCAGACTTGCCTCACTAGCCTAGGCAAGAATTATCACATACCTTCAAGGACTGTAATCACCCAAGTTAGTTAAAAAATGACTCATATTTAGGATTGTTGATTTCAATGAAATCTCATGCAAGCTTTGACTTTTAAATCTGATTGCGCCATCGCTGAACTGTTCTATCAAGTCAGCCATTCAGGCAATCTGACTCGTAATGACAGCTACGGACTGCGTGCACTCTGCGAAAGCGCTCTCACCGAAGACGATCGGGATGCCGTCAATCGCCTGCTACACGCAATCCGCCGCGGATGGGTCAGGATTTCGGATTAGTCCTCGCTGACAGGAAATTGAGCAGAGTAATTTTTGCTCTCTCGCCTGTAATGAATTGCTAATCATAAAATTTCTGTAAATTTATGTAAATTTATGTAAATACGTCGCTCCATTAACCGTATCAAAAAAAATTGTCATTGCGATCGTCTCGATCGAAACCCGGCTTCTTAAAGAAGCCGGGTTTTTTGATGTCATGACTAATGACTCATTAGTCATTAGTCGGTTATCCTTTGCAAATTTACTCAGGGTTAATACTTAACTCGACTGTCACAATTATTTAAGATAATATTGTATTATTACGGTTGCCAAAAACTAGAAAGTACGATTGTATCAATTAGAAAATTTGTAGGGTCGATCGCTAAAATTAAATCTCAAAATTTAACTGATATAAATCACGAATTAAAATGATATATATCACATTTAATTGCGTACTTGAATCACATAAACTTCTGGAAAATCAGTCAATACTCTTAAAAGTGAGTTCAAGGAAAATTAAATGATTACTCAAACATTTTTACCTCAATTTACTATTGCAGAGTTAGTCTTTCAGGTATATCACTCAGGTTTATTAACTCCCAATCACCGAGAACAGCTCAAGACAGTGTTGTTAAATGACTGTCTTAGCGAAGAAGATCAAACCGCCATCAACCGCTTGCTCCACGCCGTTCGCCGCGGCTGGTTGAAAGTTGTAGATTAAACTCAGTTAAAAAGTCGCTGATCGAGCTCTCTACATTGAAGATAATGCGATTTTAGATTTTAGATAAGTAGCTCGGCTCTCTCGGATTTTTGGTGTAAAATGTGGCCAGTGATACTAAATTTATTAATAATGAAAGCTAAAACCCTTGATGTTGTTAAAATATAAGCATGACTTATCACCATAACTACGAGAGAGTCATAATATCTTTGATATTTCAATGATATTGGCATGAGCGACCTTTACATTTCTTGGTCAGACTACCATCGGAAAATTGAGGATTTGGCTGTAAAAATCTACGAATCTAAGTGGGAATTCGATCGAATTGTGTGTCTCGCAAGGGGAGGGTTGCGGGTGGGCGACATTCTGTCGCGGATTTTCGACAAGCCACTGGCGATTTTAGCGGCCTCGTCTTACAGCGGGGCGGAAGGAAAAGTCCGGGGTGCGATTAAGTTTTCGCGCGATTTGACCATGGTGGGCGATAATTTGGGCGATCGAGTTTTGTTGGTTGACGATTTGGTAGATTCGGGAATTAGTTTGGAGCAAAGTATTGTTTGGCTCAAGAGTCGTTACGGCTCGGATATTGAGGAAATTCGGACGGCAGTGCTTTGGTACAAGGCTTGTTCGGTGGCGGTGCCGGATTATTATGTGGATTATTTGGCTGACAATCCTTGGATTCACCAACCTTTTGAAATCTACGAAAAAATGAATGCGACTGATTTTGCGACGAAAGGAATTAGAGACAAGTTTTGAATTAATTTTATTGCTGATCCAGGCTCGCAATCACAAGTTCCATACTTCCAGACGTGCTTAGTCTAAACTCCAATTTTAGGTAGTGCGAGCTGTTGCGAGCTCGCGACAGCTCGCACGCATACGATCCAAATATATAATTCCGATGCTAGCAGAAACGATATTATTTGGCTGTTGGCTGCTAAAAACTTTTTGAATTTCTCTCTTTTGATAGAACTACTCAGGACTGCAACCACTTCATAAACTTATCTGTCGCAGTGCCTATCGACTCTCCGACTTGTTTCTTCAATCGCCACCGCTGAAATTCTTTTTCGTACTCTTCTCCTTCATTTTGATAAACATTCCAAGCATTCAGCGACAATCCCAATCCCCAGGTTAGTAAAATGAAAAGCGACCAAGAAAGTTCGTGGGCTGCTGCGAGATTTAACAAAACTAAAAAAGTATTGACAATTCCATACTTTGTCAAGTTTTTCTGCCATTTACCGCGTCTGTAGGTATTAAAAGCTTGTTTTTCTGCAAATTCTCCTCTATTGGCTAACCATTGCTGTTCCGCAGCCACAATATCCTGTTCGGAAATGCCTAATTCCGCTGCAATCTCGAAAAGCTGGACTCGCGATAATTCCCCTTCATCCTCTCGACGCGCAATCGCAATTTGCAGAATAGCTTGAGCATCCTCTGAACCATAAATTTGACTTATTTGACTTTCATTAGCAGCCATAACGAGTTTCCTATAATTAGTGACATTATTTCTATGATATATATAACCATTGTTAAACGGCAGGTAGTGACTGTGGCGGATTTCAACACCCGGAAATTTGAGTTGACTAATTGGCATTGGGCATTAGGCAATTTTAGATTTTAGATTTGGTAATTAGTAATAACTGTCAACTGTCAACTGACTAACCCAAAGTATACATCCAGCCATCCCTCGCGCAAATCCTCACAAGTCCATCCCAAACTACAGGCGTCGCCTCAAAGGATAAACCTGGTTTAAACCTCCCTGATTCTTTGACTTTCAAACGGTAAAACTCGCCTTTAGCATTTTTCAAAGCATTTTTATCCCCAGACTTTGCTCTCTCCCACTTCAAATCAAACAAATAAACACCATTATATCCCGCAGATATCAGTTTATTTCCATCTGTAAAAATTGGAGTTGAAATTGAAGCACCAATCTCTTTTTTAAAGACTATTAAAGGAGTATGGTAAGACTGGTTTCGCCAAGGCACAAAAGTCTTTTTACCTGTAATTACACCTTGAGAACCGATGTATAAATTGCCGTCGATCGCATTCGTGGCAAACAGTGATGGAAACTCCCCGGAATTGTTGTATTCATCATTCAAAGCCACCGAGCCAATTACCCCACCTTCCCAGTCAGAAAGTCGGCGATTTCCGGTTGGTAAAAACCATTCTACACTTGAATTTGGTTCCTTGTTTGGATTCAGCCTCAGCACTCCCCCGTTGCCTTGAATATATTGTTTTTCAATGGCACAAAATAGTCTGCCAGCTTTAGAAATTACCACACTTCCGTCCAAATCAGAACCAGTATAGAAATCCCAGACTATTTTTTTTGTTTTAATGCTAATACCGTAAATATGACCGGAACCAGCGGCGATAAAGATTCGATCATTTAGTCGGGATGGCGATGATTCAGCTACTAGGTTTCCTCCATGCTTGCTAATATCTGCTGCTGCATAAAGCCGTACTTCTGACAAGATATTTGGCTGCTTGATTCCTTGTTTGATTTTGGCTTTACTGGCAGAACTATTGATAAAATAGCCGATCGCATTTTCCCCAGCATTGAATAAAAGACCATTGCCGAGATATAAAGCGCTGCTATCGTTATCCTGGCTGTAGCTAGGCGTTCTCCTGATATCCAATTTCCAGAGTTCTTTGCCAGTTCTAAAAGATATTGCCCGAAAACTAGGCACGACATTTTTGCCACCGCCGCCGCTACGACTTCCTTGCAAAATCACAATTCTGTTTTC
Source organism: Microcoleus sp. CSU_2_2 (assembly GCA_012035135.1). Taxonomy (GTDB): domain Bacteria; phylum Cyanobacteriota; class Cyanobacteriia; order Cyanobacteriales; family Microcoleaceae; genus Microcoleus. Next base: position 4,367 of record JAAUPI010000257.1, read on the forward strand.
AGCACTGGCTTTTTCATCGATGTAAATTGTGGAGGAACCTTTAATTATATCATCAAATTCATAGCGCCAGATTTCCTTGTTGTTGCTCAGATCGATTTTTCTCAAATTGTGGTCAAAACCACCGATAATTAAATAAGTTTTCCCCCGATCTCTGGTAATAGTCGGCTGTCCAGTCCAACCGGCACCGCTCCATATTTGCGATTGTCTTCCCAGAAAAGTCTGACCGCTTCCCAGTTGAAATTTATCGATTAACTTCAAGCTTTTGGGAACACCTCTACCGTAGAAACTGCGTCGCTCGTTACCTAACAAAGTTGGGACTAATAATTCTATTTCCGGGTCTACTTTTGCTAAAAAATTGTTAAGATTAGTTTCAAGTAAAGTTCGATCGGGCGATGCAGCTTGGCACTGTTTGAGAGCTGCCGGAGGAACTGCTGCACTGAGCAAAAATTGTACGAGTCGTTGGTTGAAGCTTCTCCGAGATGATAAATTCATGGGATATCTAAAACGATCTGCCATAATATTAAAACACGATATCCGTAAAAGTCGATCGCGATCTTATAGCAGAAGGAAGAAGAACCCCCCCTACCCCCTTGGGGGAAGGAAGAAGGAAGAAGGAAGATGTAATGCTAGCAATAGTTTCAGCTATCAAAGATGTCCTAACCGTCTTGGCGGTTGCTATACCTCAACTTTAAACTATAGCGATTGTCAAGACACGCGCGGGGTACATCCCGAAAGATTCTCCCATTACCCATTACCGACTTTGAATAATTTTGCTATCTTGTTTCAACATAAATTGATAAAATATCCCAAACAAAATCACCGCCATCATCCCCACTACTAAAGAACCTTCACCCTCATGCCAATATTTAAACAAATCTAGGCGATTAGACGCAACTAATATTGCCATTCCCGCCACTCTAAAAGCATTAATAATAAAACCACAAGCGACCGCGACACTTATTACCAAAGCTTTATTTTGTTTAGTAGGAAACATCAACAAACAAATTACAGATAAACCTAATAAGTAATTCATTGCCTCCATCCCCGAACATCCCCCATTTACAAACACTCTTCCTGTCGGTAAAGCAACATAATTACCCTCACGCATGGCATTAAAACCTAAATACCACAAAATAACATGAGCAAACTTAGCAGTAAAGGAGGTAATAATATCCACTAAAGGTGATGTAACTACACTGGGAATGCCATGAAAAATAGTATTACCAATTCACGCCAATATTTTTTTAAATCCTGAAAACCTACCGCAATTAGGCCCAAGCCTAAACCAGACAAAAAAGGTGCAATTCTTAAAAAATGATCGAATTTACTGGAAACTATAGCACTTTTAAATAAAATAAAAGCTATTAGTATTGTTCCAGCGACTCTCGATAATATGTCAAATTTACCCCCACTTTGTTTGAGAATATCTTGCTTATCCCAAAGTAGGGAACCCACAGCCAACCAAAAAACTAAACTCATATAAAAATGAGCAATATCCCCCAGTTTCCAAAGGAGGGTCATATTCAGAGTTACTAAACCTGTGGCGATAATGATCAAACCAAAAAGTTTTCTTTTGAACATTTTGACATTAGTTATTAGTTGATTGATTAGATTATATCATGGGCTTTAAATAAAACAATAAGAAACCTGGTTTCTTGCTGAAACCAAGTTTTTAGAGTCATCATATCATAATCATTATCGGTCAAGCCATGATGAAAAATCAGTTAAAATTATAGCCTATTCAGCTTTTTGAGCCTGAGCGCGTTGCTTTTTGAACATAGTACCAAAACCAACAGCCACTCCAGCAGCAAGCATTGTTAAAGGTTCGGGAGTATCTTCAGTGTTTCCGGTGCTGCTGCTGACGAAAGTATCGCTACCGCCATTAATACCCTGGACGTGCAACCCTAATCTTAAAGTACCAGCATTCAAGGCGGAAATTACGTTATTATAATTTCCCGCAAAACTCAACCCCAAAACCTCACCAGTTTGGACACCGTTGGACGCACCACCTGTTTTGGTAGCTGAAAAATCAGTAGACCAAGGACTACTAATGTTCGCACTTTGCGCCATATTGGCAGTTCCATTATTTTGAAAATTAACGGTGCCAGTGTTACCAGTATTAATGCCAAAGGCGCTCAATAAATTGCTATTAGATCCCGTATCAAAGTACACTGAACCAATAAATATGCCTGCGACGGATGTATTCTTATTGGCAATTTTGAAGATAACGTTATCTGAGCCACCATCTGTGACATCAAAGCTAAAGTCATTAACATAAGCATCTCCAACCGTATCGCCACCAACGATATTACCAAAGCTAAATGCGGAGGCAGGTGCAGCAGATGCAGCACTAATAGCAGCGATACCGGCAACAGCTAAAATTGACTTGGCTAAAGTTAATGGTGATTTCATGGTTGATACCTTTATTTTTAAGTGAACTGCAAGCAGTTTTTTTTTTCTTGACATCTTCAATATAGACCGAACAAAAAGTAAATGCAAGGATATTTTATGAAGACTTGATAAACCCTTAAGAGATGGTATTTTTACTGAGATTTATGGCTATACTTAAGTATTTTTTCTTAGGTGAATTGGGAGTAACGCCAATAGTCAGGGATAGGTTTATGTAGCTATTTCCGTTCTTTTACCCGGAACTGAGGAACCGCCACACTCAGCAAAAAGTGTAACATCCGTTAATTGAAGATTTGGCGAGACGATCGGCTCATTTGATATCTATATAATTAGGCTTAATATGAAAACACGATCGTCAGCCACAGCGAAACTAAAACCGATCGCGCTAAACTGCTAGAGAACTGACAAACTGACTCAGTAAGAGTTAAGGTAAATTTGATTATGGTCAACCGTCTTGCCCAATCCCAAAGCCTTTACCTGCGAAAACACGCCGAAAATCC
>JAAUPI010000258.1 GCA_012035135.1 Microcoleus sp. CSU_2_2
TTTCGGCTCTCTCGGATGTTTGGTGCAAAATGTAGCAATAGATACTAAATTTTTGAATTATGAAAGCTGAAATCCTTGATTTTCCAAATTATAAGTATTAGTTATCACCATAACTACGAGAGAGCCGCTATCTTCAAAGCATTCTGGTGCTTCTGGCCAATTTTCGGGGTCATATTCTGGGAAATCTCCTGACCTTCTTTTGTTAATTAATTGAGTCACTCCCAGCAATTCACCGTCGGGACTACAAACAGGCATACACAGCAAACTGCAAGTGCGATATCCTGTTTTTTTGTCAGTTTGTTGAGCAGTTATTGATTCCGGATGTTCGTACAAATCAAAGGGAATATTTACTGGTTTGCCACTGGCGGCGACTTGACCGGCAAAACCTTGTCCGACTTTAATCCGGAGTTCTCGCATAGAACCGTCTTCAAAACGAATTTTTGTCCACAGTTCCTCAGTTTCGTGGTTTAATAGCCACAGGGTACTGCGATCGGCATTCATCAATTTTTTAGCAGCTTCCATCACTCTAGTAATAATTTCTTCCGACTCAAAGCTGCTTTGAGAAACTGACCGCGTGGCTTCTGTCAAAGCTTCGGAAGCTTGCAATCTTTGGGTGAGTTTGTAACAAGCCTGGCATCTATCTAGCAAACGCTGAAGTCCTGGGGCATATTCCGCAAGCAAAGTGCGATCGATTTCTGTAAATCCCTCATCATCAATTTTTTCGACAAAAGCTGCTGTCGGATCGTGCTGTTTTTTCAGTTTATTGACTAACTGTACAAAAGCAAAAATATCTCCCTTTTCGGTTAGCAGTGGCGCAGTTAAATCGCTGTAAATACTGTAACCAGTTCTTTTATCTTGTTCTTCGACTAAATCAGAATACCAAGTTTCTGATAAATCGCTGCTGGGTAGACTCACAGCTTTTTTGTAAATTGTAACTCTGCCAGCGGTTTGATTATTTGCCATAATTTGAATTTTCGTCGAACTGCTATTTGTTGTTCTGGCAATGATTGACCACAGTTCGTTTTTGTCTTTATCTATAAAAAATATTGTAATGCGATCGACACTCATTAATTCCCCTAATTTAATAGTGATAGAGCCTAGGATTTCATATAGCAAATCATCAAAATCTCTGCCTTCCATACTGCTGAGCAAAGACAGGACTTTATGCTCTTGATGAGCAACTAATTGTTTAAAATCAGGTTGCAGAGTTGCTGAAGCTTTGTTTACCCAACTACGGTTAAAGACAGAAGCGTAAATTCTGTTATAAATATTTAATTGTCCGCCGCGTTTGACAACTAAACCGGACAGTCGCAATTCCATTTGTTCCAAGCTTTCATCAGCAGGGATTCCGACTTTACTGCACGAGTCCAACGCAATTAAAACTTGCTGGTAAATTTTGAGCAAAGTCTCTGTACGTTGTCCACTTCTGAGCAGGCGATCGCGAATTGTTTTCAAGTGAGGCGGTTCGTCTTGAACTTCCCAATTATCAATAATTCTCGTCCGTACTAAATTCTCAATCCAGCCTGCAATCTCTGATTTTTCCTGGATCATCTTTTCTGGGGAATTCTCAGCCTGTTGTAAAATATAATTACAAATTTTCTGAGTTAAAAATGGCTGTCCTCCCGTCCAATCCAGCACTGCTTCTACAAATACTTCCGGATGGCAAACTTTACCGACCAAGCCTTGTGCTAAAGGTTGAGCTTCCTGCACTTGAAAGCCGTATAATTCCACAGCACGACCGAGATTAAAAGGCGTACAACTTTTATCTTGAATTAAATCTGAAGGAGTTGCGACTCCTAGCAAAGCAAAAGTCAGACGATTGTATTCATTGCAGGAGCGAATGAATGCAAAAAAGTCATCTGCACGAAATTTTAAGCTCAGAATGCTGTCAATCTCATCAATAAAAATTACTATTTTTCCTTGAAGAGTTTCCAGCAAAACTTGTTCGATAAACTCATTCAAACGCTGTAAAGGTGGCAAGAATTCACGCTCGCGCAGCCACGATCTCAAATTCAATTTCAGGTGAAAACTGTTAACCAAACCCTTCATTATTCCCGCATACCACTGATCGGGATTGATATCTTGAGAGCCAATTTTTGTTAAATCTATAGCCGCACAAGCAATGCCTTCTGCTTGCAATTTGTGCATGGTTCGCACCCGCAAGCTAGTTTTACCCATCTGGCGAGAATTCAGCACGTAACAAAACTCGCCATTTCTTAAGCCTTCATAAAGTTCTGAGTCAGCTTGTCGCACTACATAAGTGGAAACATCTAGAGGTAAATGTCCGCCAACTTTGTAAGTGTAGGCTGAGTTTTTTTCTTGATACATAACCTGTTCTTAAAAGAGTAGAATACACATCCGAGCGCCCTTGAAAACCTAATTATTCTTCAACTTGTCCAGATTGACTTAAAAGGCGCTGCAAGGCCTCAAAAGCGCGGCGCGCCAAATTGAGTTCAACCGTAACTTTTTCACGCTGAAAATGACGCGATCGCGAATTTCCAGTGCTGTCACCAAGACTTCATAATCTTCCTCATTCATCAAACCGTGAGCGAGAAATGTTTGAGCCAAAATTGGCGGTTCTTGAATTTCAAAATTAATCGAGTGGTGTTCGGCTACCATTCGCATCACTGATTCCGTAGTAGAGCCAATCGAACAGGTAGCAAGCTCGAAGTTACCTTTTTCGATCATTTCTAATGCTTTTTTCATGTAAAACTGAATATCTTCTACATCTTTGCGAGAATAGTCATACAAACTCGCATTGATCTCTTCGTCTAAATCTTGTTGAGTATGTGACTCAGGAGAACGCGGTTTTAATGCTGCGATAACCGATTCTTTAACCGTACAAATTATTAAGTCTATTTGGTGATTTACAATAAACTTTTGCCAGTTATAATTTCTCTGTCTTACTAAGACTTGATAACCTTGCTGGCGATATTTATCGGCAATCTCTGCAATTTCTGTTGCTTCTAATTTTTCTATGGCTGCTATCATTGGTTTAACTCCATCGGCTTAGTTGGTAGGTCAATTTTAACATAGATAAATTCTTTGCCGTCAGCCAAAGCTTCAGCTATCAGAGGAGATATTCCAGCAAAATCTGCTAAATCTTTGACCTTGCGCCGTTTTACTGTCAGGTCTGTAACTTGTCTGTCATCAACGTAAACTAGAGAATTCATGGAATCTACAATCGGTTTAATGATGTTATCTAAATCTGATGTTTGAGTAATGCAATATAGATCGCCCGCCCCAAACACTCCCAATTTCCCAAAACAAGGCAACTACCGACAACCGCCCAAACCCTAATTCATTCACTGATTCCCAATCCTGCAATCTCAAATCTCAAATCTCAAATCATATAATTCCTCTTTCCTGTAAAAACGCATTAGCCCAAACGGCATCATCTTCCTTCAGTCGCGGCGCGGGTGGTTGAGTATAGTCGATCGACAAATCAAATCCGGCTCTGTCATAAACACCGCAGAACAAAGCTTGCAAATCTACCTGAAATTCTGTATCTCCCGGCTGCAATGGCAAGAAAAATGCTGGAATTTCTTCTCGCACTGTAAAAGCATACAATTGAGCTTTTGGACGGCGATTTGCCCTGCTAATTAAAATGCGATAGTCCGCGTTAGTCCCGCCCTTTACAGGCATTTGTCTTCCGGCTCTGAGCAAGTCAATTTCTACTAAATGAGAGGCACTTCTCAACACTTCTTGTCGCTTGTTTTCATATTCCTCTCGACCTTTACCAGTGCGTTTGTTTTTCGGGGAAAGAATTTCTATGACTGTGATGACCCGGTTTGTACCTACCTCTCGGAGTTCTAAATAGCCTTCCCTAGCTTCTTCCAATATTGGCACTGTAACTGTTATCGGCTCGGAATGCCGCAGCGTTGCAGTCGCAACAGATGGGCTGGCGGTGGAAGGCCGATCGAATACTGTCACGTCAGGAATTCCCAACAACTCGCTATCTGCGGCCTCGCTCAAATAAATCCGCTTTTCAATTGCCGCTCGGTATTTCGGCCGCAGCGCGGGCCCGATGGCATCGGCGATCGCAGTAATTAAGCGGTGATGAACTTCCGGCCAAAATTCAGGATTTTCTAAATAAGGGTCTACCCCTGGAAATGGAGACGGCATTTCAGTACCCCCAGTAATAGTTTTCTAAGTTAGATTTAATTTTAAATAGATTTTAGCCGATCGCTAAAATATTGACGGTACAACTCAAAGCGCACATTCACTTCATTGCCTCGCAACTGCACCAACCCCAAACTATGTAACTTAAACGCTAGCACAGATTCTAATTCTACAGGTTCATTTGCTGTCACTACCCTGCTAAAAGCCACTCCCAACTCCCGGTGTTCTTGCAAATTCCACAAGTGACGCCGCAAGTGATCTCCGTAAACTCCCGCTTCAGTAGGAGCAAGTTCTAAAAGTTCATCTAAACTCCCCTCTAAATCTTTGCTTTCTTGTGCCAAATCTGAAACTGTCTGAAAAGAGTCAGCTATTTTTCGAGCAATGTGATATAAAGCTACTCGCACCAAATAGGGATGACCGCCCACAATTTTCATTAATTTATCCACCAGATTTCTGTGCCAATTCAGCCCGTGCCTCCTTGCTAAATCTGCCACTTGTTCGGCACTAAACTCTGATAGTTCGATCGGCAATCCTACATTAAAAGGAGATTGATTCACATTCAGCGGAATGTAAACTTCTGTCGAATGCACCACCACCAAACGCAGTTTAGCCCACAGTTCGCTGTCGCTATCACCGTAGCCAGCTTCTTCGTACCAAGCTCTCAGCAGTCCAAAAAAATCGTCAGCAATTTTAGGATACTGAAAAACTCGATCGACCTCATCCAATCCCAACACCAACGGAGCATTGTTTTCCGGCAGCAAACAATCTTCAAAATAAGCCGTACAATTATCTTTACTGCCATAAGTATCAGTCCAATAATCGTCAATTTGATGCGACAAACGCAGCTTGCGCGTAATTTTGGTGCAAAACCATCGCAGTAATTCGTTAAGATTGGTAAATGCCGCCGCATCTGCGTGCTGAAAACTCAGGGGAACTGTGCGACAACCTTTTTCTTTTGCTTGATAAAGAATCCTCGCCATTAACGAAGTTTTTCCCATTTGTCTCGGTGCTTTAATCCTAATTAAAGTTCCCGGCTGTAAAATTTCTTTGTAACACTGAGTTTCCCACGGAACTCGATGGACATAAAAAGCAGAATCTAGCCTGACTTGTCCTTGTGGCAACTCCGGTTCAGCCGCTGGCGAGGGAGGATTTGAAAGCGGCAGTGTCCGAGAAATAGTTACAGTAGTAGCTGTACATTGAGGAAAAATATTCTCTTGTGGCAGCAGGTTTAAATTAACTATAAACCCTCCTGATATGTCCTCTTCTGTATCTATTACGGTTGCCAATCCCGATTGTTGAGTGCCTTCTGTCATAACTTTTTTTGACAGCATCTGGTGGATCTCTTGTAAGAGTTGCGCCGTGTCGCTGGGAGATTCCCACTCTCGCTGCCGTCGCTCGTTGATATAATTGCGCAAATCGTGGTTGAGTGGTATGCTGGCGGGATAATTGACTCGAATTGGCAAGACGATCGGCTCTGGTTTTTGGCGTCGATATCGCAATTCTTTAATCCGTCGCAATTCTTCAATCACTATTTCGCTAACAGCCGTTGGCCCGGAGAGCAACAGCAAAAAATATTCGCACTGTTCTAATTGAGTATCAATCTCCGAAAGCCAATGTTTATCTGAGTTTTGATCTAGACAAACTGGCCCAATATTCGCCGTAAATACTTGATGTCCGGCCGCCTTTATTCCCTCAGTCAGCTCCACTGCCAAACTCGAATCAGGTTCTTGCCTGCAATAACTAATAAAAACTCGTCTTGGTTCGTTTCCAGGCTCTGTCTTTAATAATCCTTGACGGGCAGCTCGATCAATCGCTCCCCGTACTTTCTTTTTTGTAACTTTGTCTCCCAAGACAATTGACAGCTTCCGCCACAACTTAAAACCCACATCCTTTTCTATATATTCAGGATTTAATGGGTAAATTTGCTCGTAGGTTTTTCCTTCCCAAGACCCGATAAAAACCTCCCTTTCCAAATCGCTGAGGTGTTTACCATTCTTGGTATAAACTAAGTTTTCTAGAAATTCTAAAGCTTCTTCACAGTTCATCTAGCTAAGTAGGTATTTTTATGTGAGTATAGCAAACGGAGACATTTGGGAAATTCGATCGCCAAAGATAATAGATCTGAGACACATACCAATGCTCTAGTGACGTTCTCCCCCGTCAACTGCAAGCAGTATGACGGGGGCTTCCAGCGGAAAAACCAGCGGAAGTTTCGCGCCGCGCGTGGCTGTCCATCGACTAAGCCTCCACGCGCAGCGGCAGTTGCTTCAACCGGGGTTCCCCCGGCAACGCACTGCCTTGACAAGATGAGTCCCACCTCATTCAATGCCCTGTCCAAAATATTCAAAGCGGCATTTTCGTCTCTATCCATCGCCAACCCACACTTCGGGCATTCATGCAGGCGCATCGATAGAGTTTTCGGTACTTTTGTTCCACAATTTGAGCAATTTTGAGACGTTCCATGAGGATTCACTTTCACCACTCGGACACTGCATTTTACTGCCACTGACTCCAAGATGTTGATAAATTTTCCCCAAGCAGCATCTAAGATTGATTTGCTCAATTTTGTACGAGCAAGACCTTTGATGTTTAAATCTTCCACCGCAATCAAGTCATACTTTTTGACCAGATTGTGAGCGGTATTGTAGTGAAAGTTTTCCCTGATTCGACCAATCCGTTGGTGAATTCTGGCTATTTTATTTTTCTGCTTGTTAGCACGGTTTGACCCTTTTTCTTTTCTGGCTAATTGACGTTGCGCTCGTGCTAAGTGAGCCTGAGTTTTGCGGTAGGTTTGTTGAATGGGTACTGTCTTGCCTTCAGAGGTAGTCAGAAATTCCTTGAGTCCCACATCAATACCAACAGCCGTTTTCACCTCATCCAACGGCATGGGTTCAGGTACGGTTTCATCTTGTAGAGAAATACAACAATACCACCCATCAGCTTTGCGTACAATGGTGCAAGTTTTTCGGGTAAATCCATCAGAATAGGGCGATGCAAGATGACTGGCATCGCCCCGATCTTTGGCAGTTTCAACACACCATTATTGAGGTGCGCTCCGGCTTTAGGACAATTAACTCGCGGGTAAACAAATGACCGCAATTCACCAGCTTTTTTAAACTTCGGTCTACCACCGCGTTTCCCTGACTTATCG
>JAAUPI010000020.1 GCA_012035135.1 Microcoleus sp. CSU_2_2
GAACAAAATTAGATGTAACAGCCGAACCATTGCTGACAGAAATTTTAGCAACTTATCCAACTAAAATAGTTAAAGGATTGCCTGTTTTGGACAAGTATTTGCGTTGGCCCGGATGCGAGTTATTTATTATGGGTGGTTTAGCCGCTTTGCAAGTAGGGCCTGTAGGTCGAAATCTTTCCGGTGCAAGGATGGCAAGTTCCCGCATTGTGCCAGCTTTAATTAAGTCTAGGGCTAGGGTTTCATTTGCTCAAATTGCTCGTTGATTCTGTCAAATTTAGGCGCGATCGCGACATAAGCATCGAAATCAATTTTACCAGAAATCAGGAGATGACAGTGCCATTTCCCTACAATTAATCTGGGTAGGAAACGGCATTGTCTATAGGTGTTAATTAAACGTAATACCAAATCCGGGTTATCCATCCCCTTTATTGTTGAGGAGGGGGAGAGGGGGAGGAGGAGAAATTAGTTCACTTTTTCATAAAGGGGGTAACTAACCCGGATTTAGTATAAAACCTATAATATGCAATGGTTTTAGCTAATTAAGAATTCAAAAAATCTAAATGTTCTCCAGATTTAGAGAGTAAATCTGCGACAACTCCTTCGATTTTTACCTGTCCATTTTCCATGAAAATAATCCAGTTAGCTCGATTAATCACTCTCGGGCGATGACTAATTAAAATCGTGGTTTTACCTTGGCGGTAAGATAGGAGTCCATCGAGGACTTCCGCTTCACTTATGGGGTCAAGATTGGCAGTAGATTCGTCTAAAATTAAGAGCGGTGGGTCAGTAACAATCCCTAAAGCGATCGCTAATCTTTGTCGCTGACCTCCCGAAAGATTTGCCCCTAATTCCCCTAAAATAGTTTGATATTTACTAGGAAGTTTACTGATAAATTCATCCGCCCTAGCAATTTGACACGCCTTGACAATTTGCTCAAATCCCACGCCAGGATTTCCCAATCGTAGATTATCAATAATTGGGCGAGTCCAAAAGTGCGACTCTTGGGGAATAATTACAATTTGTTCCCGGATACAATCAAGAGAAAGGTCTGGTAAATTGTAATTGCCAATGCGAATATTACCAGACTGAGGCTGATATAAACCAGCAATGATTTTGGCTAAGGTACTTTTCCCACAACCAGACTTGCCAATTAAGGCAATAACTTGACCGCCGGGAAGAGTCAGGGAAAAGTTTTCTAAGAGTTCATTTCTGCCAGAATGATGAAAGTTGAGATTGCTGCAAATAATGTCAGCATTACTAGGAATTTTTACCGATGGTTTGGTATTTTTATCTTGAATTTCAGGGGTTGAGTCAATGACTTCAACTACGCGATCGATCGCCGATCGCGTGAAGGTTAATTGATTGACAAAACCAATGACACTGGCAATGAAAATTAGAAAATTTCTATTCATGGTACTCAAAGCCAACAATTGCCCAATACTCAATTCTTGACTGAAGACTAAATTGCTGCCAAACCACAGTAAAGTTATCTCACCAGCTAAGGAGAAAAAGCCCGAAAAAGTGTTATTTACAATTGCCACTTGATTCATATTAAAAGTAATATTTGCTTGTCTCCCATAGCGCACTTGAAATTCCTCCCAAAATTGAGGTGCAGCATTTTTGGCTTTCAGGACGATCGCACCTTTAAAAGTTTCCACTAGCAAGGCTGTATTTTCGGCAGCGACAATTAATAAACTGCTGATATTTTGTTTAAGTTTAGGTAGTAAGATTAGAGTTGAAATTGTCATTAATAAGCCAATCACTAAAGCAACTGCTAGTAACTTTGGGCTGTAGGCTAACATTAAAGTCAGGGAAATAGCAGCCACGAAAAATTGACTGGGAAGTAAGATAATTGCTTGAGAAATAATTTGATTAATTTGTTCAATATCTCGCAAGCGGCTGGCAATTTCACCGCTGCGGTGGCATTCGTAGTATGCCATTGGTAAACCTAAGATAGTTCGGCAAAATTCTAAGATTAAATCTAGCTGCAACCGCTGGGAAAAATGAGCTACTAAGTTTAATTGTACGAATTTTAAACTGCTGTTAACTAAATTCATTATTAAAACAGCAATAACTACAGCATTGAGTAACTTATTATCTCCTCTTACTAGCACGTCATCGGTGAGAATTTGTAGCAGAAATGGAGAGGCGAGAGCAAGTAAAGCTGAGACGAGATTCAGTAAGAGTGCTTCGGCAAGAATGTGGCGATAATTCCAGACTCGCAGTAAGAAACGCTGAAGGGTGCTAACGCGATCGCGCTCGTCGATTTGTGCTAGAAATTCTGGGTGCGGTTCTAGCAGTAACATCACGCCATTTGGCCAACTTAATTGCAGTTCTTTTCTGGATAAATACCGGATACCAAAACCGGGATCTGCAATCACATATTTGCTACCTCTGCGACCGTATAAAATGACCCAATGAAAGCCTTTCCAGTGAATAATTCCTGGTAGCGTAACTACTTTTTTATCAATTAGTTCTAGGGAGGCTTTTACGCCTCTGGCGTTGAAGCCAAGGGTTTTAGCGCCTTGTTTGAGATTGAGCAATGTGGTTCCCAAAGCGCCAGTACCGGAGACTTCGCGGGTTTTGCTGAGGGTGAAAATTCGACCGTAATATTTGGCAATGGCTGCTAGGCAAGCTGCGCCACAATCTTCTTCGCTATGCTGTAATATAACTGGGTATTTCATGGAATTTGTCGGGAGAATGTGGTAATTATAAATCAATCATGTCTCGTTAATATAGGTTTGCATAATATCAGGTTCAGTAGGGGCGGGTTCGCCAAGATATTCAATGGAAAACCATAGGTTTTAAAAACCCGCCCCGTTCCTAGGGCGAGGGCGGATTTATTATATTTCTGGCGGGGTGGGGGCGGGTTTTTGAGTATTTGGGAATCTTTTTAAGCTATTGGCGAACCCGCCCCTACAAGTTTTTGACAATGTATTTCATTCAATTATTAAGCGCTAATCTTTCATTAATGGCGGTGCGATCGCGAGTACAGAAGGCACAATATTGGGGGCGGCTAATCTCAGAAATCCGTAGCCAATGCCAGCAATTCCTGTCATCAAACCTAGATTTTCTACTCGCTGCGGTACGTCGCAAATCCAACCGTATTGGGCAATACTTTCGATCGCATTAAGAGCAATCTGATTGATTTCCGATCGCCCGGAAGTATTCAATATTTGCCGATCGCAATTCAGGAATTCCAGATTGCCGAGATCGCCATTACACAGAGAATGATTGTTACCAAAACCGCGCGCGATCGCAGTCTCCCGCGCCGCATCGATCTCAGCCAAAATTTCCCCATCCTGAAAATGACGGAGTGAATGCAATCGCCCAAAACCGATACCGGGTGCGCCGTGACTCCATCCCAAGCTGAAAAATTGAGTGCGATCGCGCTCAAATCGCAAATCAGGCCAGTTTTTTACCTTTTCTGAAAACAAACTGCGCTCGTAAGCGATCGCACCCAGCGCCGCCGAGTGAAAACGTTCCGCACCTGTCAGCGCTGCCAACTCCAACAACGCCCAAGCAATACCCGCCGCACCGTGAGAAAATCCTGTCAGGGGTTGACATCCGGGAATTGTCCGCCAACCGAGTCCCTGGGGCATTTTTTCAGCTTTTTCGAGGATGCGATCGCCACACCGAAGCGCCACTGTTTTAATGCGATCGCCCCCAACACAGCAATGCAGACTTGCTAAAGCCCCAATACACCCCGCCGCGCCGCCAATAATATCTAATTGCTCATCCTTGGAAATCAATGCTGGCAAGCGTTCTACCCATTCAACAGCCATGTATAACATCTCTGGATGCTGCCACAAACTACCCAAGTGAGTCAAAGTATAAATCAACCCCGCCCAGCCGTTAAAAGCGCCAATTGATGAAATCAGCCTGCCCTCATATTCGACTTGGTGCAGTACCGATCGCATCCCTGCCTGGGCTAATTCCCGATAGCGATCCTGTTTTGTCACCGCACCCAAATAAGCCAGAAACAACGCTACACCGGGAATCCCATCCCACAAATCCCACCCCAAAGGGCTAACTGCCCAGTGGCGAGTACCCGTAAAAACTGGCCCAATCCAGCCCGCCAAATCGCCTGCACGCACCGCTAAAAACTCCAGTCTGTCGCCGATCGCACTTGCTGCTTGCACATACGCCAACTCAGTCGCCCGATCGTCTGCTGCTGCCACCTTTGGCATCGCGTAACTAAGTGACTTCCCCGGTTCCACCACCATGCCTAACGTTGTGAGAGAAGTGCGAATAAACCATAGCTGGCGCTCTAAATCGGCTTCATTCATGGCTTGTAGGCGCTGCTGTACCAACTCTAGCCCCGACTCGTCAAAAAAATCGCGAAAACATTCGCCGTTACTCGCCCACAGATGGCGCGAGTTGGGATACGTTGTGAGTTTGGGAATATCACCTTGCCACAAAGCCTCTCTCTCAGCCGGGATAACGCGCTCTAGGTATGGCAGCGCGGGGACTTCTACCCAAAGTTTATCGAAAAGGCGATCGCGATCGAGAGCATCCCGCAACAAATTTGGGTGAAAGCTTTCTTGCAGCAACAACCCGTAACTCCGGGTTTCCCGCAGGAAAACGCGCACTTCATCTGTCGCAAAGCGATCTAAAAATTTGCTAAATTCCTCTCTATGCTTGACGATTAGCCGATAAGTCGCAGTAAATCCCGTTGCGATCGCCTCTTGATATGCCAACGCATTCACCAACTCCCCCTGCAAGCGCGGTTGATTTTGATTCTCTCCGAGCGCGATCGCTTGCCGATAAACCTTTGCTTCATCAGTGTTTGAGGCTTTCAATCCAATTGTCCGCCCCATTCCCAACCTTTCGGGATTGCCACCGATCGCGCTCACATCCACCGCATCTGCTGCGATCGCCTGTGGTTGTGGCAGCAAACCCACGCGCAATACGGATTTACCCATTTCTCGACGGGCGGGGAGAACTGAATTTGGCGAGTTTGGGGCAACTGGATGGGGGTGAAATAGGGATTCTAAGTCAATTAACACGGGGTGTTCCCCGGCTGCGATCAGGTTTTCGGCATGGAAATCAGTGCCTTGGATGGCGTGCAGTAGCGCTAGTAACCCGCCGAGGCGCTGGTAAAAGCGTTCGACGGCGGCGGGAGTTTCGCAACTGCTGGTATGGGCGAATTCTACCCATCCGTAACTGCCGCGATCGAGGATTTGCAAAGTGCGAAATTTTGGCTCACTTTTGGTATTAAGCCATGTGAGGAGTGTTTGGAAGCGAGCGTCTACAGCGAGGGGTTTGGGCTTATAGGCGATTTGCCAGCCAGAGCTAAATGTGACTAGGGTGACGCTGCGGCAGCCGTTGTGAGCGTCACCCGCACCCGCTTTGACTTGTGCTAGAACTCCTGGCTCGATTTTGTGAGAAAAGTGAGAGATAATTGTTTCCCAGTCATCGCAGAGGCGCTGGAGGAATTCTAAACTGAGATCGACCCAGATATTTATACAAATGACCAATTGTTGCGCTAATACTGGGTATTCTTGCAGGATCGCGATCGCACTTTCGGGAGCTTCTAACCGCTGTAAGAAGCTCTCAAAGCGCTGTTGAGGAGTTTCGCCTGCCAGTAAGCCTTGCAATCGCTGGGCATTTAGCTCTAGTGCCATTGTTGGGTTCAGCATCCAGAAGAAGCGATCGGGTAAAAATGCTAACAAAATTGATTCGATGGTAGTGCGATCGAAGGGTAGGGACGATGTTTTTCTATCCTTTACTAAGGCGGCAATTCCTTGGTGCAAGCGGTTTTTACCTTCAGCAAGCAGGGGCGCGATCGCGATCGTAAAACCTTCTGCCTCCGCGCGATCGCCCATCGTAAAAGCCATATCTAGTTCCTCCAACCAACTTAGAGGCTTTCCATGTCGCTTAGCCAGTGTTGAGACTGGTTCTCCCAACAGATACCGAAATTCTGCCTCAGTAATTCCCTCTAAAGCCAGTTTCTTATCAAAAAAAGTATCTTTGTCAAGGGGTATTGCGATCGCCACCGCCGCCATCGGCGATCGGCTAATTCCCCATCAAACTCATCTTTGCAGCCAGCGCCCAAAGACGCAATCCTTTCCCTCAGCGCGATCGCCCGATACCAACTCTCGCTTTGAAATACTTGTCGATCCATCGCCTCCACACCCTGACTCCTTGAAAGCCCAACTATCCCGCCATTCATGGCAGAGCCTTGATTGCAGGCAAAATTAGCGACCGCGCTTGACTTAGTTGCTCGACTATGATAATCATTATCATTGCGGTTGTCAAGGCGATCGGTCAAAATCTCAAGCGTAAAAGCTAACAGATAAGTGAGTAAACATAGTTTTACATCATGTCTTTTGACTAGCTTAACAGCCCAGTACAAATATTACACAAACCTTGAATCGATCGGGGTATGTGAGGAGTTTCCATGTTAAAAGTTTTGTCAAATGCTTTGCTATTTAGCCCAGTAACCGTTTGTGCTTTTCTAGCAGTTTGTGGGAGTGCGATCGCCAGCGAAGCCGCAGATTTAACCCAAAATGCGCCGATTCAAAACCCCGAAAAAATAGCCGCAATCACCGCAGCAGCAACGCCCGAAAATCAGCTCGAAACAACAAGTATTACCTCTACAAACTTGTTGTCCGATCCTAGCAGCGAGTCCCTGACAGATGTTGGCACGGTAGAAAAAATAGAATCCTTGCCAGCGCAACAAAATAACCTGAGCATTCAGGAAAAAATAGCCGCTACAGAGATCGATCGAACATCGGAAAACTTAACAACAGCAACTGAAGCCTTACCAGGCAACGAAATAGCAGATTCAACAGCAAATCTAACAGCAGAAAATCCCCCTGCGATCGCCGATCCATTAGAACAGTCTAGCGCCAGTTCAGAGACAATGGAGCAAGTTACATCCGTCTCCCAACTATCCGATGTAAAGCCCACAGATTGGGCATTTCAAGCCTTACAATCATTAGTCGAACGCTACGGCTGCATCGCAGGATATCCCGACGGCACCTATCGCGGAAATCGCGCCATGACTCGTTACGAATTCGCCGCTGGATTAAATGCTTGTCTCGACCAAGTTACCAAATTAATTAGCAGTTCAACAGCTAATTTAGCCACCAAAGAAGACTTAGCAACCATACAAAAGTTGCAAGAAGAATTTGCTGCCGAACTTGCTACCTTGCGCGGCAGAGTCGATGCTTTAGAAGCTCGAACTGCCGAACTCGAAGCCAACCAATTTTCGACAACCACAAAATTGAGCGGCGAAGTAGTTTTTGCCCTGACAGACGTATTAGCTGGCGATAACGTTAGAACCCGCCTTCCCTTATCACCTCTCAACCCAATTACCGGAGCACGGCGAGAACAATCTAGAGAATTTACTACAGACGAGCAAAATACAGTCTTTGCCAACCGGGTCCGCCTGAATTTCCTAACAAGTTTTACCGGGAAAGATATGTTAAAAATCCGCCTTACAGCCGGAAATTCAGCGCACCCAGGCCGACGAGCTCCTGACAATATCCGAGGTTTTGAATATGGGCCAAACCCAGTTACAGCTTATCAATCCGGTGGGAATCAAGCCGAACTAGCCAGAACCTATGAAGGTCAGCAAACTTTTCAAGATATCAGCACATTATCTGCTAATAATACCTTTGGATTAACAGCCTTGCATTACGAGTTTCCCGTTAGTTCTCGCTTGCAAGCTGTCATCATGGCAAAAGATGGCGAACACATGGATTATGTGCCTACAACATTCAGTCTTTTTGAAGATGGAAATGGCGGTACTCGTTCTCTATCTATACTCGGTCAACGCAACCCAATTTATAGCATTGGTGGATTGGGGGCGGGCGCGGGATTTAATTACAGATTCAGCGACAAATTAAATCTCAGTGTTGGATATTTAGCTGGTACGGCAGAAAATCCAAGTCAAGGAAATGGCTTATTCAATGGTAGATATTCGGCTCTCGCTCAGCTAACATTCAATCCCAGCCGCAATTTATCCTTGGGCTTAATTTACAACAACAACTATCAGGTAGGCTCGCCTTTATTTAATAATGATGTCGGGACAACTCTTGCCAATAGTCCAATTTTCTTGACCGATAAATATGCGACAAATTCTTATGGTTTGTCGGGATTGTGGCGAGTTAATCGCAGATTTGGGATCGGCGGTTGGTTTAGCTATACCGATGTCAAAAGTTTTGGCGGAACATTAGCTCCCGGTACGCCATTTGAGACTCGTTTCAGCAGCAGCAATGCTGATATTTTCAGCTACGGTGTTACTTTAGCTTTTCCTGACCTTGGAAAGCCAGGAAATTTAGGAGGAATTGTAATTGGCGTACCTCCCCATTTGACGAGTGCAAAAACTCCTTCTCCTTTCGATCGACCTCAAAGTGTACCGGAAAATCGAGCGGGTTATGATACGAAGGATTTAGTCAGACGAATTCCCGATCGCGCTACTCCTTTTCACATTGAAGCTTTCTACGTTTATCGCCTTACGGATAATATCTTACTCACTCCTGGTTTGATTTGGTTAACGGCTCCCAATCAAACCAATAAGAATCCTGATGTGGTGATTGGAACTTTGAGAGCTACATTCCTTTTTTAAATAGTGCCAAAAACCTGGTTTCTTTATCTAGCCTCAGGAACCGGGTTTCTTTCTAAATATCTCGTTCAAAATCGAATTTTATCCATAAACCCGGTTTCTTTACCTTTATGCAGTCATTTCTACCCATTACTGTATTCTTAGGCCCGTCTCTCAAAATAGATGAAGCTAGAAAAATTCTGGATGCAGACTATTACCCTCCCATTTCCAAGGGAGATATTTATCGAATTATGGCATCTGGTGTCGAAACTATTATTTTAATTGATGGAGTTTTGCACCGAGAAAGATCTGTTTGGCAACGTGAAATTTGCGACGCAATTAATGCCGGAATTAAGGTTTATGGTGCATCAGGTGTCGGAGCGCTGAGAGCAGCAGAATTGCAAGCATTTGGCATGAAGGGTTGCGGTCAAATTTTTGAATGGTATCGAGATGAAATTATTGATGGAGATGACGAAATTTGGCTAACTTACGGTGACGCACCTGATAACTTTCGCCCGATTTCCGAACCGCTAGTTAATATCCGTTATACTTTACTGAATGCTGTTAAAGATGGTGTGTTGAGAGCTGAAAAAGCAGAAGAATTAATTAGCTTTGCTAAAAAGTTATACTATCCCGATCGCTCCTACCAGCAGCTTCTCAAAAGTCCGGTGTTACAACACCTATCTTCCGTAGCTTTAGCAGATATAACAACTTATTTAATGACAAAGCAAGTTGATTTAAAAAAACTCGATGCGATCCAAGTGCTCAATTGGCAAGCTGAGGCTTCCCAAAAACAAGATATTATCTCTAGTAAATTCAATAAATTAGAATTGCCAGTGCCAGAAATTCTCAGTAAAATAGTTGAAATGACTGGCTTTATTCGCGGCAATAAAATTTGCACGGGCAGAGAACTTTTATTGGCTGTCAAACAAGATGTTAATTTGCTAAAAGAGATGCAAATCAATTTATCAAAACACTGTTTTATTCGGGAGTGGGCGCAGCAAAATTGCATTGTTTATCCAGAACAAAAGTTAGAGTCTGACTTGGTTAAGTGGGAAAAAGTACATGGCATTGTTTGCGATCTAAAATGGTTGCAGTCTAATGGCTTAACTTTGTGTATCTACAGAAAATTAATGCGCGATCGCCTTGCAATTGATTGGATAACAAACCAAAGTCCAGAATATTTTGGAATTAAGGTAAATTTAGAGCAATCTATTCAGGAAGAATTGCCAATTCTCAACAGTAATTTATCCTATATTTCTCAGGCAGAATTAACTGCTTTACGGTACAAATTATCACAACGCTATTTCATTTTAGAATGGGCAACCCAAAACAATATATTTCCCGATCGACCACAAAAAAGTTACTTAGAAAAGAAAGAGCAAGAAAGTATATCTGCGAATAGCTTGAACCTTGATTTTGACAAATTTATATTAAAAAATAGAGCATGGGAAGAATGGATTGTCAAGCAAGGCCCAAACTATTTTGGAATTCCTTGGAGTTTTTCTAATGCCTTGTGCAGAGAATTACAAATTACTGGAAAAGCCGCATATTTACTGAAAAACAACTAAAAAATATGGATGCACTTACTAAACGTTACAGTATCGGCACTCACCGTTTAATTTCACCGGAACAGACTTTAGCAAATATCCAGCCTTACTTAGCAGCAGCAGGGATTACTCGTTGTGCGGATATCACTGGTTTAGATCGAATTGGTATTCCCGTTTATTGTTCCATAAAACCCGGTGGACGCTTGGTACAAATCCACAACGGCAAAGGATTATATCCTTTGGCGGCTAAAGTCTCAGCGTTAATGGAAGCGATAGAAGTTTTTCATGCCGAAAACCCAGACTGCGATTTCCATCGCGACAGTTTTAAGGGTGTTTGTCAGAGCGATATATCAGTAATCTCACCTAATATTTTACCGCTTTACTTGTCACAAAACTTCTTTAGCAACGACTGGATAATTGACTGGATTCAAGCCGAAAATTTGCGGAAAAATGAAAGTGTTTTGCTGCCTGCAAGTGCTGTTTATCTGTGTTCGCCGTCGCTATACAGCTTTTCCTCAAATGGTCTTGCTAGTGGCAATCACATTGTGGAAGCAACGCTACATGGACTTTATGAGTTAATTGAAAGAGATGCGATCGCCCGCGTCAACATTAACGGTAAAATAAACTTAAAAAACTGTGAAATCATCGATCTCAATACAGTAGATGACGAGTCTATACGCGAACTGATTAATAAAATTGAAGCCGCTAATTTTAAACTAGTATTAATCCAGCTAAAAAGTTGTATTTCTATCCATACTTTTTGGGCAATTATCCTTGACAAAAATCCCTTAACTCCTTCGATTATGGTGAATTTTGGTTGCGGAACACACCTAAGTCTTTCTGTAGCTGCAACACGGGCAATTACTGAGGCTGCTCAATCGAGATTGACATTTATTTATGGTGTTAGTGAAGAGTTAGCAGAGCCACTTCCTCCCGATCGCAGCCAGACTTATTATAAAATTTATGCTTATTTCGATCGTTTAGAAGGAACAGTGCCTTGGCAGAATTTTAGCAGTTTAGCTGGCAATAATTTAAGCGAAGATTACGATCGGGTTTTGCGATGTCTTTGGGAAGCTGGATATGAAAATATATTCCGAGTCGATCTGGCGCGATCGACATTTAATATTCCAGTGGTTAAAGTTATAGTGCCGGAGTTACGATATAACCCTTCAATAACTGGGTAATTCCTCATTTTACCTTCAGCTTTCAGTTCATCAAACACTTCAAATAGTACGGATTCTGTCTTTTTGTCAACTCCCGAAAAAGGCTCGTCAAAGAAAAATAACTCTGCTTCTTGTGTTGAATGCAAAACTCATGTAGAAATTAGTTATATTCCTCAAAATTTATGCGATCGATCCTTAGATGAAGTTTTCAGACACCTTCAGGAAACTCAAGAATTTTTCTGCATTGTGCGCAGCGAATGTCTGCGCGATCGACTGTTGCAACTATTAGCTTGGTTGGCAAAAAAATTTGGTCGGGAAGTGGCGGAAGGAGTGTTAATAGATCTGAGATTGACTCACCAGGAAATTTCGGAGGCGATGGGAATTACGCGGATTACGGTGACGCGGCTGATGTGCCGGTTGGAGCAAGAGGGAATTATCGATCGCACTCGCCCTCAATACATTGTTTTAACTTCGCGTCTATGATATTTCTGAAAATTTATTATATTTACATTGACATCAGGTTGCCCAGTAGCTGTAGGGTGCGTCGCCATCGAAAATTTTCCCAAAAAATTGACAATCTAATAGCGACGCACCTTACAAATAGGGTTCAGAAAACAACCCTCCGTTGCACTAGGATCGACGCTAATGATTGTTGCAAAACTTGAGAGAAATCATATTACATGAACATACAGACGGCCTGCAATGTTCAACAAACTCAAAGAATAACGAACCGCAGAGCATACAAAAGACACTGAAGAAGAGAAGACACAAAAATGAACAAAGAGTATTCATATCTCCTGAAATAAAACTCTGTTAAATTCATCCGTGTATTCGTGTCCAAATCCGTGTCGTTTCCTTCTTCTTCCTTCTTAAAATCCCATCGCCCCAGCTACCGCATCTAAACTCGGAGCAATTCCACTTTTAAACTGATTGTTGCTGTGATTAATCGCCGTATCCGGATCTTTCAAACCATTACCAGTCAGCACGCAAACCACCGTCGCCCCAGTCGGAACTTGGTCTTTTACTTTCAGCAAACCGGCCACAGAAGCTGCACTCGCCGGTTCGCAAAAAATCCCTTCCTGAGATGCTAACAAACGGTAAGCATCCAGAATTTCCTCGTCGGTGACAGCACTAAAACTACCGCGACTGGCCTCGGAAGCAGCAACCGCCTGTTTCCAACTAGCCGGGTTCCCAATCCGAATCGCCGTCGCGAGAGTTTCTGGGCTCGGCACCGGATGTCCCGTTACCAACGGCGCCGCCCCCGCCGCTTGAAATCCCATCATCCGTGGCAGGCGCGAACATTTTTGGGCTTGATGGTATTGACAAAACCCCATCCAGTATGCTGTGATGTTTCCCGCATTTCCCACGGGAATGCACAGCCAGTTGGGGGCATCGCCCAAAGCGTCAACGACTTCAAAAGCTCCGGTTTTCTGACCTTCCAAGCGGTAAGGATTCACCGAATTTACCAAAGTCACGGGGTAGTTGACAGCCATTTCTCGGACAATTTCCAAAGCCCGATCGAAATTGCCGACAATCGAAATTACTTCCGCACCGTACAGCAAAGCTTGCGCCAACTTGCCCAAAGCCACGTAACCTTCGGGAATCAACACGAAAGCCCGCATCCCCCCGCGTCGGGCGTAGGCGGCGGCGGCGGCCGAAGTATTGCCCGTACTCGCGCAAATTACCGCTTTGGCACCTTCCTCCTTAGCCTTGGAAATCGCCATTGTCATCCCCCTGTCTTTGAAGCTGCCCGTGGGGTTGAGGCCGTCGTATTTTACCAGTACGCGCACGTCTCGACCGATGAGAGAAGAAAGCGCGGGTGCTGGAATTAGTGGAGTATTGCCCTCTTGCAGTGTGACTACCGGCGTGGTTTCCGTCACCGGTAGATAGGGGCGATAAGCTTCGATCAAGCCTGGCCAGCCGTAGCGTCTCGGCAAGGCTGCGGGGGCAGCAGAGTCATTAACAGAGTCAGTAGCAGGTAGAATCAGGGTCACGGTGTCAACAGTTTCTAGGCTATGCCGAAGGAATTTAGACCAAATTTACACCAATTTTAACTCGATCGGTTAATTTAATGTCTGATACGATCGGTTCAGGTTAAAGTAACTTAATGGTGTGAGTGAGTAGAAATGTCTACCCAATTACTAATGTCAAATAATACATCGACTCTTTCCCGGCCTCAAATCACGACTAGCAATCCCGAAATCGCTAGTCCGTCTATGCCATCGACCAGTTTTCCCCGCAAAACAGAATCGGTGAAATGCCCGTACAAAGCTGACCAGCAGGTTAAATTCCTGCACCTGCAAGCAGAAGTAGAATCCTTGCTGCTAGAACTGCAAACTATTAAACAGCAACGTTCTAGCTCTTGCATAGCTGCGATCGACCCAGGTTTTACCAGCAACAGCAATTACTAGACAATCGACCATTTGGGCTAATTGTGCAGCCCCTGTGTTATAAAAAGTTAAGTTTTGCTAACCGCAGTGTTTTTTGCCAAAAGCGCTATAAATTTCTACTGCCGATAGCGATGCCTAGCATTTGCTAAAACGCGCTTGCTTGCTGCTAAACTCGCCTGCCAATTTACCAGCAGCGAGGGGGTTTTTGACTGC
This sequence comes from Microcoleus sp. CSU_2_2, assembly GCA_012035135.1. GTDB lineage: Bacteria > Cyanobacteriota > Cyanobacteriia > Cyanobacteriales > Microcoleaceae > Microcoleus. Next base: position 13,871 of record JAAUPI010000020.1, read on the forward strand.
GCTAATTTTGTTAAGCCATCCTCATGGCACACGGAGAATCTAAACCAATTTATGACAGCATCGATCGAAAAACCGCTAAATCTGGCATCCGCAAGTGCCACCTCCAACTTGCGCCTCAAAGATATTCTCAAAACCCTGCCGCGGGAAGTCTTCGTCAAAAACCCCCGCAAAGCTTGGACAAAAGTCATCGTCAACGTTTTGCTAGTTGCTGTCGGTTACTGGGGCCTAGCAGTATCGCCTTGGTTTCTACTACCCCTAATGTGGATTTTCACAGGTACCGGATTAACCGGTTTTTTTGTGATCGGACACGACTGCGGCCACCGCTCATTTGCTAACCGCCGCTGGGTAAACGATTTAGTCGGACACTTAGCATTTTTGCCGTTGATTTTCCCGTTTCACGCTTGGCGTCACGGACATAATTACCATCACAAGCACACCAATAAAATGGGTGAAGATAATGCTTGGCAACCGATGACAGCAGAAGGTTATGCTGCTGCTCCCAAGGCTTTACAAATAGCTTATAGTTTAATTTTCGGTCGGATGTGGTGGATTGGATCGATCGCTCATTGGGCAAAAGTACACTTCATGTGGTGGCGCTTCAAAGGCCAACAGAAACAAGAACAAGTCCGGTTTTCGGTTTTTGTTGTTTTAATCGGTGCTGCGATCGGATTTCCGATTTTAATTGCTACAACCGGTATCTGGGGATTTGTCAAATTTTGGTTAATGCCCTGGATGGTTTACCATTTCTGGATGAGCACTTTTACGATCGTCCACCATACATCACCAGACATTTCTTTTAAAGAACCTTCAGAATGGAACGAAGCTGAAGTCCAACTATCGGGAACAGTTCACTGCGATTATCCCCGCTGGGTAGAGTTCCTTTGCCATGACATTAACGTCCACGTTCCCCACCACCTTTCAACTGCTATTCCTTGGTACAACCTGCGTCTAGCCCACAGCAGTTTAAAGCAAAATTGGCAAGATCATCTCTATGAAACCGAGTTTTCTTGGTCTTTGATGCAGCGGATTGCTGACAACTGTCACCTGTACGATCCCGCTGGTGGCTATATGACATTGCAGGATTTTGACGATCAAAATAATTAGTCATTATAGTGCGAGCTTCTAGCTCGCGAGCTAGAAGCTCGCACTGTAGTCGTAATTAATTGACAAGGCATACTATCATCGAAAGCATCCTCAAATCTAAAATCCATTGACTTTTAATCCGAATAACTGCCGCAACGAAAGCGAAGTAGAAAGCAAACTCATTGTCAGTTATTTGTTGCCAAAGTTAGGCTATACCCCCGATACTTGGCACCAAGAAATCGCCTTTGGGAATATTCGTTTAGACTTCCTATCCTTTGCCACCCAAGCTATCCCAATAGTAATCGATGCAGACTCGCCACTGAGCGTAGTCATGGAGGCGAAACATCCGAAGGAAAATTTAGACCGCCATGTCAGGAGACTGAAGCGTTATTTAACAACTTTAAGCATTCGTTACGGACTGATTACAAATGCTAAAGAAATTAGAATTTACGCAAGAGTCGCTTCAGAAATTCAGCTAGTATTTAGTTGTTCTGGACAAGAACTTGAAATCAGAATCGATGAAATTATATATTTAATTGGCAGAGATAGTTTAAAATCTATAAAATCTCCGAAAGATCAACCCGAAATTAAATCAGATTTAGTTTTTAAAGCCACAAGTCAAAATACTATGAAAATCATTGCAGTTTACCACAATAAAGGCGGCGTCGGCAAAACTACAACAGTCGTCAATTTAGCAGCAGCCCTCAGTAAAAAAGGTAACAGAGTCTTGGTAATAGACTTAGACAGTCAAGCCAATACAACCTTTGCCACAGGCTTAGTCAAATTTGATGATGAAGAACAAGACGATTTAAAACAAAGCAATATTCTGCACATTTTGCAGTCAGAAGACTTCTACTCAATATCAGAAGTAGTAAGAAAATCTAATTTTTGCAATCCCGAAATAGACGTAATTCCTTCCCACATTGAATTGATGCAATATGAAAACGAACTAAATTCACTGGATTACAGTAGAATGATTCTGATTGAAAAGTTAGCCGAAGTCAAAGAAAAATACGATATTGTACTGATTGATACGCCGCCATCATTAAATTTTTATGCTAGAGTTGCCCTGATTGCAGCCGATTATTTAATTATTCCTTCTGACTTAAAGCCTTTTGCAAATCAAGGATTGATTAATGTCAAAGATTTTATTAAAAAAGTCAATGGATTCAAAAAACAAATCGGCAAGCAACCACTAGAAGTTTTAGGCGTACTTGCTTGTAAAATCTCAACCAATGGTAAATTTGTGCAGTATAGTTTACCCAAGCGGAGGGCAGCAATTCCCAAACGCTACGGGATTGAAATCATGGAAAGCGTAATTTACGAAAGAGATGATTTAGCCAAGTGTGCAGAACAAATTCAGATGGTGGGAGATATCGAAATCGCCGATCCGATTTCAGTGCTAGACTTTAAGCCAGATTCTGTCGCATCTCAAGAATTTGAAATGCTAGCAATGGAAGTCTTGGAAAAGATAGGTAGGAAATAATGAAAAAATTATCTCCCTCACTAGTGGCAGTGAAAAAGCTGGTATCCACAGTTCCCCGTTCCAATTTTTGCGATCGCGATTTAGAAAAAGTAGCGCGACTGATTTTAGAATTAGGAGGATTGATTAATCCGATCATTCTCCGTCGCAACGGTATGGATGCCTACGAGATAGTAGACGGAGACTTTGAATACTATGCTGCTGCAAAAGCCAGGGAAATAAACCCTTTAAAAGGTGAAACAATCGGAGCATTTATTCTTGAACCAGAAAATGAAAAACTTTTATTAGAACAAGTTAAAGCACTGAGAAAATCAGTAATAACTGAGAATTTAGTTGAAAACTCAGAAACCGATTTTTTTGAGGAAAATACTTCGTCGCCACCCGCAGATTCAATCAAAAACCCGGTTTCTTTGGTTGAAGTCGGTAATTCCTGTGAAAATGAAACTCCTCAACCATCATCTAGTTTAGAACAGCGGCTGACAAATATTGAAGCCCGGTTAGAAAACCAAATTAATGAATTAAAAGCCGATTACACCAGTGAAAAACAGGTGTTACTCCAGAGGATACAAGAAGTTGAAAACTCAATTTCACAGCAACTACCTCTGTTAATTGAATCCCAGTTGGCAAACAGAATTAATGAATTAAGATCGGAGTCTCCCTCAGAAAAACAGGCTTTGGTAGAGGCGAACCAAAAAGTTGAAAGCGTAACTTCCGAACCAATGTCGTTGTTGTCAGCACTCAATACTCTCGATAAATTTAAACTGTCGGCAAATTTGAAAGATGCTGGGCTGAAGCCTCAAATAATCCAAATAATACTTAAAGAGCGAGATGTGCGGCCATTTGTGTCATTTGCTAATGTGGTAGAACGCATTAAAGGGTTAACCGACAAAACAATGATTAAAATAATTGACAATTGGCAAAAATACTCATAAATCCCAACTCCCGCCTCCACTCGCAACGTTAACCCAGTCAGGCTCGACGTTAAAAAAAGTAAAGATCGGTAAAGCAATGTATAACTTGTGTTCCCCAGCCAGTTAAACTCATCACAGTCGGTTATTTTAGAGCTTGCCGTAACTTTAATAGCTAAAACACCTGATTTTAATGACAAAAGGGGACTTGTAAGAAGATGGATCGATCGTCCGATCGCAACCGAATAGTTGAATATTTGCGGATTAAGCCAATTAGTCACAGTCAAATTTACACTTCCCAAATTGCGGTGCCAGAGGCTCAAGGGGGGGAAATCCCTCATGATCGCCGTGAAGCTCTCAGGAGAAGTCTGATCGAGCAAGGCAGCAACTTGATTCCTTTAATTGTACGCCGCACAGAAGCTTACAGCAACGAAGAAGAATATGAAGTTGTCTGTGGCGCTGATTGGTGTATCGTTGCCAAAGAGCTTGGCATCGAGCAAATGTGGGCTTGGGTATTTGAAATGACCGACGAGGAAGTAGCTGTTACTCAAGCAGAAATGGCACAGTTAGCTCCCCAATCGGCTATAAAAACTGCACAAATTGAAACTCTCCTGCAACAACTTGAGGTATCGTTTCAGCAAAAAGTAGATAGTCTGACAAAAAAGATAGAGCAATCTGTTAATAAAAATGAAGACTTTCTCAAAAAACAAGTAAAAGCTATAGCCGATCGCAATCTCGATTCTGACTCCATAGAACAGATTAAAAATCTGGTCGAAAATCTAGAAAAAACATTTCACGAAAAGGTAGATAAATTGGCTAAAAAAATTGAACAATCTGGCAAAAATGCTCCCTGTGCATCCTCGGTTATTTCTGAGGTAAATATTGAAAGTGCATTAAAACAGTTGGAAGAACTAGATAAACAGTTGTCAAGAAAATTAGAAAGAACTGCGCAAGCAATTAATCAATTCGTTTCTGATGCACTCCAAGATGTAGAAGACGATCTAAAAAATCAAATCGGAGTTCTCCGTAGCCAACTTAGAGCGACCGATAATCACACAAAAATACAGGCAGAATTACAGCCAAAAGCGCAGCCAAAAGCGCAGCCAAAAGCGCAGCCAAAAGCGCAGCCAAAGGTACAATTGCCACAGTTATCGGAGGTTGAATCATCGCAGGAAGACTATGATAGTTTTTCACTCAGGAAGCTTAAGGCGATCGGCAAAGAACGGAAAGTGCGCGGTTATGCACGCATGAAAAGACCAGAAATTCTGGCAGCCCTCAAGAAAAATGATGATAAATAAAGTCGAGAAAATAACAGATATCTGACTTCTTGAAGAAATTGGGTATCTACAACAATAGTATTGTACGTTTGGAAATTGAAAAATTGCTTGCTAAAATAGAGATACCACATCTGACACCCAATCAAGCAGCCATGTCCGTTACCGCAGAATTAAATACTTCCCAAGATATCCCGCAACGTGTTATCTTTCCCACTGGCGATTTATATAGTGATGAACCTCCCTTGGAAACTGAACTGCATCTACGACAAATCATCTTACTTCTCCAATGTCTAGATTGGCTGTGGCGAGATAGAAATGACTTCTATGTGGCCGGTAATCTCACGATTTATTACAGTCAGAATCAACGTAAATCAGAAGACTTTCGAGGACCAGACTTTTTTGTGGTACTGGGAACCGATCGCAAACGGAGGAAAAGTTGGGTAGTTTGGGAAGAAGAGGGAAAGTATCCGAATGCGATCGTCGAAATTCTGTCGCCGAAAACGGCTAATACCGATCGCGAATTGAAAAAACAAATCTATCAAGATACATTTCGGACTCATGATTACTTTTGGTTCGATCCGTATACTTTAGAGTTCGCTGGATTTCATTTGGTGGATGGCGAATATCAGCCACTACCAGAGAATTCTCAAGGGCATTTGTGGAGTCAGCAGCTTAATTTGTTTCTGGGACTTCATCAGGGACAATTACGATTTTTTACGGCTGCTGGAGAGTTGGTTCCTACTCCAGAAGAATCGGCAGATTCCGAACGTCAGCAAAAAGAATTAGCTCAACAACGAGCCGATTCCGAACGTCAGCAAAAAGAATTAGCTCAACAACAAGCCGATTCCGAACGTCAGCAAAAAGAATTAGCTCAACAACGAGCAGAACTCTTGGCTGCTAAACTACGAGAATTAAATATTGACTCCGATCCAATTTAGCGATCGCCATGATGACGATCCATTCATACCTAGTTTTAGGGGGTTTTATAAGGGTAATCGACCGGACATGATATAACTAATAACTAACGACTAATAACTACCACTGTGGCCGAGAAGCCATCAAAGCAGTAGCCTCATCGCTCGGTAAAGGCTTAGCAAAAAAATAACCCTGACCGTATTCACAACCGATCGCCCTTAGCCTAGCCAACTGCGCCGCCGTCTCCACACCCTCGGCAATCACATCCATACCCAAAGCATGAGCCAGCGTCACGATCGTCCGCACGATCGCCACATTTTCTCCCTCACTTTCGAGTTCCATTCGCCCCACAAACGACTTATCAACCTTCAAAGTGTCCGTAGGAAACCGGCTCAAATAACTCAACGACGAATAACCAGTGCCAAAATCATCAATTCCTAACTTGACATTCAACGCCTTCATATGCTTTAAAACCTCGATCGCTGACTCCACATCATCCATTACCACACTCTCAGTAATCTCCAACTTCAAATTTTGGGCATTCAAACCCGTTGTCTCCAAAATCTCTTTAATTCGCGCTACCAAATCCGGCTGAGCAAACTGTTTCCCAGATAGATTTACGCTCATAATCAAAGGCCGATCGAAATCAAACATTTTCTCCCAAAACCGCAACTGACGGCAAGCCTTCTCTAGCACCCACTCCCCAAGTGGCACAATTGCCCCCGTTTCCTCAGCCACCGGAATAAACTTGATCGGCGACACCAAACCCCGCAGCGGGTGTTGCCAACGCACCAAAGCCTCAAACCCAATAATTTTCCCAGTTGCCAAACAGACAAAAGGCTGGTAGTGCAACAAAAATTCTCGACGTTTCAAGGCCATCCGCAAATCAGTTTCCAACTGCAACCTCTCCACCGCCAAATCGTGCATCGAAGCATTAAACACCTGATACCGTCCCGTTCCCAAAGCCTTCGCCCGGTACATTGCCGTGTGGGCATCCCGCAGCAAATGTTCCGGCTGTTCCCTGACACTCGCCGTCGCTGGTTCCCCTCCCACCGCAATCCCGATGCTAGCGGTGACAAACACTTCCCGTCCTTTCAACTCAAAAGGTACAACTAATGCTTGGTTAATACGATCGGCCAAATCCACCGCACTCCCAACATCAACATTCCTCGCCAAAATCGCAAAATCGTCACCGCCCACCCGCGCCACTGTATCCGCATGGCTAAGACTTACCCTCAACCGCTGCACGATCGACATCAGCAGTTCATCCCCCGCCAAATGACCCAAAGAATCATTAATTACCTTAAACCTGTCCAAATCCAAAAACAGCACCGCGAACAAATAGCTGCTGTGGTCCTTCCTATGGGCGATCGCCCGCCCCACCGAGTCTACAAACGAATCCCGGTTCGGCAAACCTGTCAGAGAGTCGTGAAAAGCATCGTAAAGCTTTCTATAAGCACTGACACCAACACCAGTCACCACCAACCCCAAAGCCGGCGACACCAGTGGCACCCACCCTCCCAAAGTAAAAATGCCAAAACTCATCCCCAACAGCCCAATAAATGCAGCACTCACAAACAATCCTGCCCGCCCAGGATGCTGAATTCGCCAAGCTACCGCCCCGCCAAACACTGCCCAAGCAGCATTCCACAAAATGTCCGCCCATTCGGGCCACAGCCAAAACAACGATCGCCCTTCCAAAACCGCACTCAAAATTTGGCTGAGCATTTGCGCGTGCAGCAGTACCCCCGGCATTTTCGGACTTTGGCTTTTCATGGGGCTGTAGGGCGTCAGAAACACATCTCTGGTACTTGGTGCAGTCGTCCCGATCAGTACAATCTTGTCCTTTACCCAGCTTGGGTCAATTTCCCCATTTAATACTTGCCTGATACTGACTTGTCGCGCCACCTGTTTAGCAGAACGGTATTTGAGCAGAATTTGGTAGCCTCTGGCATCAATATTTGCATAGCCACCACTGTTAGACTTTAAGGGCACAAATTCTGTTTTGCCCCAGTTGATTTGGTTGCGATTGACAGAGCTATTTTTTAGTTGCTCCCTGTCTTTGAGATACAGCTTGGCCAGTTGCAAAGAAAACGAGAAAACAGTAGTCTTGTCCGATTTCCAGACAGAGAGCAAATTGCGACGCACCACACCGTCGGCGTCAAGCAGGAAATCGTTAAAACCAACCCGATCGGGCGGCATCCCCGGTGGCGCCGGCACTCCCGGACTTTCAGAATCGCTCAATTTGGAGATCGCCACCACATTCGGCGCTTTGATCCCGGCCAGCAATTCCTGGTATCCCGGTTCAGTCGGCAAATCCCGGTACAAGTCCAAACCGATCGCCTTTGGCCGATTCTTTTGCAGTTTTGTCAAGGTTTGAGCAATCGCTTCATCGGAAATCGGAAACCTGCCCAAAGCTTGAATATCTTCCTCGGAAATTCCCACGATCAGCAGTCGCGGATCGGGGCCGCGATCGGCCTGCCACCGCACTAGCTGGTCAAAACTAGCCAACTCCCAGCTTTGCAGCCCTCCTAACCGCCGAATTCCCATATTCAGCAGCGTTACAGTCGATGCCGCCAGCAAGACAGGCAAAACTCTCACAGGTCGGCCTTTGTAGCAAAAAAGGTCGAGGCGAGTTGCGACAGACAGCACAGATCGAAGATTGTCAGAGAATTTGGCAGTCATTCGCAAAAATAGATCGGTGCAAATTCGCTTGGCGAAGTCTGTTCCCACAGAATTGAGCTTATGATGAGATTTAAGTGTAATTCTTTCAGAAGTTGTGCGAAAACCGAGTTTATTAAAGCTAATTGCTTGATTTAACAAAGTTTTTGCGGAGTCAGAAACCAGATTTACCAGGATTTGCGGGCAACTACTGTCTTTGATTCCTCTATTCCCGAAATTTCAACGAGCGTTAAAATTTAGTCGATCGAGTTTAAGGATATTTTTCAAATTATGGCAAATCAACTTCCAATTCCGGTGATTGTGAACGGTGCTGGTGGCAAAATGGGTCGCGAAGTAATTAAGGCGGTGGCAAATGCTAATGACCTAACCTTATTCGGGGCTGTAGACCGCTCTCCGGAGTGCCTGAACGCCGATGCGGGAGAATTAGCCGGATGTGGCACTCTGGAAGTTCCAGTTACCGACGATTTGCAGGGGATGCTGGTGTTGGCCTCTCAAGAAAAGCAGTCCGGCGTGATGGTAGATTTTACGCACCCCAAGTCAGTTTATGAAAACGTGCGATCGGCGATCGCTTACGGCATCCGTCCCGTAGTCGGCACTACTGGCTTGAGTACCGAACAAATTCAAGACTTAGCTGAATTTGCCGATAAAGCGACTATTGGTTGTCTAATTATACCCAATTTTTCGATCGGTATGGTTTTGCTCCAGCAGGCGGCGGTAACGGCTTCTCAGTATTTTGAACACGTAGAAATTATCGAGCTGCACCACAATCAAAAAGCCGACGCTCCCAGTGGCACGGCAATTCAAACTGCTCAAATGCTAGCAGAAATGGGAAAAACCTTCAATCCACCGGAGGTTGAGGAAACCGAAAAGTTACAGGGAGCTAGAGGCTCTTTGGCCGATGAAGGAATTCGGATTCACAGCATCCGTTTGCCCGGTTTAATTGCTCATCAAGAGGTAATTTTTGGAGGTCCAGGTCAAGTTTATACTTTGCGCCACGACACGAGCGATCGCGCTTGTTATATGCCCGGAGTTTTGCTATCTATACGCAAAGTGCTCGAATTGCGATCGCTCGTTTACGGCTTGGAAAAAATATTGTAGGTAAGCGGTAATTGGTAAGTGGTAATTGGGCATTGGGCATTGGTAATTGGTAATGGGTAATTGATAATTGGTCATTGGGTATTGGTCATTATAACTAACTAATAACTCATAACTCATAACTCATAACTCATAACTAATTCCCATTCCCCATTCACCATTCCCCATTCCCCATTCCCCATTCTTCATTCCCATTCCCATTCCCATTATGCTAATTCCCTTAACTCGCGAAACATTTCAAGAACTCATTCCTGCCGTTGCCACGGGAGCTCAATACAAATATATCTGGGGAAAACCACCCGATTTTTTGAGAAGAATGTTAATCTCAGCGGTTATCGTAGTTCTCCTGCTTGTAATCTACAACTTCGCTGGCTCTGATGTCGGGCCACTAGTTTTAATTACCGGATTAATCGCAGGTTTGTACTGGCTGTGGGGTCCGATTTTGTGGGCGAGTTTGCGGAATGCAGAATGTCGTAAATATCAATACTGCGGTTTTTGGCAAGGACGAGTTTTGGATGTTTACATCACAGATGAAGTCACAAGTCAAGAGGAAACTGTCAACCAAAAAGGACAACTCGTAATTGTAGATAATTTAGAGCCACGAATTAATTTAGAAGTCGGTGACAAAACGGGGTTTACGACTACACTCCGAGCTCCATTGCAGAAAAATCACCAAGGAATTGCCCCCGGTCAAGCTGCTTTAATGTTAATCATGTCGAATCAAGAAGATTTGGGCAGAATTGCCAAAGTTTCAGATATTTACATTCCCAGCCGCGACGTGTGGGTGAGCGACTATCCTTATTTGCGCAGGGATTTGTTTGTCGAGATGAGCCTTCAGATTAAAAAAGGTAGGCAAAAAAAAGGGCGCGATCGAGATCCTGAAAGTAGAGAACCAAAAAGGCGATCGTCCGCTGATTATTAATTTTGAAAACTACCAAAAGTATTTATAACGCAATACGGTTCACTTAACGTTCGTAGGGTGCGTCGCTACATACAACTCTCGGTACAGACTGAGATTAAACGAGCGACGCACCATACAATTTATAACGGGAGTGAATCACCCGGATTTGGTATTACGTTGAATTAGGTCGATCGAACCTCAAAATTTAGCTCAATTTTTCAGCCAGCGGGCGGCATCTTTGGCGTGATAAGTTAAAATCAAATCCGTACCAGCACGCTTGAATCCTGTCAAAGTTTCCATCACTACTCTTTCTTCATCGATCCAACCATTGAGAGCGGCAGCTTTCACCATCGCATACTCTCCAGAAACGTTGTAAGCTGCAACTGGCAAGTTAGTTGCTTCTTTGACGCGCCAGATGATATCCATATACGCTAAAGCAGGTTTAACCATTAGCATATCAGCACCTTCGGCAATGTCGAGAGCAATTTCTTTGAGAGCTTCACGACCGTTTCCGGGGTCCATTTGATAGGTGCGTCGATCGCCAAATTGCGGTGCAGACTCGGCTGCATCGCGGAACGGGCCATAATAAGCTGAGGCGTATTTTGCTGCGTATGACATGATGGGAATATCTTCAAATCCAGCAGCGTCCAATCCTTCCCGAATTGCTCCCACAAAACCGTCCATCATGCCCGAAGGCGCGATAATATCAGCACCGGCTTTAGCTTGAGCAACGGCAGTTTTTTTCAACAATTCTAACGTCGGATCGTTTAAAACGCGACCGCTTAAATCTCCAACTTCCAAATAGCCACAGTGACCGTGATTTGTATATTCGCACAGACAAGTATCGACCATGACAATTAAATCTGGTACAGCTTCTTTGACTGCTGTAGTTGCTTTTTGGACGATGCCACAATCATGCCAAGCACCTGTCGCGTCTGTGTCTTTATCTGCGGGAATGCCAAATAAAATAATCGCGGGAATGCCGAGATCGTAGACTTCTTTTGCTTCTTCTACTATTTTGTCGATCGATAGCTGGTAAACTCCTGGCATCGATGTGACTTCTTTCGCAAAAGCTTCCCCCGGTACGGCAAATAGGGGGTAAATTAAATCGCTGGTTGTCAAGATGTTTTCACGTACCATCCGGCGGAGTTGGGGGTGGTTGCGGAGGCGGCGGGGGCGGTGAGTTGGGAACATAATGTTTTGTTAATGGTAAATAACGTCCTGACTTTAAGGACTCGCAGCATTTCTTTAGAAGTTTAAAGCTTATTGAAAGCCGATCGCCCGTCTGTCAAGTAAAGTTCTGTAAAAGCCGCGATATCTATGGTTTGTAGTGAGGACTTTAGTCCTTTCTTGACTTTCTCATTCCCAGCCCCGGCCCTAACGGTGAGTCTGATGGTGGTACGGATATCTCTCCGGCATCACACCTGGAACCGGACTGCTCGCGGGCGAGAATAGACTGTAAATTATATATGTATCGAATAGTAACGGTCTTATGTACAAGCAACTAATCTCAAGAATCAAACCGCTTTTGAAATCACTATTTGCGATCGGGCTGGTACTCACCTTAGCCCTGGGTAACGCTGACGGAGCCCTCGCTGCCCGGAGTGGGGGACGCATCGGTGGTGGCTCTTTTAGATCTCCGGGGCGCAGTTACTCGTCTCCTAGTCGCACTTACGCACCGTCGGGAGGCGGTTACTACCCAGGTGGGGGCTTCGGTTTCCCCTTCTTACTGCCCTTTTTTGGGTTTGGGGGCGGGTTTGGCGGCCTGTTTTCGATTTTGATTTTTATTTCGATCGCGAATTTCTTAGTCCAAAGCTTCCGGCGCGCTGGGGGCGAAACTAACGAAGTCGGAGGCGGCTACAACGTCCCCACAACAGTCTCTGTGGCTCGTTTGCAAGTCGGTTTGCTAGCAGAGGCCCGTGGCTTGCAATCGGAACTCGACTCCTTAGCAAAAACAGCCAATACTGATACAGCGACAGGCCGGGCTCAAGTGCTGCAAGAATCTACCCTCGCCTTGTTGCGGCATCCAGAATATTGGGTTTACGCCGGTGCTGAATCTCAGCAAACTCGCTTGGAAGCAGCAGAAGCTAAATTTAATCAATTTTCTCTGGCAGAACGTAGCAAATTTACTGAGGAAACGCTCTCGAATTTTAACAACCAACTTCGCCAAGCAGGTAGCAATCAAGTTCTGCCAAACGCGCAAGTAAATGGCGAACTGGTTGGTTCTGATTTAAATGGAGCTCCGGGCGAATATATTGTAGTGACAGTTATCGTCGGTACTCAAGGTAAACTGCAATTACCTACAGTGAAAAATTCCGATGATTTGCGTCAAGCTTTGCGCCAAATAGGGGGAGTATCGAGCGAACAGTTGTTGGCGGTTGAGGTGCTGTGGACTCCTCAAGCCAATGGCGACACTCTGACTGCTGATGATATGTTGGCTGGCTATCCCGATTTGCGATCGATTTAGGGAATTACAGCGTATTCCAGTAGTAGGGACACGGCAATGCCGTGTCCTTACGTGGATCTATTGCTCTCTCCCTACGGGGATCTAACGATCGGCGGGTATACTTCATAAACGTGGAATCGGCTGTATGAGTTTATCCATGCCGATCAAGTTAAAAAAGGTTGTTCCACAAATGCTAGGATTGAGAGATTATTATTCAGGTCGATTCATCTGCTATTGGCAAGGGATGCGCTAAAAGCATTTTCCGAAGAAGTGAGACCGGATCAAAAAATGTACTGAGCGAGGGGTGGCTGCTAGGGGAAAAGTTGCGACCGCGCGTCCTTTAATTTTTATAAAAACGATCGAGATCTAAATTTATGCCCGACAGTAGAAAAAAAGCACTCTTCATCTTGAGCCAGTTAAATAATGACGACATTGACTGGATCGTTCAAAAAGGTAAAAAGGAAATTCTCCCCCCAGGCAAGCTCCTGATCCACGAAGGGAGACAACTCGATGCGCTCTACATTGTCTTGAAGGGGACTTTGAGCGTTTTGCTCGAAGCCGATCGTACTAAAGAACTTGCTAAAATAGCGAGTGGAGAACTTGTCGGAGAAGTTTCTTTCATTGATGCTCGCCCTCCCTTGGCAACGGTGAAGGCGATCGAAGAAACTCAATTACTGGCAATTCCGCGGCGGCAGTTAGTCACAAAACTCGAACATGATATGGGCTTTGCTTCCCGATTTTATCACGGAATTTCTCTGTGTCTGGCAGATAGAATGCGCGGTACGATCAGACATATAGAATACGGTCGCAATATAGAATTGGAACAACCAGAATTAGAACGAGAAGATATTAATCCGAACGTGCTGGAAAATTTAGCCCTAGCTCAGGCTAAGTTTAATTGGCTGGTGGAAAATGTGAGAGTGTGAAATCTAAACAGTTAATAGTTGACAGTTAATAGTTGATAGTTGATAGTTAACAACGAAAATCCGATCGGGGTTTTTGCTGTGAATTGTCCACTGTGAAATTTTAAACGCTGAAGTCGAAACACAATATGGGGCGAATTTTTCTATCAGCCGGTCACGGCGGTTTTGAAAACGGTACGAGAAACCTGGGAACACTTACTCGCTGCACTACCGAAGCAAGGGAAATTATCCAAATTCGCGACTTGACAATTGCCCAATTACGATCGCGCACTCTGGAAGTCCTTGCTGTCCCAGATGACCTCAGTCAAGTGCAAGCCATTGATTGGATAGATACGCGTGCGCGTATTGACGATGTGGCTTTGGAAATTCAAGCTAGCGGCGCTTCTAGTCCGTCGGTTCGCGGTGCAAGCGTTTTTTATATTGCCGCCAACAACCAGCGAAAAGCTGATGCCGAAATGCTGATTATGTCCTTGCTGCGCAGGTTCCCGCAATTACCCAGCCGCGGGGCCGCAGCTGATACAGCTACAGATTTAGGACGGTTGATTTTTTGCCGCTGGGTTTCTATTCCTTCAATGTTAATAGAACTCGGCTTGTTTAAGAATCCGAACGATCGAACTTTGATTCAAACTCGGCGGGAGGACATGGCACTGGGAATTGCGGATGGATTGGAAACTTGGATTCGCCCTCGGGTGGAACCTCCCACTCTCACCCCAATTACTTATCGGCAGATCGGTATTAACATAAACGGTGGAATTTATGGAGAAAAAGGTGTTTTAATTAATGGTAATGCTTATATTCCGATCGATCTAGTGGATAGATTGGGAATAGATTTATCTAATATTCCGGGAGTGCGTCGCGTTAGTTACAAAAATATTGTGTACGTTAAGGCGATCGAACTGCGGGATTTTCAAGTATCAGTTAATTGGGATAATACTAACCGGGTCGTGGTTTTGCGATCGAACGTCAGACCTCCGGCTCAAATTGACAGGATTATGAGTTCTGGATGCACAACTGAAGTGCAGTTAATGATGTTTCTGAGATCTAACAATGAGAAAGCTTTAATCTCTTTCCCCGATCTCGCTAAACTCTATAGAGAAGAAGCGACAATTGAAGGAGTTAACTACGATATTGCTTTCAGTCAAATGTGTTTAGAAACTAATTTTTTGCGGTTTGGCGAGGAGATTAGACCGACTCAAAACAATTTCGGAGGTTTGGCTGCGCTGGGTGGAGATACTGACAGCCCGTTTTTCACAAGCGCCCGCCTCGGCATCAGGGCTCACATTCAACATTTAAAAGCTTACGCCAGTACGGAGCCTTTGGTTCAGGAACTCGTCGATCCTCGGTTTAATTGCGTGACGCGGGGAATTGCTAGAGAGGTCGATAGACTCGGCGGGCGCTGGACGGCTGACGTGCAGTACGGTTCTAAAATTACTGCTCTAGTCAGGAGACTTTATGAAATAGCGGGGCTGTTGTGAACTACCCACACTGACTCGGAGTAACGAGTACAGTGTTGGCTTCCAACTTCACCGAAGAACGAGACGGAAGCCCGTGGCTCCCGACACGGGTCGGAAGTCGGCAGCGGTTGAGGTTTATTCACAGCTAAACAACTATTCCCTGGTTTTCCCAGGGAATTGTTGGGCTAGGAAGCGACGGATGCTACCTTTGACGCAGTCCTCGGACGGCGACGACCTGTCACCTTATTAACAGGGGCTGGTACTGGCGCTGGTAATGATGAGGCTAGCTTAGGTGCTTCGATCGAAGCTTAGACGATTCAACAACTTCCGATCGTACAGCTTCTTCAGGAATTTGCATCAAGAAAACCAGCAACGGATTGCTTTGCAGTTCCCGGCGCATCACCCGCTGAATTGCCTTTTCTATTTGCGTTTGAACTCCTACCCAGTCAACATCAACTTGTGAGTCAGTAGTAGCAGGTTTGACGAATTCCAACCAACGATCGCTCAAAACTGTTTCAATGGTTTGAGTGATTAATTTGATCACAACTGCGCGATCGGCTGATGTTACCACACCTTTTAAGTGAACTTCCGGCTTAGCCACTAACTTGCCTTCCCAATTCAAAGCCGCAGCTACAGTGACGACGCCATCTCCAGCCAACTGCTGGCGTTCCTTGAGGACGCTGGCTTTGACAACACCCGATCGAGAAGAGTCTACTAATTCAATTCCCGAAGGTACTTTACCAGCAATTTCGATCGAATTTTCCGTCAATTCTACAACATCACCGTTGTCTACAATCACCATGTTGCTAGCGGGAATGCCCATACTTTGAGCAGTTTTGGAGTGCTGAATCAACATCCGGTGTTCGCCGTGCACTGGCAAGAAGAATTTGGGACGAGTCATGTTAATCATTAACTTTTGGTCTTCTTGACAACCGTGTCCCGAAACGTGAATTCCTTTGTCGCGCCCGTAAACCACATTTGCGCCCAACATCATCAATTTGTCGATCGTATTTACCACTGCGATCGTATTTCCCGGAATTGGATTAGCTGAGAAGATTACTGTATCGCCCTTTCTGATTTTCAGTTCGTGATGTTCGCCGTTCGCAATGCGAGTCATCGCCGCCATTGGTTCGCCTTGGGAACCCGTCGTTAAAATCAGTACCTTGTCATCTGGTAAATTGCGAATTTCTTTCAGCGGTTTGAAGATATTATCTTCGCATTTGATGTAGCCGAGATTGCGACAGTGAGCGATGACATTCAGCATCGATCGACCCACTACTCCTACATACCGATTGTTTTTCTTAGCCAATTCTAAAACAATTTGCAATCGGTGTACCGAAGACGCAAAAGTCGTCAGCATTACCCGTCCAGTTGCTTGAGCGATTATTCTGTCTAAATTTGGATAAACAGAACGTTCCGAAGCAGTAAAACCCGGAACTTCGGAGTTAGTAGAATCGCTGATCAAGCACAACACACCTCTTTCGCCGTACTCCGCCAGCTTTTGGAAGTCAAAATGCTCGCCGTCTACGGGAGTGTGGTCAATTTTAAAGTCTCCGGTATGGATCAAAATTCCCACTGGAGTGTGAATTGCTACCGTAAAACTGTCGGCCATTGAGTGAGTGTTGCGAATGTATTCCACTAAGAAATTCTTGCCAATTCTTACCGTGTCGCGGGGTCGAACTGTCCTCAATTCTGTGCGGTGAGAAACTCCTGCTTCTTCCAGTTTTCCTGACAGCAAAGCCATCGCCAAACGCGGGCCATAAATCACTGGAATTTCAAATTGTTTGAGATGATAAGGGATACCACCGATGTGGTCTTCGTGACCGTGAGTCACGATCATACCTTTAATTTTGTGGCTGTTTTCCCGCAGGTAAGTCATGTCTGGGAGGACAATATTTACGCCGTGCATTCCATCTGTCGGAAATGCTAAACCTGCATCCAAAAGAATTATTTCGTCGCCGTACTCGAACACACAAGTGTTTTTACCGATTTCGTGCAGCCCGCCGAGGGGAATAACTTTTAGAGCCTGTGCAGTTGTATTTCTGGTCATGCGTATCCTTTGTTAGTTCTTTTTGTATGTTGACTGTTGTTTGTTGTCGTCTTCTGTTCGTTGATGGGGGTGTTTTTTTCCAAGATATTTGTCGAAAAATCCCCTACAGGTTTTACTCTCCCGTACAGTCAGTTGTCTTCTGCCTTCAATCTTTAATTCTCAGTCTTTCATCCTTGACGATTAGCTACTTACTAAAAATTCATGACTAATGACTAATGACTAATGACTGATGACTGATGACAACCAATATTTAGTTGTCTGAAAACTCGTTCTCGCCCCTCTAGCTAGCTGATACCGCGGCTAGTTGACTCAGCACGTCCTTTAACTTTTGAGTCACCTCAAGGGGGGGATCGCACAGGGGCGGACGGGTGGAGCCTACATCCCAGCCTTGAAGTTTCAGAGCTGTCTTGACGGGAATGGGATTTGTGGTGAGAAAAAGAGCTTTAAACAGGTCAAAAAGTTGCAAGTGAATCTGGGTAGCGACTTGAACTTGACCCGTCTCGAAAGCTTCGATCATCTGTTGCAATTGCTCTCCCACCAGATGGCTGGCTACGCTAACTACACCAGATCCTCCTACTGCCAGCATCGGCAAAGTTAGGGAATCATCTCCAGAATAGATGGCAAATTCAGGGGATGTCAAGCATCTAATTTGGCTGGCTTGATCTAAGTTGCCACTTGCTTCTTTTACGGCCACAATGTTGGGAATTTCTGCCAATCGAGCCACCGTTTCCGGCAACATATTTTGACCAGTGCGACCAGGGATGTTATATAACATTATAGGCAATTCCGGAGCAGATTGCGCGATCGCCCGAAAATGATTGTACAAACCTTCTTGTGGCGGCTTGTTGTAATAAGGAACCACTTGTAAACAGCCGTCTAATTTTAGTTTAGCTGTTTTTTGTGTAGCTTCGATCGCCTCGTTGGTAGAATTCGATCCTGCTCCTGCTATTACCTTAGCTTTACCAGCTACTGCCTTTTGTACTACTTGGAATAACTCGTACTCCTCATCCCAACTCATAGTGGGAGACTCGCCCGTAGTTCCGCACACTACCAAGCTATCCGTACCGCGATCGGCTAAATGAACTGCCAACTGTTCTGCTACCGCATAGTTAACGCTGCCATCTTCCTTAAACGGCGTAATCATTGCCGTCAGAACCCTTCCAAACTTTACCACACTTTCTCCGATTTTAGACTTTTGATTTTAGATTTTAAATTTGGGATTTTGGATCTAAGCTTAATCTAAAATTTCCAATTCCCAATCTCAAATTGCGATTGTTTTTGTTACTTATATAGCAACCGCCACATCGGCTAGGACAGTAATAAACTCATGAATAGAGCCGGCGCCCCCACGATCGAGAAACGGTTTGATTCGGTTGCTATAACTGTCAACTAAGATGGCCCGCACTCACAGGCACCACCCCTACCACAGGTCAACTGCTATAAGCAGCCGTCGCCTGGATTTGCAGCCAATTTTTATCTGCCAGCAACTCGGCTATTTGTACCGCATTTAAAGCTGCCCCTTTGCGAATTTGATCGCCGCTGAGCCACATTTCCAACCCGCAGGGGTGAGAAATATCTTGGCGAATCCTGCCTACCAACACTTCATCCTTACCGCTAGCCTCCGCAGGCATCGGGAAATAATTAGCTTGCCAGTCTTCTACCAGCTTAACCCCATTCGCCTGATTTAAAATTTCCTTGGCCTCGATCGGACTAAAAGGCTCTTCAAATTCTAGATTAATCGCTTCGGAATGGGCGCGGAGTACGGGAACCCGCACGCAAGTTGCAGTAATTGCAATCTCGGTAGTACCAAATATTTTCCGAGTTTCGTTAACCATTTTCATCTCTTCTTCACAATACCCCAAATCGTTAATCGGAGTGTTGTGCGGAAACAAATTAAATGCTAAGGGGTAGGGAAATATATCCGTTTTGGGCGTTTCTCCATCCAAAATTGCTCTAGCCTGAGCTTTCACTTCCTCCATTGCCCTCGCGCCTGCCCCGCTGGCAGACTGGTAAGTCGCTACAACTATCCGCTTGACTGGCTTAACTTTGTGAAGCGGCCAAACCGCCACCGCCATCAAAATCGTCGTGCAGTTGGGATTAGCAATTATACCTTGGTGAGATGCCGCCGCTTGGGGATTGACTTCGGGAACTACTAATGGTACAGAAGTATCCATGCGGAAAGCGCTGGAATTGTCAATTACCACGGCTCCGGCTGCCACGGCTTTCGGAGCCCAGAGTTTAGAGATAGAACCGCCCGCTGAGGCAAGTACTAGATCTACATTATCAAACGATCGCTCTCCCACGGCCTCGATCGGCAGCATCTGGCTACCAAAAGGCAAGGTTGAACCCGCAGAACGCTCCGAAGCCAGAAGCTTCAAGTCAGCCACCGGAAAACTGCGACTGTGCAGGAGCTCTAACAACTCGGTACCGACGGCACCGGTAGCTCCTAAAATGGCAACTCGATAGGATTGAGACAAATTAGTTTCCTCCGTAGACTAGATTTTCAGCGAAATCAAAAATAAAAATAACTCCTATAGTCACGATCGAACTTAATTAATGTTGGGCGACATCAGGATCGGTTAGTATGGCAAGGGTGCAGTTAAGTAGGTGCGGTTAACCGAGCTTGCCGTTTATGCTCGACGGCTGCGACAGGATCGTACCTAACGCTAGTCTAGCAAGGAATGTTCTCGGCTGTGGCGATCGGAGGCGACAGAAAAACCCCACCACAGATATTATGAAGCAGTTCAGTCTCTGAGTTCACCAGTTCCCTAGCGCTGAAGACTTCCGTAACCCTCCCTGTAGCGACAATCTCATACTCGCGGCGCTTAAAACCCCCGTGCTATGTTTCATCCCTGGTCTGAAGAGACAGGTTTTCACATTTACCGCAATTTTTTATGAAAGTAACCCAGGAAAAACTTCCAGCCAGCCAAATCGGTCTGGAAATCGAAATTCCCTCAGAAAAGTCAAAACAAGCCTACGAGCAGGTAATTAAACAATTTGCTCGCGATGCCAACATTCCTGGGTTCCGCAAAGGCAAAGTTCCCCGCCAAGTTTTGTTGCAACGCCTCGGGCAGACTCGCTTAAAGGCCGCGGCTTTGGAAGATTTGATCAATGACTCGCTCCAGAAAGCTCTCGAACAAGAAAAAATTCAGGCAATTGGTAGTTTTGAACTCCGAACCGAGTTTGAAGAGTTATTGGCTAAGTTTGACCCGGAACAGCCTCTGACGTTTTCAGCTAAAGTTGACGTAGCACCAGAAGTCAAAATGGGTCAGTACGCGGGCTTGCAGCTTAAAGCAGAGGAAGCTAAGTATGACGAGGCTCAAGTAGAAGAGGTACTGGCAAAATATCGATCGGACAAAGCTACTTTAATTCCGGTAGAAGGCAGACCAGCTCAATTGGGAGATATTGCTTTAGTTGATTTCTCCGGCCGCTTCGCAGAAGCACCAGAAGGCGAAACTCCCGCAGAAATCCCCGGCGGGCAAGCCGAAGACTTTCAAGTAGAATTGTCGGAAAATCAGTTTGTACCGGGCTTTATTCAAGGCATGATCGGCATGAATTCGGGAGAAACCAGAGAAGTTCCTGTGGAATTTCCCGAAGAGTACAGCAGTGAAGAGTTAGCCGGACAGTCGGCAGTTTTTACGATTACTCTGAAAGAACTTAAGGAAAAAGAATTGCCGGAGTTGGACGACGACTTCGCCCAAGAAGTGAGCGAGTTTGAAACCTTAGCAGAATTGCGCGAATCCCTCGAAACTAGGTTTAAAGCAGACCAAGACAACAAAACGTCAGCTAATAAGGAACGCGCTATATTAGAAGCACTGGTGCAGCTAGTAGAAGCAGAAATTCCTGAAACAATGCTCGATCGCGAAATCGATTTCTTGCTGAATCAACAAGCCGTCCAGTTGAAAAATTATGGCATAGATGTCAACCAACTCTTTACCCAAGAAACGATCGGACCGATGCGGGAACGCTTGCGTCCCGAAGCAATTGAGCGGATCAAACACACTTTAGCTCTCGCAGAAATAGCCAAGCTGGAATCTTTGTCTGTTGAAGAATCAGAAGTTTCAGCAGAAGTAGCAAGAGTCAGAAAGCAGTTTCCGAAAGGAGATTTTGACCCCCAAAGGTTGCTGGAATTTGTACGCGAAGACTTGCTGAAACAAAAAACCCTTAAATGGTTGGAAGAACATGGGACGATCGAACTCGTACCTGAAGGCTCTCTGACTCCGACAGTAGACGAATCTGATGCCGACGAAGATGATGAAGAAACATCAGAAGCAGCCACGAGCGTTGAAGTTGAAGTTGTAGGAGAAGATTAGTACCCGTATCATTTTCGGTGGCATCTAAACAATAGACATCTCCCAAAAAGTAGGTTTTGAACAGGCATCCTGCCTGTTCCACAAAAATTATAGGAGATGTCTAATATATTTGGTTGATATACTCCCCGGCCTAAAAGGCGCGGGGATTATTGACACTTCATCGAGATGCGCTACAAGTAGTCTTACCTTCTCTCTGTGTCCGTTTAGAGTCGTGGCGACATCCCATCCCGAATTTTCCCCATCTTCAGTCCTGGTAAGGCATAATAGCTAAAAGCTGGCAGCTTAATTTCAAGCAAAATCAGCCACAGATTGTTTAGAATCCTTGACTGGTGTCTTATGGTTGAATCTCAATCTTCCAACTACCTAATTGCAAGCTATAACGATTTTGAGGTCAGCTCCGGCCCCAGCAATGTAGTGCCGATGGTACTCGAACAGTCTGGGATGGGCGAGCGAGCCTTTGATATCTACTCGCGCTTGCTGCGGGAGCGAATCGTGTTTTTAGGAACTCCCGTAAACGACGAGGTAGCTGACTCGATCGTAGCTCAGTTACTCTATCTAGATGCCGAAGACCCGGAAAAAGACATCCAGATGTACATCAATTCTCCAGGTGGCTCGGTGACTGCGGGCATGGCAATTTATGACACGATGCAGCAAATCCGCCCGGATGTGGTAACGATTTGTTACGGTTTGGCTGCGAGTATGGGTGCATTTCTACTGACAGCAGGAGCCGCCGGTAAGCGGATGTCTCTTCCCAGTTCGAGAATTATGATTCACCAGCCACTGGGAGGCGCTCAAGGTCAAGCAGTTGATATTGAGATTCAAGCCAAAGAAATCCTTTATCATAAGCGTAAGCTGAATGAACTGTTAGCGCACCACACAGGTCAACCGCTCGATAAATTAGAGACCGATACCGATCGCGACTTTTTCATGTCAGCGGCTGAGGCTAAAGATTATGGGTTAGTCGATCGAGTCATCGCTAGGGAAAATCTTCCGGCGGCGGGAGAGAATGTTACTCCAATGAAATAAGAGGCTGTTATGTCTAAATACGACTCCCATCTAAAATGTTCCTTTTGTGGCAAGTCTCAAGAGCAGGTGCGCAAGTTGATCGCAGGGCCAGGTGTGTATATCTGCGACGAATGTGTTGACTTGTGCAATGAAATTTTAGATGAGGAGTTGTTTGACTCCAGTACAGTACCCGCAGCGGCACCGAAGCCTGAAACACCTCAAAAACGTCGAGCTACTTCTGGCAAAAGTATGTCGATGAGCCAAATTCCGAAGCCGAGGGAAATTAAAAATTACCTCGATGAAAACGTGATCGGCCAAAATGAGGCGAAAAAGGTGCTGTCGGTGGCGGTTTACAACCACTACAAGCGCTTGAGTTTTATTCATGCCAAAAATAGTGGCAAGCACCCACCGGAAGAAGTAGAACTGCAAAAGTCAAATATTCTGTTAATCGGGCCGACTGGCTGCGGGAAAACTCTGCTGGCTCAGACTTTGGCAGATATGCTGGATGTGCCGTTTGCGGTGGCTGACGCGACGACGCTGACGGAAGCGGGCTACGTCGGGGAAGATGTGGAAAATATTTTGCTGCGACTGCTGCAAGTGGCAGATATGGATGTGGAAGAGGCGCAGCGGGGCATAATTTATATTGATGAAATTGACAAAATTGCCCGTAAGAGCGAAAATCCTTCGATTACGCGGGATGTGTCGGGTGAAGGGGTGCAGCAGGCGCTGTTGAAGATGTTGGAGGGGACGATCGCAAATGTACCTCCCCAAGGCGGCCGCAAGCATCCCTATCAAGATTGCATCCAAATTGATACTAGCAATATCATGTTTATTTGCGGTGGCGCTTTTGTTGGTCTGGACAAGGTGGTAGAGCAGAGAACGGGCAAAAAGTCAATGGGTTTTATTCAACCCGGAGAAGCTCAACCAAAGGAAAAGCGGGCAGCCGATGTTCTCAAGCAACTGGAACCAGACGATTTGGTGAAGTTTGGGATGATTCCTGAGTTTATTGGGCGGGTACCGGTGGCGGCGGTGGTAGATCCGTTGGATGAGGAGACGCTGATGGCGATTTTGACGGAACCGCGCAATGCTTTGGTTAAGCAGTATCAAAAGCTGTTGAAGATGGACAGCGTACAGTTAGAGTTTAAGACGGATGCAATTCGGGCGATCGCCCAGGAGGCGTATCGGCGCAAAACAGGGGCGCGGGCGCTGCGGGGAATTGTGGAAGAATTGATGTTGGATGTGATGTACGAGTTGCCATCGCGCAAGGATGTCGCCCGCTGTATGATTACTAAGGAAATGGTAGAGAAGCGATCGACTGCTGAGTTATTGGTACTTCCGTCTTCGCTACCAAAACCGGAGTCGGCTTAAAAGTTTTGATAATTGTAAATAAGCCTTTCAGGGGCGGGCTAGGAGCAACGACCCACAAGCAATAATGTTTATTGTGGAACAAGCAAGAGGCTTGTTGCCCCATGCCAAATGCTTTTCGATAGCTCAGGACAAAGCTAATGACTAATGGTAAGGTGCGTCGCTCATAGATTGTCGATTTTTTGAGGGATTCAAGGTCGCGACGCACCCTACGACTAATGACTAATAGACATCTCCTAAAAAGAATCTTAAGCCA
Source organism: Microcoleus sp. CSU_2_2 (assembly GCA_012035135.1). Lineage (GTDB taxonomy): Bacteria > Cyanobacteriota > Cyanobacteriia > Cyanobacteriales > Microcoleaceae > Microcoleus. The sequence continues at coordinate 38,027 of JAAUPI010000020.1, forward strand.
TTCGATCGATGTAGGGGTGAAGCATTTGGGCGATAGTCTGTGTCCCCAACCCTCTTAGTTTGTTTCCAAATGCTTCACCCTCCCCCGCAGATCGATCTCGATCGCGATCGCCTAATTTCTTTTTAGGAGATGTCTAACCCACATTCCGCAGGTGCGATCGCCCGATCGAGTATTTTTAAAAGATGAGCAAAATTGAAGCGTCTGATATTAGAGTACAGGATCTTGACCACTGCGGGTTAATTGCTGGCATCTGCGATGATATGG
>JAAUPI010000259.1 GCA_012035135.1 Microcoleus sp. CSU_2_2
GAAATTTTAGGTGTGTTGAAGGCTCACAAGCCACAGACAGAGGTGGCGATTGTAGCGATCGGCGAAGGTCAAATTAAGTTGATTCTTTTTGAACCTAAACCTGAACCTCCTATTTGTTTTGAGGAAGCGGCAGCGGATGTGGATACTTTACTCGATCGACTGGAAAAGCAAATGGCCGAATATATGCAAGAATAAGTTATATCAAATCCGGTTGATTAATTGTCATTCCGATGCCAACGGATTTGATATCATACAGTCCCTTAGCTATTTCGATTAAATTTTCGGGCGACCCAAAATCACTTTGTAATAACTACAAGAACCTGCTTTCGGATCGAAAGTAAACCCCATCAACAAACCAGCGATCGCATTTCTGACTAAATATTTTGGCAGTAAAAAAGCGATGATTTTAGCTCGCCAAGATGACTGTAGAAATCTGAGAGATAGTTTTTTTAACCTCGCAAGAGTTGGTAGAATAGCAAAAGATAAATCTTCGGTTTTTTCTACATGAAAACCTGCGGAATTTGCGACATCTAGCCACCGATCAATTTCAGCAAAGCCATGCTGCACTGCCATGCTAGTTTCTGTTAAACAGGTAGCCATTTGCAAGTCTCGATCGAATGTTGCGAGTTGGGCTTTGCGATAACCATCGAAAATAATCAGTTGACCGCCTGGACGCAAGATTCGGAAAATTTCTGCTAGTGGTATTTGGGGTTGTTTTGCATGGCACAAGCACTCGAAAGCAAACACAATATCAAAGGATCGATCGGGAAAATCTAGTTGGTTAAAATCCCCGATTTGAAAGGATAAATTATTGATTTTACTGGCTTTTTGCGTAGCTATTTTAATATGCAATGGTGTCAAATCTACTCCGGTAAATTTAACGTTTGGGTGTTGTTCTGCCAAAAATTGACTGTTAAATCCTTTGCCACAGCCAATTTCTAAAACATCTTTAGCAGAAAGCCTATCGATTTGTTCGCCGACTATTTGAGGTTGGACGTAGTAACCATCTGCCTTAAATACACCATCAAAATTTAAGGCCATGTGTATCGCGTCTTGCTGGGAATGATAGAAACGATAGCCCCACTCACTTTGAGTGTAGTAAGGTACTGTAATATTGGTGTCGAATTCTTTCAGAATACGATCGCAACCAAATAAGCTGTCAATTTGAGCTAACGCTGCTGATAAAGTTAATTGATGATTCAGGGTGGAATTATCTTTTTTAAAGCCTGTTTTCAAGAGTTTAATAATAGTCTGTTGCAAAGAATGCCTCCGATCTTTAATGAATTGCAAATTTATTTTATCAGGATTTACGCACTACATAATTATGACAGATCCTCTTCTGCGTCCACCACTGTCAAAATAACCAAGAATCAAAATAACCAACAGGTGGCGCATCATCATGCAAAATTTGAGCTTTGTCTAAATTAGGTACAACTTCAAACAATTCTGCACCTACTTTCACCTCGATAGCTCTATCTATTAACGAAAATGAAAATTGATGCCCATCTTGCAAATATTTTGCCCTAGCAACAATCTCATCTTTCTCCAAAATAGCGCTATTACTACCAATCAAAACGCTATTAATATTCTTCCAAGGACACACGCATACCTCAGAAAATACGCTTTGAAAAGTCTTCACTTTTTGCGCATAAAACTCATCTCTTTGCAACAGATTGACAAGTACAACTCCATCGCTTGACAAGCGTTTTTGGCAGAGTTGATAAAATTCTTTGGTGGCCAGCCGATGCGAAGAGTAGCCGTTGCCAAAAAACACGTCGGTCATGATGATATCGTACTGCATATCGAGATTTTGCTGTTCCAGATACTCTCGACCGTCTTGAATTGCTACAGTCAGCCGATCGTCCAATTTTACCCCAAAACACTGTGTAGCTGCTTCGATCGCGATCGGATCGACATCCGCACAGTCTATAACAGTGTTCGGCAAATAGTGGTGCAAAACTAACGGCATTCTGCCACCACCAAAACCAGCTATATAGATTCTTTGAGGTTGGTTTTGCCATACTAAAGCCAACATCATCGCCTGAGTATATTCTGACACTAGATGTAAAGGATTGTTTAGATCGAAAACAGATTGCAATAAATCTGTATGCAAATTCACCTTTTCTACTAAAGCTAGCTTGATGTACGATCCATCTTTTCTGACTACAAGATAGTGCACACCCGAATCTTTGCACAAAATAATTCCGTCTGGTTTTTGTTGTATCCAAGCCAGCCGCTGCTGAATGGCGGCTAAATTCATATCTTGCCAATTTTTGCGATCGTTAATCATCTATGTTATTAGTCATTAGTCATTAGTTATTAGTTATTGGTTATTTACTACCAATTCCTAAAATTCTCTCCCCCTCTCCCTCTTCCTTCGACTTATAAAAATTAAGCCAATCGCTTATATGCCACTAATTCCAAACCAGAAATTGAAAATTCTACTCTTTCCAAATCTTCTTTTTGACCCTCAAAGTTTTCAAACGCTGCGGAGGTGAGCAAAATCTCTCCTCGTTCCGCCAAATCCTCTCCCAGCTTTGAGGCCAGATTCAATTCCGAGCCGTACATATCCTCTCCTTCCAGCATCAAAACCTCTCCATAACCTATGCCAATACACAGGTAAATATCCATCTCAGGCGGCAGAGTAGTGTTGACAGCAGCCGTGTGCTTTAGAGAGTCGATCGCAGCTTCTACAGCTAATGTCACATCAGGAAACACTGCAAAAATATTGTCCGCTTCCTCCTTAACTATAGTACCACCACATTCTGCAATTACAGGCTTGACAATCAGGTGCATCCGGTGAATCATTGCTAAAAAATGAATAATTCCGTAACGCACAGTTGTTCGAGAAAATCCCGACATATCCATTACCAAGATCGCGTGAGTTTGGCGAAAATTTGCATTAATTTGTGCATCAATTTCTGCCATTTTTTCGGGACGTTCGTTTCTTTCTTGCAACAAATTTTCCAGGGAAACGCGGTTATTTGTTTTCATTTTAGCTTATTTAATTAAATTCCCAATCGCGACACACTTCTGGAGGGCGACCTGCCGGATGTACTGCACAGTTTATACCATCCTTTCCGTAATAATAATTACAGACTTTGCAAGGTTGATTTGTCTCTAACTTTTTCATCAAAATTGTCCGAATTTTCTGAACTTTGTTGCGATACTTATTCGCAGTCAAGTTACTCGGTTGAATTGCTAAAGCTTGCTCGAAAGCTGCTAAGCTGGTATCGTACAATTTAAGAATTTGGGCGCTGTATTTTGTCCAAGCATTGGCGCTGCTTTGATACAGTTCGATCGTACTTAAGTTTAAAACACCGTATTCCGTCCAAGCGTCCGCCGAAGCTCGATCGAACTTAATATTAGCATTGAGCAACACTTTTTTGATGGTTGCCAAAAGCTCCCTCGGCTGCCAAGGTTTGCTAACATAAGCCTCCGCTCGATCGATCGCCCTGGATAATAAAGCTAACCGCTGTCCCTTTCCTGTTAAAAAAACTACCGGTATATTGCGAGTTTCGGGATTAGCTTTAATTAAACGGCAAACATGGCAGCCGTCCATCTGGGGCATCACAATATCTAACAATACTAAATCTGGGTAATTTCTCTCAACTTTATCCAGCGCTTCCACACCGTCAGATGCCTGAATTACATTCAATCCACTGCATCTCAATTGATGTGAAATGCACTCCCGCTGGCTGCGGGAATCTTCCACCACTAAAACTGTACTCATCACTCCCACCTAGTTTCTGAGGTAAACTTGTCCGCTGGTTCGAGTAGCCATTGCTATGATTATTTTACCCAGATTGGATTTGTTTTGTATCATGGGCGATCGATATTGCTTCAAATTGAAACAAATCTTAAACTTTCGGTCCGGCAAGTTGAAATAAATGTTGGTTTTTCAGTGGGTGCGATTGCTTAAAAGTGCGATCGATTTATCTCACTTTTTTAACTGTTTCAACTGCTGCAAAACTTTACTCCTGCGACTAGACATCTCCGGCCGCGTCAAAATTCCCTGAGACGGACTAAACAGCAGCGCAAGTCCAAACAATCCCGTAACTACTAACACAATAGCCGCACCGGACGGCACATTCATGTAATAGCTGATGTACATTCCCGTGACGCTGCATATCGCGCCAATAATTGCTCCAATTACCATCATTTGGTGCAGTTCTTTCACTAGCAAATATGCTGTAATAGCAGGCCCGATCAGCAGCGAAACTACCAACACCACGCCCACGGCTTGCATACTGGCAATAATCGTCAGCGTAATCGCCGAAATTAATCCGAAATGAATTAAACTAACTGGCAACCCGATCGCCTGTGCACCTAATGGATTAAAGGTATAAAATAGCAACTCTTTGTAAAAAATTGCAACCATTATTAAAACAAAAATGGTAATTCCCAAGGTTCTAATTACATCGTCGCCAGTCACGCCTAAGATATCTCCAAACAGAAAACTGTGCAAGTCCAATTTGCTTTTTAGCAAAGTAATTAGCATGATTCCCAAGGCTAAAAAACCGGAGAAAACTAACGCCATTGCGACATCTACTTTGACGCGAGACTGAGATTGAATCCAGGCAATTATCAGAGTGCTAAATGTTCCGGAAATAAACGCGCCGACGAAAATATCGATGCCTAAATAAAAGGCGATCGCCAATCCGGGCAAAACCGCGTGAGCAATCACATCTCCCAACAAACCCATCTGCTGTACAATCAAGTAACTGCCGACAACGGCGCAAAGAATCCCCAGCAAAACAGCTATAATTACAGCGTTTCGCATAAACTCAAATGACAGCGGTTCGAGGAAAAAATTTAACATTAATTTGCTTCCCGCTGCAATAAAATAACATTGTCGCCGTAGGCGCGCTGAATGTTGTCAGCGGTGATTACTTCCGCCCTCGAACCGTCGGCAATAATCTGTTTGTTGATTAATAAAAATCTGTCATATTTTCGCGAGGCTTCTCCCAATTCGTGCCCGATAACTAGCAATATTTTTCCGGCCGATTTCAGTTCGTCAAATACTTCAAAAATCACCGCTTCTGTCTTTTTGTCAACTCCAGTAAAAGGCTCGTCAAAGAAAAATAATTCGGCTTCTTGGGCTAAAGCTTGGGCCAAAAATACGCGCTGTTGCTGTCCTCCTGATAATTCCCCAATTTGGCTGTTTCTCAAGTCCCACATTCCGACTCTTTCTAGGGCAAATTTAACTATTTCTTTCGATTGGCGGGAAGGAAAGCGGAACAAGCCTGTATGGCGGGTTCTTGCCATTTTGACTACATTTTTAACTGTAATTGGATAGTCCCAGTCAATGTGCGATCGCTGCGGCACGTAAGCTACTTGTCCTAACTGCTGTTTGAGCGATCGCCCCCGGTATTTCACCACTCCTGTTTCATCGGGAATCAAGCCCAAAATCGCCTTAACCATCGTACTTTTCCCCGCGCCGTTAGGGCCGATCAGCCCCACAATTTGCCCTTCTTCCAGGCAGAAACTGACATCCTCAACCGCAGAAACTCCTCGGTAGTTGACAGATAGATTTAAAACCTCTAACATATAAAACCGTCGGTGAGAACGATTCTCATTATACACAAATCGGAGAATTCTGACAATGTTAAGAAAAATGAACTTCAAAACCGTTGCGATATTTAGTATGACTGTAGTGGCGACAATATCTAGCAACATATTGCCAACGGCTTCGCAGACAAGCAAAAATCCGGCGGTTAAAACACCCATAAATATTGCCCAAAGTCGCCCGCAAGTAGTAGCAACTTCCACAGTAGTATGCGGTTTAGCTAAAGAAATAGCTGGCAATACTATAGACCTTAAATGTATCGTCGATGCGGGTTCTGACCCTCACGTTTACCAGCCGAAACCGGACGATCGCAGAGCGATCGACCAAGCAAAATTAATTCTTTACAGCGGCTACGATTTTGAACCCAGTTTAATTCGATTGATTAAAGCGACTTCCAACAAAGCACCAAAAATTGCCGTAGCAGAACTCGCAGTTACCAAACCTGAAATGTTTGAAGAAGACGGCAAACAAGAGGCAGATCCGCACGTTTGGCACAATGCTAAAAACGGTATGGAAATGGCAAAAGTAATTGGTGCCCAACTGGGCAAAGCAGTACCGGGTCAAGCAGCAGCGTACAATGCAAATACCCAAAAAGTTACTGGTCAAATAGCAAGAATGGACACTTGGATTAAATCGCAAATTGCCACAATTCCGGCGCAGCAGCGCAAACTTGTAACCACTCACGATGCTTTTGGTTACTACTCAAATGCCTACGGAATTCCTGTGGTAGGCGCACTAGGAGGAATTAGTACGGATGAGTCGCCTACAGCAGCGCGAGTAGCGGCTTTAGTGAAAGATATTAGGGCTTCTGGCGTTCCGACAATTTTTGCAGAAACAACGATTAATCCGAAATTAATTGAAGCTGTTGCTAAGGAAGCAAGAGTGAAAGTTTCACCGCGAGAATTGTTTGCCGACGGTTTGGGGGAACCGGGAAGCGAAGGCGATACTTATCAAAAAATGATGGTTGCGAATACGCGGACAATTGTTGAAGGTTTGGGCGGCAAATATTCGGCTTTTAAACCTTAATAATTGCAAATCGTACTGATGTCGGACAAAAACTTTGTTGAATTGCAACAGATAATCCGCTACTGTATATGTTGAAGTTCTCAAGGACGACAATGAATCGATTGCTCCTCACTTTACTTGTAAGTCCGACGCTACTTGGATCTGTGATGTCTTTGGGCGCGATCGCCAATCCCGCTCTAATTGGCGAAATACCAGCCCGATCGACTGATTCGCCCCGCTGCGTACAATCGCCCCACACTCAGCGTCTGACTTGTATGCGGCTTCCGGGCAAAGCTGCTGCTGCCAATTCTAAACTGAAAATCAGTTGGCAGCGGCCCGGTGAGGAACAGGTGGCGATGCTGGATTTTACGGAAGAAGAAAGCGATGCAGCGGCTGCGTTGTTTGGCTGTGACTGTCAGTTGTGCATCAATTCCCTGCGACAGTTGCGCGGTTTGCCGCCCTTGGACTTGACTTGAGGTCGATCGGCGCGATCGCGCGTTGGGGATCAGGCTCAAAAACCGAGTTTCCGAGCCCCGCGCCCTACAGTTCAAAATAGTTAGGGCTTGCTGAATAAGTGATCTGCAAGGGGGGAGGGAACAGGGAATAGGGAACAGGCAACAGCTAGGGAACAGGGAATAGGGAACTTTCAAGAGTGAAGTGCATGGATTTTCCGGCCATTGAGGT
>JAAUPI010000260.1 GCA_012035135.1 Microcoleus sp. CSU_2_2
CCCATATTCCACAGCGAGACGATGATACTCGGTACTCCGGCGAGGATGAAGCAGCGCGATAGTCCGTTGACTCCATCTCCGGTGATTTTACCGCGGCCGGTGCTGCAAGCGCTTAAAACTACGAGTTCGGAATTGAGTTTTAATTTCAGGATTTCGGCGGCATTAATCGCGCCGTCGTCGGTGTCTCCTGAAGAAGCTAAAATTATCGCGCCGGGAATGCCGGAACCTCCGAAATCGTCGAGGAGTCCGTGGGCGGATAAATGGACGATGCGCGTGTTTAGCATCTGGTCTAATATGGCGGCTTTGGTAGCATTTTCGCCGCTAATTGCTGCGGTTCCTAAAATGGCGGCTATGGCTTCGGCGGCTTCTTTTGCCCTGGGGATTTGTCGGAGTTTGTAGGGGTTTTCTTGGAATTTGGCGGCGATAGTTGGATCGCCGACTATCAGGGCGGCTTGTCTCAATCCTTTGATTCGTTGTTGGTGTTCGCTGGTTTGTTCTAATACTTGGATGGATGGGGCGGTGAGGATGGTAAAATCTTCGATTAAGTAGCGGTTGTTGGCGGATTGCAGGGCGGTGAAGGGGACTAAAAATAGTTCGTAGTGGGGGATGAAGATGATGGGGGCATTGGGGTCTGTTGGCAGCAAATCGGCGATGGGTTCGATCAGGATTTGATGGAGGATTTTTAGTAGGGGATAGCCGCCTGTTTCGTCTCGGTTATATTGAGATTCTATCTTGATTTTTTGTTGTTGGTCATCGATTTCATTGACACCTATAGAGACGCAAGTTTTGAGGATGATTTGTTTGAGGGTTTGGTTTTGTTGGTTGAGGGGTTCGAGGTTGGCGGCGCGGTGGGTGATGTTGCCGTTTGGTTGGATTACCCAGATGTAAATTTCTGCATCAACGATAATCGAATATTCAACTATTGTGGAGTTTCTGTCGCGGGCGATTTGTTGGATTTTGGGGATTGATAATTTATGTGTTTGGTCATTCGCTGGCACATCATTGGTTAATAAGGTTTGTCGCAATAACTCGACGAAGGCACGGGTTCGCGACATTTCGGAAATTTCTAAGGCTTCGTCAAATTTAGATTGGGCGACTAGGACTTGTTGTAGCAGGCGGTAGGCAGATGCTTGGGTTTCAAAGATTGAGATTTTATGGTCATTATTGACTAATTCCGATCGCACAGTTTCACTAATTTTGATGGATGCACGTAGCGCTGTTTCAGCTTCTGCAAATTGGTTGTTGTTTAGTAAAGTTGCTCCCAAATTGTTTAGACAACTTGACTCTCCCACGCGATCGCCTATTTCTCGTCTAATCTCTAAAGACTGTTCGTAAAAGTCGATCGCCCGATCGTACTGCCCTAGGGAATCGTAAGCATTGCCCAAATTGCCGAGGGAATTAGCTTCTCCCCCGCGATTTCCGATTTTCAGATATATAGTTAATGCTTGTTCCCAAGACTGCAAAGCTTCTCGAAATTGACTGATTGGATACTGCTGATTTCCTTGATTAAATAGTCTATCTGCTTCCGCTTTCAGTGCAATTCCCGCTAGGAAGTCGCCCTCCACCTTACCCAGCAGCCCTGCAAAATTTTTCAACCGATTAGCATTATCTAATATGCCAAATTTTCTAAGATTATCTGCCTCTTCTAACATTGCCGCCACCAAGCCATCATCCAGCAATTCCGGGTGAGTTTTCAATACCTCCGCTTCTTCGCCGCTGGGACAGGTTAACAATTGATTAATCAGGTTGAGATAGGCTTGTTGGCGTTCAGAGTTCATGAGGGAGTTATGGGAAGGTTGAAGGGTGAAGGCTGAATTAAGTTCGCATAGATTTATTATAGATTCAACTCATCTGTTTGGGGGCGGTTCTTTCGGGCAATCTGTTTGTCCGCAAGTCCAACCGGGGCCATCCGTTTGTCCCGAAGTCCGCCGGGGATTTAAATCCCCGTCTCATAGCGCAAGTCGGTTGAAAACCGACTGGGGAAATCTTACAATGTTTGTTGAAAATTGTGTTTTTTAGTCCTCTTTTAGAGGACTTTCGCTATGAGACGGGGGTTTGTAACCCCCGGCGGATCAGTGGGTTAGCGTGGGGATTGTGGGCGCGGGCGAGTGTGGTAAATTTTCGGGATGTGCGATCGCAATTCTATCGCTGAGTGGCAAGAAACCGGGTTTCTGCGAATAACTTTGGCTGAATACGAAAAATATCGGAAGAAACCCGGTTTCTGGGATTGTGCGATCGCAATTCTATCGCTGAGTGGCAAGAAACCGGGTTTCTGCGAATAATTTCCGCTGAGTACGAAAATAGCCACTTAAAAAAAGGTCTGTGTTTATTTTTCATATTGTATGATGCATCAGACGAAGTTCTAGCTTATGCAAGGTTTAACATATTGTGACCGGAAGGACGTTCCTTGGGCGTATAAAATTCATCAGCATTTTTTAAAAGTTTTTTCATTCTCTCAGAATACTCTACTTTTACTATAGTTAGCAAGAACCCTCCGCCAACAAGTTTGATTTTGAGAATTCTGTTTTTTAACGTCTACATAATTCTACCTTTGGCATTAATCTATCCAAAATTTGCTCGATCGCACTTGCAGTCCAATCAATATCAGCTTCGGTTGTTTCGCGTCCCAGAGTCAAGCGAATTCCACCAACAGCATCACTTTCGCTATATCCCATTGCCAATAATATCGGACTGGGAGTCAGTTTTCCACTGCTACAAGCAGCACCTGAACTAATGCCAATTCCTGCTAAGTTTAGCTGTCTGACTAAAGTTTTGCCAGTTATTTCTCCTGTATCTCCGTAAGCAGGGAATGATTGATAAGAGCGACAGGCAGGAGAAACAACAGAAAAACTGACATGATGTGGTAGCCTACAATATCGATCGCCTGTTGGTACTAAACTGGGTACATGAGCTAATCGATCGAAAAGTCGATCGCGTAATTCAATTAACCTCGCAGTTTCCACATCCATCTCCTGCAATGCCAATTCCGCCGCCACCCCAAAACCCACAATAGACGGCACTGCTTGCGTACCAGAACGCAGTTTCAATTCTTGACCACCACCGGCTAATATTGGTAGTAATTCAATGCCCTGACGCACGTAAAGCGCACCCACACCTTGCGGCCCATAAAGTTTGTGACTGGAAAGAGAAAGCAAATCTACGGGCAGTTTTTGCACGTCAATAGGAAGTCTACCGGCAACTTGAACTGCATCCGTATGAAACAGGATATTGCGATCGCGTGCAATCTTTCCTAATGCTTCAATTTGTTGCAGCGTACCAACTTCGCTTTGCCCGTAAATGATCGAAATTAACACTGTATTCGATCGCACTGACTGCTGCAAATCCCAAGCGTGAACGCGCCCAAACTTATCCACCGGTAGGCGCGTCACTTCCCATCCCCACTGTTCGAGTTGTCGCGCGGGTTCTGCTACTGCCGAATGCTCTACACTAGAGATAATTATGTGCTGTGGCTTGGCATAAAGACGAGCAATTCCCATAATTGCCAAGTTGTCACTTTCAGTACCGCCGGAAGTGAAAATCATCGATTCCGGTAGGGCATTAATCAGGCTAGCAACCTGCATTCTGGCTAATTCTAAAGCTGTCGCAGATCTTTGCCCCCATTCGTGCAAACTGGAAGGATTCCCCCAATGTTGAGTGAGAGCTTTTTGCATAGAATCGATCGCTTCTGGGCGTGTTGGCGTTGTAGCACTATAGTCGAGATAAATTTGCATGGCTTTAAATAACTAAATAATGAATGATTACCGAAAAAGTAAGGCACTTATTCTACTAAAGGCAGTAATGACAGTTGACAGTTGACAGTTGACAGTTGGCGAACTAATGACTAATGACTAATAACTAATAACTAACTTCCTGGTTTACAGACGTTGTAGTCTTCGTGGGACAAAACTTTTTGGGGAATTAAGAATGTGCCGCAATCTTCGCACAGCATTCTGTAGTTGCGTCCTACAGGAATACTGATGATAAAACGGTTGTGACGCAAGCGTTTTCCGCCAAAATCTCTGTAATTCTTATTTTCGCCCAAAGCTGCTATAATAGCGCGGGCTTTAGTAACTACGTGGTCGGGCAGACCTCTGAGATCGATGGTGTCTCTGGCAAATGATGCTTCCTTCTCCTGTTTTTTGGTTTGTTTTTCCGTCAACACTTGAACGTAATGCTGCTGTGCGACAAACTCTTGCGTACAGCGATGGCACGCTTTACCATATCCTTTGTGACCGCACGGAAAAATTCTTTTTCTTTTAGCCATAAAGCAGCGGTATCGGGTTTGACCCACGCCCCTGAATGCTGCTACCCTACCAGTGATGCTTCCGGCATCGCGGCAGTCCTACAAGACGCAAAATCTATCCCCTTGCATAAATTTAATTTGTTCTAACTTCAGATTATCGAATTTTGAACTGTGAGATAGCGACAACCTCAATAATTTAAAAATTTCTGTGGCTGAACTTTATTATACTTTACTACGTTTGTGCTGTCCTGCGCTGCTGGCAATGTGCCTTGCGGCTTGCGGGCAAAAGCAGCAAGATGTGCAAAATTTAGCTCTGAGTCAGACTCCGCTGCCTCAAGACCCTTTGCTGCAAATATACTTCAATCAGTCGCTCACTTCGAGTTATACAGAGCCTTACCGCCAGCAAACTAGGCCTGGAGATGATTTAGAAAAGTTAATTGCAGAGGCCCTGAAGAGTGCTCGATCGACTGTAGATATAGCGGTTCAGGAGTTTCGATTGCCCGGTATTGCGCGAGAATTGGCCGATCGACAGCGTTCTGGGATCAAAGTCAGATTGATTGTCGAACATATGTATAATCGCCCTTGGAGCGATTATACAGCCCAGGAGTTAGCCAAGTTACCGGAAAGAGAGCGCGATCGTTACAACGAATTTGTTCAACTTGCCGATACTAATAAAGACGGTAAATTGAGTGCGGAAGAGATCGAACAAGGCGACGCTTTAGTAATTGTCAAAAATGCGAGCATTCCTGTAATAGACGATACTGCCGACGGTTCTAAGGGCAGTAATTTGATGCACCACAAATTCATAGTAATTGATAGCAAAACAGTAATTGTAACTTCCGCTAATTTTACAACGAGCGATGTGCATGGCGATTTTAAGACAGTAGCAAGTCGTGGCAATGCGAACAATTTGCTAAAAATTGAGAATGCTCGATTAGCACAACTATTTACTCAAGAATTTAACATCATGTGGGGCGACGGGCCTGGAGGCAAACCCGACAGCAAGTTTGGCATTAAAAAGCCATTTCGTCAAGTACAAAAAATCAGAGTGGGAACTGCAAATGTGATGGTGCAGTTTTCGCCGACGGCTGCGAGTTTGCCTTGGGAAAACAGCGGAAATGCTTCGATCGATAGAATTTTATCGACTGCGAACAAGTCGGTTAATTTGGCATTGTTTGTATTTTCGGAACAGCGGTTAGCAAATACTCTAGAAATTGCATCTAGGCGGGGAGTTGCGGTGCGAGCTTTAATTGACTCTAATTTTATTTATCGCTCTTACAGTGAAGGGTTAGATATGATGGGGGTGACTTTAAGTGATAATTGCCAGTTAAAAGCTGAAAATAGTCCTTGGCAACAGCCAATTTCTACGGTAGGAGTGTCGCCGCTGCCAATGGGCGATCGTCTACATCACAAGTTCGGAGTTGTGGATGGAAATACGGTAATTAGTGGTTCTCATAACTGGACTAAGGCGGCGAATCACGGCAATGACGAAACGCTGTTGGCGATCGAAAGTCCTGTAGTTGCAGCCCATTTTGAGCGGGAGTTCGATCGGCTGTACAAAGGTGCAATTTTGGGAATTCCCGCCAAAATTAAGCAGAAAATTGATGCTAAGCAAAAAGAGTGCGAATCACGACAAGCGGCCTCAAAACCTCCGACTGCGACAGGGAACAATGCAGCGACTAAATCTCCAATTGCTGAAACAAAGCTAATCAATTTAAATTCAGCCAGCCGCGAAGAATTGGAAACCTTACCGGGAGTTGGTCCGAAGTTAGCCGAGAAAATAATTGCAGCGCGGCAAAATCAGCCTTTTAAGTCTTGGGATGATGTAGAAAGGTTGTCCGGCATCAGAAAAAAGACTGTAGAAAAGTGGCGCGATCGAGTAACATTTTAAAGTAGGGTGTGTCAGCTATGGTTATTTCATTAATTATCGAGAAACTCCGAGATGACGCACCATCATACTTCATTCATTTGTGGAGAGACTCAGCAGGAAGGACTAAAGTCCTTACTACAAACCTATTTTCTCGATCTTGACAACAGATATGCTTTCTAGTTAAAATTACTACTTAAAAAAATGAGATTTTTTCACATTGGAGATATAAAAAGATGAAACGCGCCAGATATTTTACGGGGAAGCCACCAATCAAATTCCTAGCTCTTTTGGTGGGAGCAATTTTAGTGACACTAGCAGCTTTTACCGTCAGCGCCCAGCAGACTAACGAAGCACAATTTCGGGTAAAAAACGAAAACAGTTTTAATATTAACATGATTCAATTTAAGCGCGTTGAATATATAGGTCAGTGTCCCGGAAGTGGCATCTCTCCTGATTCGCAAAGCGCTCGATTTGTTTCCAGCAAGACTCCCCCCGCCCCTAACAGAAGAGTGCTGATTAAAAATGTGACCGATGGCATGGAAACTAACCCCTCTCCTTACACGGATAGAAGTTATGACAAAGGTGAGTTTTCCGAAAGTTTTGGATTTAAGTTAGCAAACAGTCACAAAACAAGAACTTTTTCGGTTTTAGAGGGCGAAAATAAATTTACCTATGAAATCAAAGAAAATAACCAAGTTATAGAACAGGGTACACTTACCGCTCAAGTTTCTGTACAAAATTTAGGTACTTTTCCGCGTCAGCAAATTTGTGAGAACAAAGTCACCTCACAATGTCAGGATAATGCTGATTGTCGCGAGAGGAGACGCAGAGGAAAAAGTTGCAGAATAGAGTGTGTTACTGTTCAAGAGTGTCGCTGTCCGTACTAATTCCTGCCTAATTTTTGTTATAGCAACCGCCGAGGAAACAGCTAGTTAAAGTAGGGTGCGTCAGTAGATCGTGTTTTCATTGATTATTCAGGAACTCCGAACTGACACACCCTACAAGTTCGTAGTGAGGACTTCAGTCCTTTCTTCCCCTGGTTCAAGTAATGGGGTGAAAGTAAAATGCTGCTCCCAACACAGTATATGTTGCTAAAAGCAGCACTCCTTCGAGCCAATTAGATCGCCCATCCAAACTAATTA
>JAAUPI010000021.1 GCA_012035135.1 Microcoleus sp. CSU_2_2
GTTCTTCTGGGGACTACTGGTAGATGAAAACCCAAAAGTTAATCGCAGAATTGAGTCAACAAACAACTCACTATCAAGGAACAAAGCCATGATTATCTCCGATCTAAATTACTTGGAAGTCGTCCAATCAGAAAATATCGTTGGTGGTATCGCCGATATCGATAATTACACCAACCTGGAATTCTACGAATTCGTAGATGTCTACAAAGAATTTTATGTGAAAGCTGATGTGAAGGGCGTTAGCGCTTTTGGAGAAGCTGATGCAGTTGCCTACGGTAAAAATGCTCACGCCGAAGCACTTAGCTTCACCTATACTAGCGACGGTTTCGCTTCCGCTAGTGGTACCTCTATTTCAATCACAGGTTAATCCAAACTATCTAAAAAACCAGTAGTTCTTCTGAGGACTACTGGTAGATGAAAACCCAAAAGTTAATTGCAGAATCTGAAAGCTTGCTTATCAAGCTTTCGGAATTGTTTTTTATATAGCAATCCTAAATCATTTGTGAACTTCTTACTCCCTCCCCTTAGTAAGGGGAGGGTTGGGGTGGGGTAAAAAATTTATAAAGCATATTCCATGTAGATGTGGTACACACAATCTTGTCGTAAGTAAGGTGCGTCGCCCTTGTCGTAAGTAAGGTGCGTCGCCACCGTCAATCAGCAAATTATCCAAGATCTTGCAGATCCGCACCCTACAAACTGTACTTCATGAACCCGGAATCTAAGGACTAAAGTCCTGACTACGAACCTTTTCGATCGTGGTCAACCGACCTAACATGATATCACCACCTACTTGCATAGGTGGTGATTGCTTTCTTCTAGCTGATTTGTTTCCGAAGATATTAAATGTAAACAAATTGGGTAGAGTTCGCAAGACTCAAAATGGGAACACCTCCTGCGGTACCAACCCCCGACACGATACCAATTAATTCCGTTGTTGTACCCAAGAAAATTCTTGTATCCAAAGTACCCGCTGGCGCACCTGGAGTGGCTGTTAGCGACAAAGTATAGTCAGCCGCGTTTCCCTTAAGCTGAATTTTATCCAAACTATTCTGGAAGTCTATAATCAAAGCGAAGTCGCTATTAGCAGCAGATTTGTAGTAAACATTATTTGCATCACCGAGAACGAAAGTGTCTTTCCTCTCAAAGCTAGGGGTACGCCAGATACATCGCCTCTATAAGTATCAATCTCAAAAGCTCCCGGAAGAGTGCTAGCGCTGTTAACACCAGTCAAAGTATCATCCCCTAAATGACCAATCATGTTGTCATTGCCACTGCCCCCTGTAACGATGTCATTGCCTATGCCCGCATCAAGGTTGTCATTACCGCCGCCCCCTGCCATAGTGTCATTGCCATCCCACCCAATGATCAAATCATTGCCATTGCCCGCATCTAAGTTGTCATTGCCACTGAAGCCGGAGGTATTGATGAAGCCGCCGTAGATGGTGTCATCACCGTCGCCGCCAAGGATAGTATCATTGTCCCCTACAAGACCAGGGCTAAAAACCCCGTCTCCGATGATTCGGTCACTGCCTCCGCCAGCGTTGAGATTGTCCTTGCCGAGACCTCCATCAAGCAGTTCGTTGCCTAAACCACCAACCAGCGTGTCATCGCCTTGTTCTCCAATCATGGTGTCGTTGCCGCCGCTACCCAGAAGCTGGTCATTACCCGTACCTCCGAACAGCAAGTCATTACTAAATCCACCATTTATTCGATCGTCGCCGCCTCTTCCATAGATGGTGTCGTTGTCACTTCCTCCATCCAGGTAGTCATTGCCGTTGCCTCCATCCAAGAAGTCATTATCGCTGTTTCCAAACAATTGGTCATCGTCATCGGCGCCGTAAATCGTGTCGTTGTTTGAACCTCCAGACACAAAATCTTTTCCCGCTCCTGCAAAAATACTGTCATCTCCACCACTGCCGAATATGACATCATCTAGATTTGTTGATTTTAGGATAGTATCAAGTCCGATAATGTCATTGCGGAAAGTTCCGTTTACTAATACCATATGTTTTGCTGTCTTGTTTGAAATTTTTAGTATGCTGTCAACAGCATAAATATATTTATGCTGTGATAGTTGCCATTTTGGCAGTATTTTTATAGATAAATGCTGGGATGGCAAGTAGTAAAAATCAACAAAAAGTCAGGGCATTTCTAGCTAAGATGCCCTTAATTTTGTTTGTTAAATTCCCTGATTTTGGTTGTTAAATGCCCTGATATTAATTAATTTTTAAGAAAACAAGAAGTTGCCGACATTGAGTTGGTTGACCTTCACACCTTCCAAGAGAACTTTTCCACCAGAACTAGAACTTAAGAGAGTACCATCTGAGGTATCGGCGATCTGGAATGGTGATGTTGCGATTCCCTGTAATAAATCTGAGGCATTCATCGTACCCCATCCCTGCAATTTAATCTGAGCTTTATCAGCTTTGAAGTCTTTGATAATATCTAACTCTCCTGTGAGCAAGCTATCATCCTTATGGAAAAGAAATAGATCCTTGCCTTGATTGCCTCTCATCACATCATTGCCAATACCACCAACCAGGGTATCATCACCTGGACCACCAATCAGGGTATCATTACCATCGCCGCCATAAATTTTATCATTTTTGTCACCACCGTCCAACTTATCGTTGCCTGAACCACCTTCAAGGATATCATCGCCTCCTTGTGCATAGAGTTGATCGTCTCCGAGGCTGCCATACATCTTGTTTGGGGCTGAATTTCCGAATGTTAAATCATTCCAGATTGTGCCGTAGGTGACATCTGAACCGAGTTGACCGATTAAAGTATCTTGCTTAAGTTTCGTCTCACTGGTACTCAGTTCCACTACGGTTATTTTGAGATCGTGGTTAAACTTTCTTTCATAATGGCCGCTAACCGCGCCTGTGAGCAAATCTTTGTTATTGTTGCCATCAATGTCACGGGTTAGATTTTGATCGTTAATGGTAATGCGGTTTT
The DNA here is from genome assembly GCA_012035135.1 of Microcoleus sp. CSU_2_2. Classification (GTDB taxonomy): domain Bacteria; phylum Cyanobacteriota; class Cyanobacteriia; order Cyanobacteriales; family Microcoleaceae; genus Microcoleus. Next base: position 2,959 of record JAAUPI010000021.1, read on the forward strand.
GGTGGGGGGAATATCTTAGCTTCAAATCGCCCTTGCGATCGGCAGAGATTAACTTTCCATTCATGCCAAAAAAGTCTAATACTTTCGGCTTTTTGGTATCGGAAGTTTCTAGGATGAGGAAAGAGATTTTACCCTGAGCGTGGTTATATTCAGCCCTACGATTTTCAATTTCTTTTGCTTCTATTTGTAAGTCAGTGGCAAAATCGAAAGAGAAAGTTTCATTTTTGGCGACAGAAAAACTAGCAATCACTTTAGCTTCGCTGCTAGAATTTGCCTGAGATGCTCCTTCAAGACTAATTACAGAACTCTCTGTAAAGAGGGCAGAGAAATTTGGGTCGTTGCTAAAAACAGCTTCGGCATTAGCAATAGCAACGGTTACCCCTTGGTTAACTAAGGTATCTGTATCGGTGGGAGTCAAAAAGTCTGAACCTGCTTGACTATAGTTGGAAAAAACAGCTCCTCCTGTAGCACTAGCATAGTTAGGATTAGGATTATCGGGGGAAGAAATTGGTTGTAAGAATAAAGTATTTGGCATGATTTTATGTGTTGGTGATGGTTATAAATTGAGGCATTTTGATTGTAAATTAATAAATTTGACTGGTGTTGCCATTTTGGCATTTTTATTTTTTTCGTGGTGTTTTTTCGATGATAAAATTTTTAATTTCAGGACGATCGTTCTTGTTGAGAGCAAACCCGATCGCCCGCGGTGACTAAACCAAAACATTAGACATCTCCTCTCAAAGGCTGTAAAGAACAGGCATCCTGCCTGTTCCACAATAATTCAGGATGCCTGTTCCACAATAATTATGAGAGATGTCTAATCTACTCGCTCGCGAAATTACACCAATGTGTCTTAAATCCCGTAAAAAATCTTTGATTTGAAATTGGCAAACACTCAACTGTTGGTGCCGAGAGATCTTGTCCTTCCTTGGCTTCAAGTACAAAATCTTTTGGATCTGAGTACAACTCGCTCCAAGTCTCAGTAACAGAACCCCCTCGAACTCCGGCTCGTTTATCCCTCACCACCTCTAGATAATCTAAATCGGCAATTTTGCCCAATGCAGACTTAGTTTCCGATTTACTGGGCTTGCTGATTTGACTATTTTCCTTGAGTAAGCGGTTGGAAGTGCGATAGGGGATGTAGTCGAGAGGATTGTGACCGACACAGCGCAAAAGTAAAAAACAAGCCCAAGAATACTTTCCTGCCAGAATGGCTGAAATTATCTCATCCAATTGTTCGGGTTTGATTCCAACTTGCGAATGATTGGCAGAAGGGTGAAATTGGGAAGTCATAGCTTTATCCTGTTTTGTGTAAGGTGCAAATCAGTTGACAGTTGACAGTTGACAGTTGACTAATTACCAATGACTAATGACTAATAGACCTCTCCTAAAAAGGGTGTAAAGAATAGGCAGGATGCCTGTTCCACAATAATTATAGGAGATGTCTAATGACTACAAACTCATGCCACCCTTTTGTAGTTGCTTGAGGGGGTCAAGCAAAATGTCGGCTATGCTGCGCTGACGGATAACTATTTCGGCGGTGGCTGTTTGACCGGCTTTGAGTTTCCAGGTTTGATTGTTGGCTGTTACCGAGTCTCGATCGAGACTTACTTGTACTTGATAGAAAACGCCCAATCGCTCGTTGGTTTTGGCATCTGGCGAAATAGAAACCACTTTGCCTGAAACAACGCCGTAATGTTGATAGGGAAAAGCATCGAATTTGACTTTGACCGGCATTTCGGTTTTGATAAATCCCGCTTCTCGGTTCGGCAAATTGACTTCAAGTACCAGAGGTGCTTGAGTTGGAGTCATTTCCGCAAGAGTTTGGCCTGGTTGAACGACTTCGCCGGTGTTGTGGATGTTGAGAGTGGAGATAATGCCGTTGACTGGTGCGTAAAGAAATCTTTGTTTGAGTTTATTTTTGGCTTGAGTAAGCATGGTTTCGGTTTCAGCTATTTTAGATTTGATTTGATTTAACTGCATTTCCAACTGCTGAATTTTTTGCTCTTTTTCTAAGTGCATTTGACGGGCTGTGGCTTGTTGGCTGGCGGCTTGGGCTTGCAGTCGATCGACTTCTGCTAATTGTTCTGTTAATTGACCTTGAGTTTTAGAGATTGTGCTAGTTCGATCGCGCAAAGCTTGCTCAACTTCAAATAGCTTTTCCTTCACCTGAGTTGCATCAGACAGTTGACTTCTGATCTGAGCGCTTTGTTTGTCGCGCAGGGTTTGCTCGACATTAAAAGCGCGATCGTGAGCTTGAGTTTCGTCTCCCAATTGGCTTCTAATTACAGCATTTTCACTTTCCCGCAAAGCTTCCTCAGCTTGAAACAAAACGTCTTTTGACAGTGCTCCTTCATCTACCAATGGTTTGAGTCGGGCGATCCGCTCTTTGTGAGCCGCTACTTTTACTTTTAGTTGCGTCAGCAAATCTTGAGTCTTGCGTTGCAATGGTTGTATGCGATCGCGCCGCCCTTGCTGAGAGTTAATATCTGTTTTCTGTTGTGAGAGCAAGTCTTGGACGTTCTTTTCCAAAGGTTTGAGTTGTTGCTGGCGAGCTTGCTGGAAGACTACATCTGCTTGCAATTGATCGATTTGAGACTGCATGGTGGCGACTGAGGCACTCGCACGGGCGATCGCAGCTTGGGCCGCCCGCTTGTCCGCTTCCGCGATCGATTTGCTGGCTTGAGCTTCCAGTCGCGTTCGTTCGATCGAACTCACTTCTTGCACCAATTGAATCTTATAAGCGTCGAGTATTTTATCGAGACGCTCCACCTCACTCGCAGCAGTTTCCGGGTCTAATTCTGCCAATAATTGTCCAGCTTTGACATTTTGACCTTCTTGGATCGCCAGGTTAACTACTTTTCCCGGCTCAGTTGAGTGAATTTTATAAACATCACCTTTGGGAACTAATTTGCCTTGAGCTTTGCCAACTTCATCGATTTTTCCGAAAGTTGCCCAGGCTCCAAAAGCTAACGAAAAAGCCATACCTCCCAAGATCAACCGCTGAGGTAAAGATACTGGTGGCTGGTCAAGTACCGAATGTAAAGAAGTAGACCAATTATCAGTATCAGGAGTCTGAAAGTTTCCAGGATTGAGATAGTCATTAACTTTAGAAGAGCGATTTTGAGGTTCGACTACTTCTAAGGAGCGGTCTTTTTTTCTGGCTTCGTTTTCCTGCCTTGAAGCTACTCCCCCATAAACTTCAGCTATCTCATCAGGATTGGCGTACAATTTGTTTGCGTCTTCTGAAAGCATTGTAGTTACCCCAAATTAGTCTATTGGAAGTTGACAGTTGGCAATTGGCAGTTGGCTGTTGAGAATTGAGAATTGGAAGTCGAAAATTAAACCTTCTTCCTTAAAGATCGAGTTGTTGCTGAGCAAGGTGATAGTAGAGTCCACGTTCAGCCATTAATTTCTCGTGGTTTCCTTGTTCGGCTAAAATGCCTTTGTCTAAAACTAAAATGCGATCGGCATTCCGCACCGTAGACAACCGGTGAGCGATGATAAACGAAGTGCGATCGCGACTAATGCGGGCGAGATTTTGCTGAAACCTTCGCTCGGACTCGGTGTCCAAGGAAGAAGTTGCTTCATCCAAAACCAAAATTCGGGGATCGCCTAACAAAGCGCGGGCGATCGCAATTCGCTGCCGCTGGCCCCCAGACAAACTTGTTCCCCTTTCCCCCACAGGAGTTTGATAACCCAGTGGCATATCTTGAATAAAGGCGTGAGCTTCTGCTAACTTAGCAACTTCGATCGCCTCTTCTAAGCCTGTGGAATTATCACCCTGCCCATTTTTATACAGCGTGATATTTTCCAAAATCGTTCCCGAAAACAGGAAACAATCTTGAGGCACAACACCCAACTGACTGCGCAGCGACTGCACGGAAATGTGCCGAATATCGTGCCCGTCGATTGTCAGCCGCCCCTTTTCTGGATAATAGAAACCTTGTAGCAGCTTCACCAAAGTGCTCTTGCCTGAACCGCTGCGGCCGACAATTGCCACAGTTTCTCCAGCTTGCACCTCAAAGCAAATATTTTGTAGCGTATTCCGCTCGTCATCTTGGGAATAGCGGAAAGAAACATTCTCAAACTTGACGTTTCCCTGAATGCGTGGCAACACCAGCATTGGTTTGTAAGGACTTTCTTCAGGTTCAGCGGAGAATACATCATCCAAACGTTCGATCGAAACCAGCACTTCCTGAAACCTGTCCCAAAGTCCCACCACTGACAACACAGGAGAAATCACACTCCCAATCATCATATTAAAAGCTACAAACTGACCGATCGTTAACTCGTCTTGAATCACCAGCATTGCCCCATACCAAAGCAAAGCTGTGCTACCCAAAGTATTGATCGAACCCCCAATTATTTGCAACGAGTTTCCCAATTTTTGCCCCCGAAATTGGGCATTAATTGTACTTGTAAAGAGGTCTTCCCAACGCCAGCGCATTTCTCGCTCAGCAGCAGTTGCTTTAATCGTCGCCACCCCAGTAATCATTTCTACCAAAGATGAGTTTTGCTTAGCAGCTTCATTAAATATCTCCCGCGATACGTTTCGCAGAAACGGAGTTGCAACTAAAGTCAAAATCACGATCGGCGGAATTAAAGCCAGAACCAACAAAGCCAGACGCCCGTTGTAGTAAATCATCAGTCCGATGTAAACTACGGCCATCAAAGCATCTAGCCAAGCAGTAATCGCTTGGCGAGTCAGAAACGCCTGAATTTTTCGATTTTCCTGAACGCGCGTTAAGATGTCACCCACCTGACGCGATTCAAAGAATTTGATTGGCAAACTGAGAGTGTGACTGATAAAACCACTAATTAAAGTCAAATCAATGCGATTAGAAAGGTAATCGAGCAAGTATTGTCTGGTTGCACCCAATAGCAAGCGCCAAATACTAAATAGCAGCAGTCCGACTGCAAAGACGTGCAGCGTTACTATGCTTTTGCTAACAACCACTTGGTCAAGAATTACCTGGGTAAATAGGGGAGTAATGATCCCAAATATTTGGATGAGTAAGGAGATGACGACAATTTGGACGATTGTAGCGCGGTAAGGCCAAACTATAGCGAGAAAATTTTCGGTTTTGATGCCTTTGTGTTCAGCATCATGATTTCGATACAGTGCGGCCGTTGGGTCTAAAATTAGGGCATAACCTGTCCAATTTTCAGTAAATTTTTTAATACTGATCCATCGTTTGCCCATCGCCGGATCAGCAACTAAAATCTGTTGATTTTTGACACTGTAAACTGCAACATAGTGATTTCCTTGCCAGTGAGCAATCCAGGGATTTTGATTGCGGAGGGGAGTTAAAGAAGCTCGCACCGGACGAGCCTGAAATCCCATTCTTTCGGCTGCTTTTGCTAGATTTTTGAGCGATGCACCACTGCGACCAACTTCTGCTATTTCACGCAAGTAATTGAGGCTGAATTTCTTACCCCAATATTGGCTAATCATTGCCAAGCAGGTAGCTCCGCAATCTGCTGTACTTTGCTGTTGAATAAAAGGTTGGCTGGTGCCAAACCATTTGCGCCGCTTGGGTTTGGGAAATATGATAATCCCAGTTTTGGCTTGGGAATTATCAACTGCGGTTAAGTTTGGTGGCTCAGTTGTTGAGAGAGTTTTGGTATTTTGGGAAGGCGGTACTAAGGTTAAAGTCCGAGATTTGCGGATGACTTTAGGGCGAGCATTGCTGTCATCGGCAATGGTGGCTTTTGCGATTTTCCACTGTTCGGCACTCAGCTCATAAATTATCAGTTCTGTTTCAGCTTTCCAGTCTTCGGGGATCGGTGCAGAATCTCCCCAGTTACTGCCGATACTTGGTGGTTTTTGACCTTCTATTTTACCGCTGCGGAGCCAAAAATGATTTGTAGATTTTTGATATTGCTGAGCGAGTGAAACTCCCGCCGCAATTCGGGTTTCTGCTATGTAAGGAAGTAAGTGAGGCCAGAGGGTTTGCTGTTGCTGGGGATCGATCGATCGCAATTCTGTTTGCGTCTTCAAAAATATCAATCGTTGCCGCTCTTGGGACTGTTGTTGCCAGTGCTTTTCCAGTTGAGGAAACTCGTCTAAAATTGGCTGCAATTTAACAGCATCAATTTTCACTACAGAGCAATTACCCGCTGCAATTGCTCTGTAAGGCAGTTCGCTTTCAATAAATAAGTTGTCGCGTCCAAATATTTCTCCTACTTCCAAGACTGTCGCCGAAACTTCCTCCCGTTGAAAAGCTTCTACTACTAGCAGCCTGACTCTTCCCTGATTAACTAAATAACAATTGCGCTCTATTTGTTCTTGTTCAAATAAATGGCTATCATTATTCTGGGTTTGATATTTGACGATTTCATCACCTAGCTGAAAATCATAAATTTCACAGGCTTCACTTAATTTTGCAATTAATGTCGGTTTTGCAACTATCTCCTCCAATAGTTTTTGCATGGCAGGGACATTTTGCAATGATTCTGGTGACTGGGTAAAGTAATTCTTTACCCCTAATCTTTTGTTCATAAATTCCCCTGTTAAACTGTTATGTCAAATTGTTTGACTGAAAACCAACCAGGTTATGGCACAATTAGAATTTTTTTAGTTGTAACATAGTTGGTAGAAAAATGCTTTTTGACTTGTGAGACGAAAACTTATTATTTCTGGCCTCCCTGAAAAACCTGGAGAATTTTGGAGTTTTGGTTGTTTCAGAAAATTGTGGTTATTGCGTAAGTGTTGTTTTCGCTGGCTCCGATTATAGCTCACAGAATAGCTAGACTGGCTACAGCTATCGGCTCATCTTTACTGAATCTTTATAATCGACACGCATGATGCGGACAATTGTGAATTTCGTATGAAGCAATCACGACAATATTCTAGCTGATCTACGTAAATATAGGTATAAATCTAAATTAAATATTAAAAAACTCTAGTTATTGATAGTTTGTGCATTCCAAATTAGATTAAAAGTAAAGAAATATTGCTGCTAATTTGTAGCAGCAATTCAAGCAATTAATTGAAAAATTTGGCCTCGGTATATAGCAGGATGAAAGTGAAGAGGTATAATTCCCCTTAGGTGAGTAACTCATCACTTTCGATCGTACCAAATTTGGAGTGCCAAGCGGTGAACTTCCCGCCAGCTAAGATTATGAAGTCTGGCAATTTCCGCGCAATCTTCGTATTCCGGCTGCACGTTAGTAATAATTTGTCCAGTCCTCGCAACTTTTATTTGCACTTCGCCATATTTCGTTAGGACTTTCTGGATTTCTCGGTGCAAAATCGTTCTGTGTTCAGTCGATCGGCGTATTCCTAAAGTAGTAGTTTCGCAAAAAATAACTGCTTCGCAAGCATCGTGAGTTTCGGGATGACAAATCACAGTTAGCAACACCCCCAGCCGCGACTTTTTCATCACAATTGGCTGAGTGAAGACATCCAGGGCGCCGACAGCCAACAAAGCATCAAAAACATAGCCGATCGCCTGCGGGTTCAAATCGTCAATTTGCGTTTCCAACACCACAATAGTTTCTTGGGAATTGGGCATCGGGCATGGGGCATCGGGCATCGGGAATTGGTTAAATACTTCCCTCTTCCCTCTTCCCTCTTCCCTCTTCCTGACATCCGTTACACAATCCGTTGCCGAACTCCCACTCCCCTCTTCCCTCTTCCTTTTTCCTTCTTTCCTCTTTCTTCCATCCGTTACATCCGTTACACAATCCGTTGCCGAACTTCCTTCTTCCTTTTCCCCAATCCACAAACGCAAAATATTAGGAATTTCCAACAATCTCGAACCGGCACCCAAACCAATCGCCTGAATTTGCATCGGCGGTGGCGGGCCGAACCCCTCAGCCAAAGTACAGGCGATCGCAGTGCCCGTAGGCGTGCACAATTCGCGATCGATCCCATTGCTATAAATCGGCACTCGATGCATTTCCCACAATCGCATCACCGCCGGTGTCGGCACCACCAACCTACCGTGGGCTGCCTTCACCGTACCCCCGCCAGTCGGCATTGCCGAAAAATAAAATTCGTCAATATCCAACCAATCCAAACCCAAACAAGTGCCGACAATATCAACAATTGCATCCGTTGCCCCCACCTCGTGAAAATGAACCTGATTCGGAGGAATGCCGTGTACGGCAGCTTCTGCCTCTGCTAATTTCCGAAATACCTCCAAACTCCAGGCTTCCACTCGTGGAGGCAAATTTGCAGAGAGAATGATTTGCTCAATTTTGGGCAAGTGGCGGTGATGAGTATGGCTAATTTCTGGATCTACTTCGCCGTGACTGTGAGAATGTTCGTCACCGTGATGATGTTGGTGATGGCGGCGATCGAAAGTTGGGGATTCCGTTTCCGAGGGATCGATCGCCGGATCTGGTTTTGGGGCTGACTCGGCAACTAAATCGACATAAAATTTAGTTGCCTGTTGAGTATTGCGGTGAACTAATTCGGTACGCAATTGATAATCTGCCGAAATGCCCAGCAAATTCAGTTTTTCGATTAGATACTCCAAAGGGACACCCGCGTGGATGAGGGCTCCAATACACATATCGCCAGCAATGCCAGTGGGGCATTCAAAATAAGCTATTTTATTCATTATTAGCAATTAATTTTCAACATTGATTGTTTCAGCAAATCTTGCGGCCGCTTAGCGTGCAATATCTTAACATGGCAATTATTTACGAAGTGCATCCAGTGACACCCCAAAAAGATCGAATCGAGAAGATTAAAGGCGCCCTCAAAAATGGAGCGGTGATGCTTTATCCGACAGATACAGTTTACGCGATCGGCTGCGACCTCAATGCCAAATCTGCGATCGATCGAGTTAGGCGGATCAAGCAACTATCCAACGATAAGCCCTTGACATTCCTCTGTTCTTCTCTGTCAAATATCTCGGAATATGCGATCGTCAACAATGAAGCTTACCGAATTATCAAACGATTAATTCCAGGGCCATACACTTTTGTGCTTCCAGCATCAAAGTTAGTGCCGCGATTAGTCATGAATCCGAAACGCAAAACAACTGGAATTCGCGTGCCTGATAACCCCATTTGTTCTGCACTTGTAGAAACTTTGGGAAATCCAATTATTTCAACTTCCGCTCACATTACTGCCGATTCTGAAGGTGAATCACCTGTGGCAGTAGCAGAAGCAAAAAGTTTTGGCAAAGCAGAACTATTTGACTGTTTAGAAAAGTTAGTAGATATAATAGTCGATGACGGTTCCGATCCGGGATATCAAGTTTCTACTATTCTCGATTTGACAGAAAGCGAACCAACTATTGTCCGCCACGGTTTGGGATGGGAAGCTGCCAATGCTTGGGTTCAGGGTTAGTTTGCTATCCCCTTGATGATTCGGCGGTTGAAACCGCAACTACTCTTTACTCGTTACTAGGCAGAGCCTAGTAACGCAGATCCGGAGGCTCTGCCTCCAATTTTCCCGATCGCTCTTCGAGGCAAAGCCTCTGGAAAACCGCTTCCCAGGCTCTATCTAATATTCAGCCATGTTCAGGTGCGGACATATCTACTCGTTCGATCGGCATATAGTAGAATTGATGGAGATGGGATGGGAATCGGTTTTTGAAGGGAGTTTTTAACTGCAAATGTAGGCTGATGAACGCTAATGGACGCAGATGATTGAGGAAGGGGGAAATGAAAATTAAAAAAGTAGCTTTTTGGGATCATGAATTAGAATGGCGTTTTGAACCAATATCTTTTTCCAACTTGGCTTTATTAGTTGGCGTATCTGGTGTCGGCAAAACACAAATTTTGAAAGGTATTTTGAGTTTACAACAGATAGCTAATGGTGCTTCATTAAACGGTTTAGCATGGGACATCACATTCTCGACAGTAAACAATGTAGAGTACCGCTGGCAAGGCGAATTTGAAACAAAAAAAATCTCTGCCATCATTCCGAATAAGGAAGACGAAATTCATCAATCTAGAATTGTTCGAGAACATCTATTCAGAGAGGAAAATTTAATTATAGAAAGAACACCTGATGAAATTCAATTCAAAGGCAAGACAACGCCGAAATTATCGCCATTTCAAAGCGCAGTTAAAATCTTAAATCAAGAAGAAGATATCTCACCTGTTCAGGAGGGTTTTAATAAGGTAATTTACAGCGATAATGAGAGGTTATTGAATAAAGCTAATAATATTTACCGTGTGTCTCTACTAACACAAGTACAATCAACATTTTTCAATGAAGATCTTCCTTTAGAAAGCGTTCAAGCAAGTAAGATGCCAATACTTCTTAAGCTGGCTTTCATAGCTCGCCATTATCCAGATATTGTCAAAAAAATAAAAGCCAAATTTATAGAGGTTTTTCCTCAAGTAGAAGATGTTAAGATAGAAATTATAGAAGATCATGGAACTCCATCTTATGCCAGTTTTCCTATTCTAATAAAAGAAATAGGTGTTAATAATTGGATTTTACAAAACAATATTTCTTCAGGAATGCTGAAGACTTTCATTCACATTGCCGAACTATACTTGTCGCCCGCAGGAACTGTAATCCTGATTGATGAATTTGAAAACAGCTTGGGAATTAACTGTATTAAAGTTGGCTGTTAGGAAACCGCAAGATTTATCCTAAAAATCCTCAAAACAAACCTTTGTTAGATTATACTAAATATTACGATGTTTCAGTTAACTGTCCCGAAAATATGGGCAGATATCAAGAGTTTAACACTCACGCTCAGTTTCACGGAGCTTATTTGAGAGCGTTATTTGAAGCTAAAAATATTACCTATTCTAAAAAAAGACCGGGAGATGTACTCAAACCATTTTATCTGGAACAGCTATTGACAAGGATTCAAGTTCAGCCAGAACAACTGACTACTTTTCGACAATTTATCGATTTTTGTAATAAAATTAAATCTAAATTTAAAATCTAAATTGTCAAGTTAATCGATCGCACTTCAGATCTAATATAAATTAAGTTACTTCACCCTGCTTCATATCACTTCCCCTGACTTCAGCTCAGTCGATCGAATTGCTACTAATTCAGCAGCCTGCACATTACTCATTGCCACTTCCCCAATGCCTCCTGCACAATAGCTGTAAAAGTTTTGAACCGGAAGCAACCATGAAAGCTGCTTATAATATGAATACAATTGATTTGGCAGGCGATCGGTATCAACATCCTCACTACTTGCAAAGTCGGGCCAGAATTAACTCCCTCATCGACCATTATATGTCAGTAGAAGTTTTGAGCGATCGACTTTCCGATCTCCCCGAGCAATTTTACAACCCGCATCCCCGCGCTTGGAAACCCATAGATTGGCAAGGAATCAATCGCGACCAAATTATTGGTGTCAAGCCAGAAATATTTTTACAAATTTTGGCAAGTGCGGCAGAAATTGAAGCTCCCATTCGCAGCTATGGTAGAGAAAGTTGGTGCTACTTACAGCATATTTACCCGCAAATGGCACGGTTTATGGGAGGAGTTTTTGATGCCAATGGTAATATCTTAGAAATCGGTGTCTGGGAAAAAGAAGAACGCCAACATTGCCCGACTTTTAGGAAAATTTACCAGCAGTTGACAGCAGAAAAACTGGAAGTTAAACCCAACTCTGTTAATGGCTGTCAATCCACAGGTGACGCTTGGCAAGATACCTACAAACACGTCATTAGCCGCCTGAGTACGGAGTGGGGAGCTACTTCTGTTTATTTGTGGTTGATGGTACACTCGACGGGAGCTTTGCAACAGGCAATTTCCCAACCTTTACAGGATGAAATCAATCATTTGGCTAAGTTTTGGGGTTTCAGTCGCTGGGCCTTCTCTCAAAGTTATTTCAATCAACTGAAAGGCTCTACTAAAAACCTGATTGCTTTGCTGAAACATCATCAGATTGAACGCACGCATGGCAATGATGTGTTTAACGCTTCGCTAAGTCTCAAACAACTTTCTTTAGTGTTGGAATTGACTTTTACATTCACGCGAGTGATGGTGCGGCTGCGACGCTGGAACCGCGAACTTAGTCGCAGTTATCTCAGACATTTGTTTGGCACTGCGCCGATGGTTGATGCACCGCGCCATGTCGCTTGAAAAAGTGCATATCTACTTTGCTCAGGATATATTAGAATTGGTGACAACTCCCACCGCCAATCGCTTAGGCCCTCTGGCGGGGGCTTCTCAAATTCACAAATGAGAGTTCCTGCACGCGCGAGGCTGTGCATCCACTAAGCCTCCACAGGCAGCAAACGGTTGTCCTACCGTCCGTTTTAAAATGTTAAGCGATGCGTTCAAATCTCTGTCTAAACTAACTCCACAATTTGGACAATTATGAACTCGTACCGACAAATCTTTAACCACTCTTTCACCGCAATTAAAACACTCGATGCTCGTTCCTCTAGCATCAACTTCTTGACAGTGCTTGCCGCGTCTTACCGCTACTGCTTGCAATATATTCAAGAATGTCCGCCATGCAACATCAAGTATCGATTTAGCTAATCGGGTTCTAGCCAGACCTTTGATATTTAATTTCTCGAAGGCGATCGAGTCGTAATTTAAACATAGCCAATGAGCTACCAAATAATGAAAATCTTGCCGTTGCCGAGCAATATGCAGGTGCAGCGAGGCTACTTTACTGGCTTGTTTTTGGTAATTTTTAGACCCTTTTTCCTTTCTGGATAATTGGCGCTGTTGACGGGCTAAAACCGTTTGAGATTTACGGTAAAAATGAGGAACGGCAACTGCTTCACCCGAGCTAGTCGTGAGAAATTTTTCAAGCCCCACGTCAATACCGCAAACGGACTTAATTTCATCAACTGCTAACGGAGAAGGAACTGTGTTATCCTCGATCGAAAAACTGACATACCAACCATCAGCCTTGACGATAATTGTTGCTTGTTTAATCTCAAAACCATCAGGTATTGGGCGGTGGAGGACGACTGGTATCTCACCAATTTTAGACAGCTTTAAAATACTGCCTATTAAATGCGCTCCAGCTTTAAGGCTGTTAACTCTGGGAAATGTAAAGGAACAAATGTCACCCTTCTTTTTAAATCTAGGCTTGCCACCTCTCTTGCCTGTTTTATCGGGAACTAACCAGCGTTTCCAAGCTTTATCCAACCGCATTAAATTCTGTTGTTGGCAGTCAGCATAAATGTCTTTGTATTCAGGAAATAACCGCTTAGTTTCTTTGAGGTCAGCAGCTTGTGAGTAGTAATCAACTTGCCCTTGAATATGCCCAATCGGTTCTGAAATTAGGTGACAACGATCGATTTGACATCTGGTGCGACGCAACCAATCCAGTCTTTGACCCAAGGCATAGTTCCAGTGACGGCGCAACAACTCCCCCCAGTGGCTCAAGGTCGCCACCTGCTCGGTAGTTGGTTGCAATCGGTACTGGTAAGTTAAAAGCATGATAACATTGTACAGCACATAGCTGTACAAGTCAAGATGAATAAACTTACCATCAGACTTCCCAACGAAGAATTACAAATTTTAAAGCAATATGCAGAACAAACAAACCGAACGCAGACAGAGATACTGCGAAGCTATATCAGAACTCTCAAGAGTCGGATTAAACCTACAAGCTCAGATTAATTGCTCACTCGTCACCCACTCCACTTCCTGTTTGAGTGGTAGTCAAAATTGGTCGGGGGTGGGATTCCTCATTCACCTCCTATCCCCCTCACCGCTAACTGCTACGCAGTCTAGCGGGAGTACCCCGGAGGTCTAGATGGACGCAGATGATTGAGGGGAGGGGTAAATGAAAATTCAAAGTTGCTCAACAGTTTGAAGTAAATCTAAGGCTGATATTTAGGCTTCAATCTTAACAGTGGGCATGATAAGTAAACACTTGTATTTGAGATTTCTAGATATCTAGATTGTAACAGATGACCAAAGTGCTTTAGGTATTTATCCTGTAACTCTAACTGTCATCGTCTTGTATCTCTAATTTTCCGAACAGACAATGGCAGGTTTGCAAACTGTCACGACACTGCCACAAAGTTCTAAAATAACTGTGACATTAAACTTATAACCAATAACTTTATCCCCGAAAACTCCGGAAAATACCTTATGAACACCCCAGCATCTTACACATCATCTCAAATGACCGATCGCGATCGCGCTAACCTCAGCCGCCTGATCGATTACACTTCCATTCAATCAGTACCAGAAATTTGGGCGATCGTCCAACAAAAATTTGGTCAAATAGTCGCCCTCCACGACCCCCACAGCAAGCCCGAAATCAAGCTTACCTACACCGAACTCTACCAACAAATCCAGCAATTCGCCGCCGGCTCCAAGCCCTCGGCATCGAACCAAATCCCGAAGAAGCTGTCCCTCCTCGCGTCGCCCTCTTCGCAGACAACAGCCCCCGCTGGCTGATAGCTGACCAAGGCATCATGATGGCTGGGGCCGCCAACGCCGTCCGCGGCGCTACGGCTGACCCCGAAGAACTCCTCTACATCATCAAAGACAGTGGCTGCACCGCTTTAGTAGTCGAAAACCTGGCATTATTGAAAAAACTCCAACATCGCCTCCCCGATTTGCCCATTCAACTCATCGTCCTCCTCTCCGACGAAGAACCAGAAACCAGCCAAACCCTCAACACAGTCAAATTTTCTCAAGTCATGGCCACAGGGGCAAACCGCCCCCTCAAACCCAGCAACCACAAGCCTCAAACCCTCGCCACCCTCCTCTACACCAGCGGTACCACCGGCAAACCTAAAGGAGTCATCCTCACCCACAGCAATCTGTTACACCAAATCAACACTTTCGGCACAATTCTCCAACCAGAAGGTGGCGAAGGCGTCCTCAGCATTCTCCCCAGTTGGCACGCCTACGAACGCACTGTTGAATACTTCATGTTTTCTCAAGGATGCACGCAGATTTACACCAATATTCGCTATTTCAAACAAGACTTTAAAACCTACAAACCCCAGTATATGGTCAGCGTTCCGCGCATCTGGGAATCGATTTACGAGGCAGTACAAAAGCAATTTCGGGAACAGCCAGCCAATAAACAAAAATTGGTTAACTTCCTCCTATCTGCCAGCCAGCAATATATAGAATCCCGCCGCATTTTCCAAGGATTAACTCTCAATTTAAAACCAGCTTCTGCTTCCGAAAAACTCATCGCTCGAATTAAAAGCATTCTATTGTCACCCATCCACGCCATTGCCGAAAAACTGGTTTACCAAAAAGTCCGGGAAGCTACGGGAGGACGTTTCAAATGGGCAATTAGTGGCGGTGGTTCTTTAGCTGCGCATTTAGACAATTTTTTTGAAATAGCTAATATCGGCTTGTTAGTTGGATACGGTTTAACCGAAACTTCGCCTGTGTTAACAGTTCGCCGCCCTTGGCATAATCTCAAAGGTTCGGCAGGACAGCCGATCGCCCATACGGAAGTTAAAATAGTAGACCCGGAAACTCGGCAACAACTGCCGTCGGGCCAGCGTGGCTTGGTATTAGCGCGGGGGCCACAAATCATGGCAGGTTATTATCTTAATCCTGAAGCGACTGCCAAGGCGATCGACCCTGAAGGCTGGTTTGATACCGGTGACTTGGGCTGGCTGACACCGGGCAACGATTTAATTTTAACCGGGCGCGCCAAAGATACGATCGTCCTCACTAACGGCGAAAACATCGCACCCCAACCCATCGAAGATGCTTGCCTCCGCAGCCTCTACATCGACCAAATTATGCTAGTGGGTCAAGACCAGAAATCTCTAGGCGCATTAATTGTACCCAATGCAGAAGCCGTGGAGAAATGGGCAGAAACTCAGAATCCTCCTTTACAGGAAATTGACTGGAATAGCAAGACAATTCAAGACTTATTCAAAAAAGAATTGAACCGAGAGGTACAAAATCGCCCTGGATATCGTGCGGACGATCGTATTGGCCCGTTCCGGTTGATTTTGGAGCCATTTTCGATGGACAATGGAATGTTGACCCAAACCCTGAAAATTAAGCGCCCGGTTGTGACGGAACACTACCGCGATATGATTGACGGGATGTTTTGAAAATATTCCGTGGACTTGGGGAATAGCAAAGGAAAAACTTTCCCAAGTCCTCGATCCCCAGTCCCAGTCCTCAGTTCCCAGTCCTCAATCCTTAGAAAATGTTTACGAACTAATAACTAACGATTGATGACTCAAGACTAATGACTAATGACTAATTCCCAATTGACAAGTAACAAGTAACAACTTTATGGCATTGTCACAATTACAATTGAAGCGATCGATTAACGTTAAAGTCGTCGTTACTCCCCGCTGGAAAGAAGAAGCTCAACAGCAAGTCCAAGCTCAAATCAATCAAATAGATTCGCAGCTACAACAACTAGAAATGCAAGGGCAGCGGATGGTTTCAGAAATCCAAAAGCAAAGCCTACAACCACCAGGTCCGCAGGTAATGCAGCAAATAGAAAACATTCAATTGCAGGTGAATCAAAGAAAAAGCGAACTGCTAGAACAAAAAAACCAAAGCCTGCAACAACTCCAACAAGTGCAGGTACTAGACCTCGAACAGGAAGTGAGTCAAGGTCAAATTGATGGTACATTCACTGTCGAACTTGGAGAAAACTTGATTCAAAAAATGCAAGTAGAAGTTCTCCTCCGTGACGGCATAGTCGAAGAAATTCGAGGTGATATTTAGAAATTGGTAATTGGTAATGGGTAATTGATAATTGGCAATTGATTTAGAGTCATTAGTCACACATCTTCGGACTAGAGACTGGCATAATAATAATTATTGCCGATCGCCGATCGTCAATTACCAATTCCCAAATAAGCTGTTGTGCATTGAACTTGTGTCTTTGGGGCGGGCAGGAACCATTTTTGTCAACTTTCCACGTTAAACCGACAGTCCGACAGGGGTTGAAACCCCTGCCTCAAAGCTAAAGTCCTCTAAAGAGGACTGATGAGTTCTTCAGTCCTCTTCAGAGGACTTTAGCTATTAGCCAGGGACTTAAGTCCCTGGCGGACAGTCGGCTTACAGTTGATACCAATGGCAGGATGCCCACCCCACAAAAGTTTAACTGTATTCGATCGCGCAATTTCAATGCCGATGAGCTTACCGATTCCCACTTAGCAACTAAAAAGGACTTTTTACAGATGATTCGCGAAGTTTTCATGCCAGCCCTGAGCTCTACCATGACAGAGGGCAAAATTGTTTCCTGGGTCAAATCCGCCGGGGATAAAGTAGAAAAAGGCGAAACCGTAGTAGTAGTTGAATCCGACAAAGCCGACATGGACGTAGAGTCTTTCTACGAAGGCTTTTTGGCAATCATTATCGTCCCTGCGGGCGAAGTTGCTCCGGTGGGAGCAGCCATCGCCCTAGTCGCAGAAACCGAAGCCGAAATCGCCGCCGCTCAGCAGCAAGGAGCAGGCGCCCCAGCAGCCGCCACACCAGCCCCAGCCGTCGCCGCCCCAGTCAGCGCAGCTACAGCTTCGTCTCCAGGCTTGCAGCAAAATGTCAGCCGCCAAAACGGCCGCAGTGTTGTTTCTCCCCGCGCTCGCAAGTTGGCAAAAGAACTGAAAGTAGATTTGAATTCTATCAAAGGTAGCGGCCCCCACGGCCGGATTGTGGCAGAGGATGTGGAAGCTGCAGCAGGTAAAACTAAACCCGCTCCGGTTCAGCAACTGGTGACAGTGCCAGCATCTCCTGCACCCGCAGCACCCGCACCCGCACCCGCAGCAGCCAAACCCGCACCAGCACCGCCTATTCCAGCAGTGGCGATGACGGGCCAAACCGTGCCGATGAATGCGCTGCAAAATGCCGTTGTGCGCAATATGATGGTTAGTTTGAGCGTGCCGTGTTTCCGCGTCGGCTATACAATTACTACTGACAATCTGGACAAACTCTACAAACAAATTAAATCGAAGGGCGTCACGATGACGGCTTTGCTGGCAAAAGCTGTAGCAGTAACTTTACAAAAACATCCTCTGTTGAATGCTTGTTATGTAGAGTCAGCAATTCAATATCGTGCTGATATTAATGTGGCTGTAGCGGTGGCGATGGAGGGCGGCGGTTTGATTACGCCGGTGTTGCAAAATGCCGATCGCATGGACCTTTATTCCTTGTCTCGTACTTGGAAAGATTTAGTCGATCGCGCTCGCACCAAACAGTTGAAGCCTGATGAGTATAGCACGGGAACTTTTACTCTTTCCAATTTGGGAATGTATGGAGTAGATAAGTTTGATGCAATTTTACCACCAAATCAAGGCTCGATTTTGGCGATCGGTTCTTCGCGACCGCAAGTAGTGGCAAATGAAGATGGTTTGATGGGAGTGAAGCGACAAATGCAGGTGAATATTACTTGCGATCACCGAGTGATTTACGGTGCTGATGCGGCGTCTTTCTTGCAGGATTTAGCGAAATTGATTGAGACAAATCCTCAGTCTTTGACCCTTTAATGAGTTAGATCGTGTCCGTTTAAACGATCGTAATAAGATTGGTTTGTAGTGAGGACTGTAGTCCTTAAAATCTGAGGACTGAACTCCTCACTACAAACTTTTTTGATTGCGCATCTTGCCTGTTGATGAAAATAGTGGAAGAGTAAGTGGAAATCGATCTGCTAAGAACGGGAAATTTTATGCCAATGGCGGAAGCGATTTCATCTATTACTTTCATCGCAAGATTGAGGCAATTTCATTCTTGTTCTTCATCGCTCGAATCAGATTAATTCGCCGTATTGTCACTATTTGACTCTTCAACTGTGCTGATATTTTGATGGGTGTTTTCCGATAAACCCGCCTGTTTTAACAAATGTCTGAGTAATCCAACTTTTAAAGACTTATTACCGTGAATTGGCACAGAAATTCGGATTGAGTTTCCAGCTTTCCCGTAGATGTGATGACTGCCTTGAACTCTTAATAATATCCAGTCATTACGTTCTAGCAGCTTGGCTAACTCTTTGCCAGACATGGAGTTCATATCGCAATCTCCATAATTTTGTCTCGCTCATTTGTCTCGAAGGACTCAATATCTACACTAAGGCAACCTTCGATTGCTTCATAAAGGTTTTGTAGCAGTTCCTCGAAGGTTTCTCCCTCAGTTGCACAGCCAGGAATAGCAGGAACTTCTGCCCAGAATCCGCCTTCTTCTGCTTCGTGGATGATAATTTTGATTTTCAATTGATTCTCCTAATTTATTCTCAAAACTTAAGTAGGTGGATATATATATTTTGTGTCATTGCGGATAAGCATCGGCCAACAGTAGGCGACTGATTCCTTGTCCTTGCCATACTCGATCGATTGCAAACTGTCCTATCAAAATAGCAGGAATCGGGAAAGGGAGGGGTTGTTTGTATTCATCGGGCAATTCTTTAACAGGAATTGTCGATGCGCTGAGAGTATAAAATCCGCAAACCTTTGCCTCTCCCGATTCCAAAATCATCAAGAAAGTTCTAGAAAAACCAGCTTCATCAGCCGTTTCCACTAGATTTTTCAGATAGTTATTAATTTCCTCATCTCTACAATCAAACTCCTCTCTTTGTAGATTGGGAAAAATTTTTAGGCTGCAAAATCTCCATCCCACGGTTCACTCCTGTCATACTTATCTTTAAATTCGGTAACAGTCAACTTTAGTTCTTCTGATGCTGGTGGCGGGTTATCCCATAAATTTTTTGAACTTGTGCTTGGTTTCTGGGCCGTTGGTTTTGAAAGTTGAGAGTATTCCCGAACACTTAAACTTTCTGGCAACCACTGATACTCGCGCTGTAGAATTAAAAAGATTAGCACGAGCTGCAAAATAATTACAATTGTTAACAGCAAAGTTTCCATATTGCTTTTCTTCTGAGAGTGTCTGGATGATTTATACTGAGAATTCAATGATTTTTGTGTTCGTACTTGAAAATATCTGGTGATATTTTATTTTACTTGAACAAGGCAACCTGCGATGATTGTAACAAAAAAACTAAGTGCAGTCGAGCGATCCAGTAAAATTCGCACCGGGCGCCGACTTACTCATCCAAGTCCACCTGCTTAACCTGCTCTAAAGGTATATCTAACGCTTCGGCAATTTGCTCATCGCTCAAGCCAAACTGCCGTAATTTACGATTGGTGGTGTCGGCGAAATCCAGATTTTGCCACTGATTTCGAGGAGCGATCTGATATAATTAGAGTACACAGGTAAACGGCTATTAGCAAAACAGTTAATTACCATGAACATTACAGAACTTAAAACAGCAGTAAAGGAACTTCCAGAAAATGAACTCGCAGAGTTTTTTGAATGGATTGAAGAATTCCAAGAAGCTCTCGCCGATCGCCAGTGTATCGATGCTGTACGACTTAAGATAGATGCTGCGGTTGCCGTGTCTGAGCATACTCCACCGATTGATGGCGAAACTTTTATTGTAGGGATTTGCGATCGTTTCCCAAAATAGCTTGTAGGCTGGGTTGTTACTTTCATCGCAAGTGCGATCGCGAGAAACTCATCTCTAATTTTCGCTCTCTGAAACCAACTTTCCGTTTTCAAAGGCGATCGTTTTCCCTTCTCTCGCATCTTGAAGAGAGCGGCGCAATCGTGTTTTAAACTCAGGATTATTCAGCATTAAATAATCAATCCAATCGTCTTCATCGGCAAATCCCACTAGATAGCCAACTGGCTTGCCATCATAAATCAGAATCACATCTTCTGACTGAGCCATTTGCAAGAATTGAAGCAAATCTTTTTGAACTTCACTGAGCTGAATCTGTTTCATCACTAACCTCCTGAACTGTGAGCCATTCGTTAACTTCAGATTTATGTTTGATAGCCAGAATCAAGACTAAGTTATTCTCTGGTTTAACAGTTAACCGTATATTCAATGTCATAAAAAACGCGATGCTCGTCAACTCGCAGACGGTACTCCGGTGAAATTAGCCCCCTGAGACGCTTAATTCTGCTTTTTGTCACCTTGTCCGGCTCGTAACGCAAATAAGTTTCTATTGCATCCTCTATCTTAGCTCGATCTGTGGCACGCAAAGCCCTTAAATCCTCCAGAGCCGTTTCGGTAAACTCAATTCGGTATTGCGAAGTCGTCATCAACTAATTATACTTCAAGCCTGCAAGTAGCTTCATTACTGTACCAGATTTACTCCTCCAACTCCACCTGTTTAACCTGCTCTAAAGGTATATCTAGCGCTTCGGCAATTTGCTCGTCGCTCAAGCCAAACTGCCGTAATTTATCTATTGTTTCAATCTTAGTTTGATTTTTGCTTTCCTCCTGCAAGTCGGGAGTTTCCGGCTGACTTTGATCTGCGTTAGGAGTGGTTTGTTCGGAACCCATGTTGAGGCAGCCAATTACATTATTATTGATACTACTAATACTACTTTTATCAAAAGAAATATTGAAATTTCCTTGCCGTTCTAAGACTGACTTAAGATTTTTTTTATCCACTGGTTCATCAAAGACATCAGATAACATTTGCAAAAGCTCGTAACCGACATCCTTAGCATGACCCGCTGAACAACCGCAATTTTCGGCAATATCAGGATACTTTTGGCGCTTCAGAGTTCCTTCGATAATTTCGCGCTGCAAGTCATTTAAACGTTTGCCTGTCTTGGCATAGACAGCTTTGTCCACAAATTGAAGTATTTCTTGAACGCGCATCATCCAGGATGTGGGAGGACATGAGTTATTATAGCCGACTTTATCCGTCACGATCCGTCTTTTTCCGTTGTTTACAATAATTTAACAATAATCCGTCTTTTTCCGCTTTTCAGTTTTGATCACTTCGATTTATCATACTGAGAGACAAAAAGGATATTCATACTAACAAGTAAATAACAGGAGTAAATATGACATCGAATCAAACGCGCACAGTACCAGTTGATATCGATGGTATAACTGTTATGATTGAAGCTACTTGCCCTGGCTCAGAGAATACAAATGATGACAGTGAAATTGAATCTAATGTATCAGGTGAAATACTGTCGTTTGAAGCAGTAAATAAAACCATTTCAGCAATTTCTAAGGAATTATCAAGAAGTTTAGCTACTGCTAAACCTACTAAAGCTACGGTAGAATTCGGAATTGAACTTCAGAAGCAATCAGGTCAACTTCTTGCACAAATCATTCAAGGTTCTGGCAAAGTAAATTTGAAAATAACTCTAGAATGGAACACCACAGGACGTTAAGCTTTATTTTTATAGTTCGATCTAAATAATATGCAATTCGAGCCTAATAGCAGTTTTCAAAGAATTTTACAAGAAAGTACATTACGCTTAAATAGTCAATATAATTATGGAACAGGGTTCTTTGTTGCTCCCGGTTTTGTTCTTACCTGTAAACACGTTATTGGAGAAAGTCATATAGGAAGTTACATTAAAGCAAACTGGAATGGTAAAGAGGTTGCAGCTAAAGTTGTTAGTTTTTTAGAAAATGATGACATAGCACTTTTGAGTGTTGACTTAGTAAATCATCCCTGTGTCTTTTTAGATAAACAAGAAGTTGAAATTGGCCAGCGTTTATATACCTATGGATATCCAAAGAAGGAACGAGATGGAGATAGTAGATCTCCAGAATCTGAGGGCTTATCAGATAAAGGTCGTATACTTACTTTAAGCGGTTCAAATATACAATCAGGATTTAGCGGTTCTCCTCTTGTGAATATCAAAACCAAAAAAGTATGTGCAATGACCACAATAGCTCGAAAGATACGAATACCAAGTACGGATGTCAAAGAACTTATTGGAGGGCAAGCAATACCAGCAGATATAATAATATCATCTTGGGCTGGATTGATCGGTAATACTTGTTCAGTTGAGGTGATTTTGAGTATGAAATCAATTGGTGCTTTAGGCATATTTGCTGATTATATCAATCGAGAACAAAATTTTGTCAACCCTTGGAATATCAATACAAGCAGCCTTCTTCCTACACAAGATTTGAAGCAGATTATCTTGAAATGGGCAAGAAATATACATTCTAGTTTTCTAGGAGGTCTTAATATGAATACTATAGAATTAGTAATTAACAATATCCATACCCAAGCCAACTTACAATATCAAGAATTATATGATTATTTTTCTATTCCTCGGAATGATATGAGGGTTCAAATAGTAAGTAAATTTGCAGAGGAAAACTATAAAGCCGTCGCACCTTTTGAACATTGTGTCTACCAGTTTTTGTTTATATCTACAAACAATCGTATATTTATTAATATGATCAATGCCGAAAGCATCAGGAAGAATTTTATTGCATTTGCTAGCGATCAAATTATTACGAAACTCTTGAATCTTTATATGAATACAAAAAAAATATCTGAAACTATATTGTGAAGCCATGGAAATATCGATTTCGTCTTTCTTTTACTGTCTTTTAAATTCAATCAAAAGTAGTAGGTTTTATTATGACTAACAATCCATTCGATAAAGTAACTGAAATTTATACGCCTTTTGAGGAGCTAGTATATGTTGAAAAAGATTCTGTTTTTTCTGAACTTTACTACAAGATGACAAGTCTAGGTGTTCGTCACTGTCCAGTGATCGATCCCAATACTAAAGAATGTTTTACAATCGTAAGTAGGCGCGATCTTGTTAAAGTAGTTCCTCCAGGAAATATGCTCATTCCACAAGAAGTTCAGGATGCAACGGGCATTAAAATAAGTCGGTCAATACTTATCAATTTGATCGATGAGCTAGGGGATCAAAAGGTAGGCGATCTTTTTCCAGATCGAGATTTAATTACTGTTACTCCAGACGATGAAATCGTTAAAGCAGTTGAAGTTTTTTCTCTTAGGCACAATTTGGGAGGAAAGAATATGTACATCAGTGGTTTACCAGTAATAGAAGGTAAGAAATTATTAGGATTTATTTCCTACACTGATGTTTTGAAGAAGTTTATCAAGCATCAGGATAGTTTTTTAAAAAAAACTATTGATATGATTGCTACGATGTCTACTGAAGAGACTCCATTATCTACTTTACACAAAGCTCAACGTCTAAGTGATGCTTTTATGCGTTTACAAAATTATCGTTCACTACCAGTTGTAGATAAGCCTAGAAGTAATATATTAGAAGGTTTTGTAGAAGATGTTCAGCTTATGGCTTGCGACCATAAAAAATTTACAAACCAACTTAGCAAATTGGGTGTTGAGCATTTTATGACTCCTGTCGAACGTCTTTATACTCCTATGTCAGGGACAATATTAAAGAAGTGTTTGGACAAGTTTTATGATTCTTCTCAAGGAATGTATCCTCCTTCAACATTAGCAGTTTGCAGCACAGAAGATGGACCAGTAAAACAGCTACTGGGCGTTCTAAGTTATGTTGATATCCTGAAAAAATGGAAAGAAGAATTTTATTCTCAACTAAGAGATACTGATTCAGTTGAAGGTACTTAAAAAATCACCTATAACAGTATATCCGCATCGGGCAATTAACATACGGGAGTCTGCAAATATCCTGCGCATCAAGATTGTTTCTTCTGCTAAATCGCCTCTCTCTCCGCTTCTAAACCTGCCAATAAATCAGTCAAACTCACATTTTCATTTTCCATAATCGTGACAATTCGATCGATTAATTGGGGAACTTGAGGTTGTTTGGAAGCAAGCACAATCAGATTACCGATTTGGAGTAGCACCAGCATATCTCCCCGATCGACATTGAGAGCATCTTGCAATAACTGGGGAATAGTAATTTCCCCTCCCTGTCCCAAAACAATCGGGAATTGTTGAATCACTACATCCGTTTCTTGTGAAGTTATTGTCACGACTTTAACCTCAGACTTTAGTGTTGAGTTTTTAAGACTTTTTATTATAGCAATTTTTGGGCATTTTTTGTTAAACTCCCCTAGAAGTTGCAATTACTACGTTGACCTGCTACCGTTAACACAGACGCATCGTGGGAAAACAACCGATGACACTAACAGAATTACTCCCTACAATTAGACAACTTTCTGCGATCGAGAAACGAGAATTAATCCGCATTCTAATGGCGGAAGAGGATATCAGTGAGGATATTTTTCCTTTGGAACCTTACAAAATTTACTACTTACCAACTCCTTACGATACTTTTGGTGCGGGTGCAGCTTTGATGCAGGCGATGAAGCTGGATAACAGAAATCACAACTGAATATTATGCGATTCCAATACTCTACCAATGACCCCTCTCAAAATGAGCTAGAGTTTGCAAACATCCTGCGCATCAAGACTGTTTCTCCCGCCAAATCGCCTCTCTCTCGACTTTTAAACCATTCAATAAGTCGATCGAATCTACATTTTCATTTTCCATAATCGTTGCAATTCGATCGATTAGTTGGGGAACTTGCATTGGCTCATCAAAATCCTCAGCAATTACCAACGGCATCCCGCGCAGAGGATAATGTTTTTGCGCTGTCAATCCAGCACTCGAAATCTCAGCTAAATCTATCAACACAGAAGGCTCAGATTGCGACAACCGCATCTGACTTAAAAAACTCAATAGCACCGGAATTACATCATCTGATGCTTGCTCAATCTCATTGATTAATTCTTCTCGAACTGTCACGATCGCACATTCTCCTTACTAGACTTCTTTACCCATTATAATTTCCAAGAGCAGCTTTATGCTACGCGATCGCGCCAATTAGTTAAACAACCGGACTTAGTATTGAGGATGTGTGGAATTTGCGATCGGCTCGAAATTAGAGCAAAGTTATCTACCTGCTTGCAACCACCCAAAAACCTGCTCTACTGTCAAATCTAATGTTAAAAAACTTGGCACGGGCAACCGATCTTGTTCCGTTAACTCAACTGGTTCTCGTCCGGGAATAAATACTAAAATCAACCGTTCCTCTGGATCGATTAACCATCCGAGCTGAGTCCCGTATTTCAAACAGTGTAAAATATTACTAATCACCTTAGTTGCTTTTTGGTCGGGTGATAAAATTTCTACTGTCCAGTCGGGATGAATTGCAAAGGAATTTGGCACTTCGCCATCGGCTTCAAAAGCGATTCTCTCCCAAGCAAACACTGTAGCATCAGGTACAATAGAACGCCCGCCAAAAGTACACCGCAATTCGGGAAAAGCCAGAGCAGTTTGTTCCGTTTCCGCAACCAGATTGACACTATTGCAAAACTTGAGTTGCAAGCGAGAATGTTTGCCTTGAGGCATAATCTTTTGGTGAATGCGTCCGTTAATAAATTCACTCGCAGGTTGAGTTTCCGGCAGTTTGAGAAAAGCTTCGAGAGTGAGAGAAATTGGAAGTGCTGCTGTCATCGGTTTGAATTCGGTGTCATTGCCACTCTGCCATAATTTTATCATTAACTAGATTCTGTGTTTGTAGATCGATCGACCTCACCCTCACCTTCACCCTCATCCTCCAAAATCTCACCCAAATAGCGCCGCACAAAATCCTGCGCTGCATCTATATCTAACAACTTTAACGCCACAACTATTTTCACAAGGGTGTCTCCAGTTGGATCGATGAGCTCATTAAACCAACGATAGACAACGGAACGTCGCACGCCCATTGCGATCGCCAATTTATTTTGGCTAATACCATAGGTGTTCAGCACTTCTCTCAAAACTCGACCCGTTTTTCCCATGCACCTCATGATGCCAAGGGAAGCCCCAACTGTCAATCACTACATATGTGTAGTGATTGCGATCTGATTGTACTAACTACACAATATGTAGTGATTAGTTGATTTTGAAGATGAGGACTTCCCAATGGCTAAAGACTGTCTAATCGAACCGCTCAACGACACCCAACCAGACTCAGATCCCACGGACGATCGAGAAAACCGGGAACCCGTGCGTATCATGGTTGTTGGCTCCCGCCAAGGTATAACTACCGTAGTAAATTGGCTGGTGCGACTAGGTTTTGCCCAAATGGCAGATTGGAGCGACTTGCAGCGTGCACCGAATACGGGCCAGTGGATGCGCGTGCTGACAAAATGGTTGCACAAGAATTAAAGCAACTGACGATTCGGGCGATCGCATTTCATAAACCTGATGTTTGGGAATCGCGCGATCGCGCTAATTAATTATTCTCTAACTTTTGACACCCGAACTACTATCACCAGTTAAAACATCCAACGATTCCTCAGAATTCGGCTGAACTTCAGTCTGTTTTTCACCCGATTCAATGTCGTCTGTATCCTGTTTTAACTCAGATACAAGCGCCCCTCTAGCACGCCAAGCTTCGGCATTTTCTGGCTTAATTGCGATCGCCCGATCGTAAGCTGCCATTGCTTCTTCATAACGCTTTAATTCTGACAAAACAGTCCCCAGGTGACGCCAAGCATCGTAGGATTCTGGCTTGAGTTCAATTGCTTTTTCATAAGCGACGATCGCCTCTTCCTGCTGCTGCATTTTTGCTAAGGATTCGCCTTTACCAAACCAGGCTTCGTAACAGTCAGGAGCAATCATAATTGCCTGCTCGAAAGATGCAATTGCCTCAGAATGCTTCGACAGTTTATCGTAAGCTACTCCTCGGTTGTGCCACAGTTCAAAGTCATTAGATTTAATTGCCAGTGCTTTGTCATAACATTCGATCGCTTCTTGATATTGGTGCATTCTTCCCAGCACGGCACCTTTATTATACCAAACTTCATATTTTTCAGGCTGGATTTCGATCGCCCGATCGTAAGAAACAACTGCATCGGCGTAGCGCAGCAATTTCCACAGCATATTGCCTCGATTGTACCAAGTTTCGTATCTATTGGGATTAATCGTAAGAGCGCGATCGTAAGAATCGACAGCTTCTGCATAATCCTGTAGTTTACCTAGTATCGCGCCTCGGTTGTGCCAAATTTCGCTATCGGTATCTTTGATAGCCAGAGCGCGATCGTAAGCAGCAACAGCTTCTTCATAGTGCTGCAATTTGCCCAACAAAGCTGCTATATTGTGCCAAGGATCGAAACTTTGGGGATTGATCGAACTTGCTCGCTCATAGCACACGATCGCCTCTTTGTACCGTTGCAATTTTCCCAGCAAACCAGCTTTATGATACCACACTTCGTACTGTTCCGGTTCCAGAGATATTGCTTGGTCGTAACAGTCGATCGCTTCTTCCGCGCGCTGCAACTTAATTAACACATTTCCGCGCCAAAACCAAGCTTTATTTGCACTTTTATTCATTAAAATAGCTTTTTCAAAGCAGACTCTTGCCTCATCATAATTACGTTTAGAATAAAGCGCTTCGCCTTGATTGATATAATCGTCAGTCATCAAATTGTCCCCATCGCTAGTAGCAGATTCAACTTGCGACTGTGGAGAATTATTGAGCTGCGGTTGAGGTGCGAATTTGACCGCTTCTTTCGCCAGAATTGCCGGAACTTGGGAAATTTCTTCAACAACTTGAGATTTCTTTTCTTGAACTTCGGTAAGCAAAACTTGCAGGTGCAGGAGAAATTGAGATTTGAGAGTTTCGATTTGCTCGATCGAAGATTTTGAAACTTCACTTTCTCTGCTTAAAAATTCAACAGACTGTTTAGCTGCCAGCATTTGCGTTTCCAGCTCATTTCTCAATCTATGAGTCAATTGGCTAGAATTTTTGAGTTCAGTTTCCAACACGCCAATGCCTTGCAATCTTTTATTTGCATCAGCAACTAACTGTTTGACTATCACCCCCCGGATCAACCAAAAAAAGGCAATTGTCACGGGTGGAAATAGAGTAGCAAGAATTAGCAAAACATTCAGGAGAGTTGTGGTATTATTAAAACCATATCCAGATTCTGCATTACCAACAGCACGCGGAGAGAAAAAAGCCAAAGCATCCCGAACTTGAGGACTAGTTTCGACCCCTGATTCGATTACTTTAGCCAGCCAGGTTTCTTGTAAGGATTTTGTCAATTCGTCGCCCAATGAAGCTGAAGAATTCACCTGTGTTTTAGCAGCAGCAGACAACTCCGGCTTAGCAGCAGCTACCAACAAACTTTTTTGCGATTTTGCAGAAATCCTCGGCGAAAATTGTTCGCTGGCGATTGTTTCAGGAGCGCTAATTGACTCAGCGGAGCGCGATTCAGTATTATTTATAGCATCAACAAAATTAGTCGCCTGCGGTATCTGACCAGAAGCAGGAGGTGGAGCCGGATTAGCGCTAGTTTTAGCAGTTACATTCTGGGATGCGAGGGCAGCCAGAGTTAAGATAGCTACATTTGAGGCCCGCATAAACGTTAACTCACCTATGAGAAATTAGTGCTTGATTTTCAGAGATCGAACGATCGCACCCCTACTCTCAACAGTTATAATAACGATGCGATCGAGGTGGCGATGCTTCTCCAACATACGCCCTACCTCCGATCGATCAGGAAAACAAGGTGAAGAATTTTGTTAAATAAGCGTTAAAGTCCCCGTTTTCAAGAGGGATTCAGAGGGATCGAGACTCGGCTACCACCCAGATTTAAAATTAGTTTCAGTCTGAATTTGACCCGTAAGGTGCGCAGTGCGCGCGCACCCTACAAATATTGCGCCTGCGTAAATCCTGAGCTTTAAACCCGCGTTAAAACAGCTTCCCGCTGCTGACTAAAATCTGTCGCTGACTGTAAATCAGCACCGTAAATTTCACAGGAATTATTCGGACTTTCAATCAGCTTAATCTTGTGCAACTCTCCTCCCAATTCCCGAATGGGCGCGAGTAGTAATTGCCCGATATAAACCGCAATATTCTCCGCCGTCGGCACAACCTTCTCAAAATAGGAAATATCCTTATTTAAAAAAGTGTGATCGAAAGGTTCAAGCACATAATCATCAACCGCCTTTTGCAAAGCTCCTAAATCCACAATCATGCCAGTCCGCGGATCAATTTCCCCCTTCACTGTCACCTCTAAATGATAATTGTGACCGTGACCGTTAGGGCGCGCGCACTTACCGTAAATCTCGGAGTTTTCTGCAAAACTCAAATCGGGACGGGCCAACTGATGAGCGGCGCTAAAATGAGTGCTGAGAGTCAAATAAGCTTCCATTCCGTTTCCTAAATATTCTGCCCAAAGTTCTGGATGTTCAAACAACTGAATTTTGCACAAAGGCAAATGAGGAGCTAGCCGCTGCCAAATTTGGCGTGCTATGTTTTCGGTAGTTGGCAGAGTCTGCTGAAATTCCGGCCACGCTTCGTTGAGATAGGAAAAGTCGAGTTCGCTGGTAACTTCCCGCTTGATGACGTGTTTGACATCAGAGAGGTTGAGTACCATACCGTACTCGTCGAGTTCTCCTACCATAGAAACGTAAAGGACGTAATTGTGTCCGTGTCCCGGTGCGCGGGCTGTTGGGCCAAACCGCTCAAAATTCTCGGTTTCGCTTAACTCCGGCAGCCAATACCGGTGACTCGCTGAAAACTGCGCCCGACGATTGATGATGCACTGCATAAAAGTCAAGTAGGGTAAGCTTGTTAAGTTCTGTGAAGGACTTACTTTCTTAAGGATAAACTAATTTTTGCTGGATTTTTCCGATACTTTGAGGGTGCTCTGAATGAATTTCTACAAATTTTCCATGTTGTATTGGCAACACGCCACAAAAGCTAAAGCCGTTGGGTCGGGTTTAGCGCACACTGTCAGGCATCCCGCAGACAATTTCGCTACAGAATCTGCTATCCCCATTAGTTGCTAACCCATTTGGGTGTGTGGAAAATCAATTATCCATTACCCATTACCCATTACCCATTACCCATTATCAAACATCAATGAATTGGATTACTGTAAGGACCGATCGATTCTTTGAAAATGTGTCGGGTGTGCTGACAACCCCGCTATTTTATCTCGGCGACGCTCATCTTTCAATCAGCGCGATCGTCAAACTAATTTTATTAGCTTTATTTGCCTTCATTGTAGCTCGCTTACTCAGTGAAGGTATCAAGCGCAGCTTACTAGTTAGGATGGGATTGGATCGGGGGAGCCGAGAAGCAATTTCTACCATCATTAGCTATATTTTAGCAACTTTTGGCTGTATATTCGTCCTGCAAGGTGCTGGCATCAATCTCACTTCCCTAACAGTCTTGGCTGGCGTCGTCGGCATTGGTTTTGGCTTTGGGTTGCAAAATCTAGCCAGCAACTTTATCAGCGGTCTTACTTTGCTATTCGAGCAACAAATTAGAGTCGGAGACTTTATTGAAATAGACACTTTGTTGGGTACAGTAGAAACTATTTCCATCCGTTCGACCATTATCAAAACAATTGATGGTCTCTTTGTAATTATACCAAATATTAAGTTTGTCGAAACCAATATTATTAACTGGAGTTACAGAGACCCCAGATGTCGCCTCCACATCCCCGTCGGTGTTGCTTACGGAACTGATCCAGTATTAGTTACAGAAGCATTATTGGTGGCTGCAAGGATGGAATCGAATGTCTTGTCTCACCCTTCTCCGAAAGTATGGTTTCGGGGATTTGGAGATAATGCTTTAAATTTTGAACTTTTAGTATGGATTGACCAGCCGCAGGAAAGCGACGCAATTAAAAGTGCTGTAAACTTTTTAATTGATTACGAGTTACGCCACCGAAACATCGAAATTCCATTTCCTCAGCAAGATTTGTGGCTGCGAAACCCGCAAGAGTTAACTAAAGTATTTTCACCTAACAAAGACACCGATATTATTTCGACAGGCAAAGTCTTTCCGCAGAATACCAAACACTCGGCAGAAACCAAATCGAACGGTAGTGTTTCGGAACCTAAAAAATCCGGACCAAAATCGCCTAATAATTGGACTCTGCGGGATTTGTTGCGGCGAGTCACTTATTTTGAACAGTGTACGGATTTAGAACTGCGACAGTTAATTGAATACGGCTACCGACAACTGTTTCCTGTGGGACAGGTTGTCTGCAAAGAAAATGATCCGGGCGATTCTTTCTATATTATTCTTTCGGGTTCTGTCGAAGTTCTTTATCAAAAAGCGGATCAGTATATTGCTACGCTGCACGAGGGTGAATTTTTTGGTGAAATATCTTTACTGTTGGGAACTCCGAGAACGGCGACTGTTCGGACTAGTGAAGATGCAATTTTGTTCGTAGTGGAACGTCATGATTTGCAGAAACTTTTAGAAGAACAGCCTAATTTGGCCGATCAGATTGCTCAAAAGTTATCGGAACGTCAGCAAGCTTTGAGAGATTTAGGATTGTTAGATGATGATGCTCTCGAACAAACTCCCTTTATTAAAATTCGGAAACGAATTCAAGTTCTTTTTGGCATTTGACAGTTGACGGTTAACAGCAAAAACCCCGATCGGATTTTCGCTGTCAACTGCCTGCCCGCTCGCGTAGTCGAAGGGTCAACCATCAACCATCAACTGTTTAATTTCGCTTGTGCTTCCCGCCGCAATTTAGCAGCAATTCTAAACAGTTCTTGACCAGTGTGCAAGTGTCGATCGTCATAATTAATGGTAAATAAATGCAATTCTTCTATGCCGTCCCCGACTTGATTGATGCAGTAATAGAGATGAGCGGCAACTGCGGCTACATTAGATGGATTGGGCATCGATCGAAAAAAGTTCTGAGCTTTTTTAAGAAAGTCACGACTGGTTTCGAGATAAGTCTGAAACTCTTCTATTAGTTGATCGTCAAAAGGATCTGCTGATAATTGGTCGATTTCCTTTTTCAGTGGCTTCAATATGCTGTTGAGCATTCGATTAACTGGTTTGTATACTTTAGTCAGCCACTGTTCCATTTGTTCGTCGGCGTCACGTCCGGTTTGTTGCTGTTGGCGACTGACGTTTTGAGCCGTTTGTGCGGTTTGTGCTTGCTGTTTGCTGTTGTGGGAAAGCTGACGATCGTAAGATTGTCTCTGTTGAGAGTCTCCTAATATTTCATAGGCTGCATTCAGTCGAACAATCTCTTCGTGACCTGCTGTTTTACTGTTACTATCTGGATGAAATAACTTGACTAAACGGCGGTAAGCTTGTTTAATCTCGGCTTGTGTTGCTGCTGGGGTGACGTTTAGGGTTTTGTAGTGATTGCTAAGGTCAGACACGCTTTTGTTTCCTTAAAACCTGGATAATCTGCGAAAAAAAACTTGACAACAGTTTCATAATTTGCTATTATATTAGCTATTTACTTTATACAAAACACTGTCAAGTGTAACTAAAAAACCTTTGTTTTCAAATTACCATAAATCTATTTTACCTGTTAAGAGTTCCCTTCTGCGATAACTAATAACTACTTGAGCTTTTCAATCTCAAACTGAGCATCTTTGTAACCGCCAGTAAGGCCTTGATCTAGAAAGATTTTCCCCGCTTTTTCAAAATCGCTAATTGCTCCTGCTTTGTCTCCTAAAGAGCGGCGAACCATGCCTCTACCGTAATAAGCTACAGCATAATTCGGATTGATCCGAATAGCTTGCACGTAATCGGCGATCGCACTATTGTAATTATTTAACTGTTGGTAAACCTTAGCCCGATTTGCGTAAGCTTCAGCATCGTTAGGATTGAGTCCGATTGCTGCTGTAAAATCCGCGATCGCCTCCTCTTTGTCCCCTCCTTCGCTGCGTGCTAAACCCCGGTTGCTCAAAGCATTATAATCATTTGGATTCACTGTCACAGCTTGAGTGCAGTCGGCAATTGCTTTCGGATAATTCTTCAAATTCAAATAAGCAATGCACCGATTGTTATAAGGAACCGCATCTTCATCGCTTAGCGAAATTGCTTGAGTGCAATCGTCAATTGCCGCTTGATGCGCTCCCAAATTTAACTGCGTGCTGCACCGATTAGCAAAAGCGTCCGCACTCTTGGGATCGAGCGCAATTACTTGAGAATAATCTGCTAAAGCTCCTTTGTAATCTCCCAAATGAAAGCGAGCTCTCCCCCGACTGTAAAAAGCATCAACATCCTGAGAATCAATTTTAATTGCCTCAGTATAATCTGTGATCGCTCTCTGTAAATCCCCGCTGCCAGCGAGAGCTACCCCTCGCGAACGATAAGCTTTACCAAGAGTTGGCTGCAACCGTATTACCTGACTAAAATCCACAATAGCCGTCTTGTAATCTTGCAGTTCCAAATAAGCAACTCCTCGTTCATAATATGTGTCAGTATCATTAGGCTGGAGATTCAAAACCTGAGTGTAATCCTCGATCGCCCCTTGCTTGTCGTTGAAATCGTGACGGGCTAATCCCCGGTTAAAATAAGCCTGGAAATAGTTAGGATTAAGAGCGATCGCCTGAGAATAATCCGCAATCGCCTCCTGATACTTTTTCAAATCATAATTAGCATTTGCTCGCCGATAAAAAGTCTCGGCGTTCTTGGGACTTAATTGAATTGACTTATTAAAAGCCTGCACGGCCCCAGCAGCATCTTTATTCCGAGACTTTTCTACCCCGCGTTCGTAATATTCTCTAGCTTGAATTGGATTTGGGCGATTCAAATAATTAAACAATAATAGTAAAGCGATCGCAGCCCCCAAGCCAGCCAAAATCAGCCATAAACGAGAACCAAAACGCTCCAAAAAACCAGCAGGCGATTGTATAAGAGCGGCGGGAGAAATACTAGCCTGTGGCAGCGTAGCCCCTGACTCTTGGCGGTGCGTAATTTTTCTCAAAGCTGCCAAAACTTCCTCAGCCGACTGATAGCGCTTGCCAAATTGGTGACAGACCATTTTGTCAATTATATTCGCCAAATTGGTCGAACATTGGGCTCGGTTTCGCCAGACAATTTCCCCCGTGTGAGAAGGGTTCGGATCTTGCAATTTTGGCAAATCCGTACCGGGCAAACCCGTACTTGCTTGGATAGCCATCATCCCAACTGCATAGATATCGCTGCAAAATTGCGGGTTGCCTTGAAATTGTTCGATCGGCATATAAGCCGGAGTCCCAGTAGCAATTGTTCGCGGAAATTCTGCCTCATAATCGGTGATATGAGACGTAACTTCTTTCACCGAGCCGAAATCAATTAAAACTAATTTGCCATCGGGTTTGCGACGGATTAAATTTGACGGATTAACATCGCGGTGAATCACTCCCTGAGAGTGTACGAACGCCAGCAGTTCTAATACTTCTTCTAACAGTGCTATTACTCGTTCTTCCCGCCAAGCTTGACCCGCCATAATTTCTCTATTTAAGGCGTGTCCTGGGACAAATTCTTCGACTAGATAGAACTGATTTCCTTCTTCAAAATAAGCCAGTAAAAATGGAATTTGCTCGTGTTTTCCTAGTTTTTCTAAAATTTCTGCTTCTTGTTTAAATAAGCGGTAAGCCGTTTTGAGAACTGTAGAAGTATTGCTCGGAGGTCGCAATTGTTTGACCACGCATTGAGGATGACCGGGGCGACGAGTATCGACAGCTAAATAAGTTTGTCCAAAAGCTCCTGAGCTGAGGATTTGCACTACGCGGTAACGTCCGTCTAAAAGTTGACCAACCATATTCATATTGGGAATGGGTAATGGGTAATGGGGATTGGGGATTGAGGATTGAGGATTGGGGATTGGGGGATTG
>JAAUPI010000022.1 GCA_012035135.1 Microcoleus sp. CSU_2_2
TTCATCCCCGTTATAAGCTGTATGGTGCGTCGCTCGTTTAATATTGGTTTATAGCGAAAATCATTCGTGGCGACGCACCCTACGAGACTGCTGATTATAAAGGGGGTAAGTAACCCGGATTTAGTATTACGCACTCCTGACAAAGAAACCGGGTTTTTTATTTAATCTGCTGGCTACAGCAAAGGGTTTTCGCAAAAACCCGGTTTCTGACCACCCGTGCGTAAGTCCTATGTAATTAGAAGTATGAATTATTGGTTGATGAAGTCGGAACCGGATGTTTATAGTATTGCGAATTTGAAGTTAGATAAGATTTCGATTTGGGATGGTGTTCGCAATTATCAAGCTCGTAATTTCATGCGACAAATGAGTGTGGGAGATTTAGTGTTTTTTTACCATTCTAATACTAAAATACCGGGAATTGTCGGCTTGATGCGGGTGATTCAAACTAATATTGCCGATCGGAGTCAGTTCGATTTAAATAGCGAATATTATGATGCTAAATCGCAGCTTGATGCGCCTCGCTGGCAAACTGTGAAAGTAGAATTTGTTGAGGAATTTACTAAGTTCATATCTCTGGATGAACTGAAACAAAAGTTTAGTGCTGATGAGATTTTGCTGGTGAGGAAAGGCAATCGGTTATCGGTGATGCCAGTATCTGAAGGTGCGGCCCAGAAGATTTTGCAGATGAGATAACTATAGCTAAGTAGGGTGCGTCCGAGGAGGACACGGCAGTGCCGTTTCCCTACCCCCAAATAATCGATTATGCGATCGAGAGGAGGACACGGCAGTGCCGTTTCCCTACCCCGATAGATTGTAGGGACACGGCACTGCCACCTCCTGACTGTGGGTAGCCGGAGATCCCGCCCAAACTATTTAAAATCCCCTAAAGGCCGGCCGCACAAAGTGCTGCTCCAATTAATCCTACATTGTCATTCAAAACAATGTGAACAGGTATCATTTCTAACAGCGAATCCATTCGCCCTTTGTGGGTAAAAGCCCGCATAAAACCGCCTTCTTTAATCAGTGGCAAAATTTTAGCAGCAATGCCACCAGCTATGTAGAAACCACCGTAAGGTAAAATTGTTACAGCCATATTTCCCGCGACAGCGCCGTAAGCTTCTACAAACATTTGCATGGTTTGTTCTGAAAGTCGATCGCACTTGTTCAATGCCGCAGTCGCAATTGTAGCTCCTGGATCGACTGTCTTTTCGGTTTTTCCGATTTCTGACTCCCATTTTTTGATAATTTCTCCTACCTCCGGCGATTCAGGGGCAAATTTTCTGTCCCGCAAAAACTGGTAAATTGAAACAATTCCTTGTCCCGAAACTACTCGTTCGATCGATATTCTTTGAATGTCATGTTTGGCTAACAAATATTTCAGCAATTGAAATTCTAACTCCGATCTAGGTGCAAAGTCACCATGTCCCCCTTCGGAAGAAAACACTCTTAAACCATTTGCTTCTGGAATTGCAAAACCATATCCCAAACCAGTACCCGCACCAATCACCGCAATTGGAGCGTGTTGTCGGGGTTTTCCAACTTGCAAAGTGTGCAAATCTCGATCGTCCAAACCCCACACGCCGTAGCCAACAGCAACAAAATCATTAATTAAACTAATGTGCGATATTTCTAATTCCTGTTCCAGACGCTGCGCATCCAGCAGCCAAGGTAAATTAGTCAGTTTTGCAGTGTTGTTGACTA
This sequence comes from Microcoleus sp. CSU_2_2, assembly GCA_012035135.1. Classification (GTDB taxonomy): domain Bacteria; phylum Cyanobacteriota; class Cyanobacteriia; order Cyanobacteriales; family Microcoleaceae; genus Microcoleus. The sequence goes on from JAAUPI010000022.1 coordinate 1,702, forward strand.
CTGGGCCTGCGATCGCAAAACAAGCTTTTTCAGGCACTGGTACAACATTCAGTTTAGTAGCAGCTTCTGTCAAAAACTGCTGCACGATCGGCACTAAATCGGGAAACTCCCCGCTGGGATAGCGAAACTCGTAAAGTGCGTTCATTTCACCCTGAACAGTCCTTTCTACTAAGCGCAAAATTGTCTTAGTTCCGCCAATATCGCCCGCTAATAATAATGCCATAAGCCTCCGATTAAACCAATATTTTTGTGGAGTTGGTTGACCCAAAAAAACCATGAAGCAATGCCAATTTAACCGCCCGTCCTCTGAATTGCCAACCAAGCCCGCAGTACCTCAGCTACTGTCCAAGCTTGTGCGGTGCAGCCCCGCGGCGAGTGAGGCGCGTCGCCCTCAAAAATTTCGCCCAAACTCCCAATTCCGCCAGCTAATAGATGATGTGCCATTGGTTCGAGTAATTCGCGAGCTTGTGCTGGATCTTTGTATACCTGCAAGTGAGCTAAAACAAAGGGCCCAATGAGCCAGCCCCAAACTGCGCCCTGGTGATAGGCTCGATCGCGCTGCAATTGGTCGCCTCCATATTTGCCGCGATACTGCGGGTGTTCCGGCGAGAGGCTGCGCAGGCCAACAGAAGTGAGCAGGTGCTGCGCGCAGGCGTCTACCACGCCCAGGCGTCGATCGGGCGTGAGTAACGGTGTATAACGGTGGGTTTCGTTTACCCGTAATTCCCTTGCTGACAAGGATTTGGGGGACAATTCCAGGGGCAGCGATACCGCAAATATCTGATTAGGCCGCAGGGAAGGATCGTATCCGCCCGGGCCGTCTAGAACGTCGTAACAGTAACCTGTTGCATCGTTCCAGAAACGGGTGAATCCGGCGGCCGTGCGATCGGCCAGTTGTTGGTATTCATAGTGAGATTTGCCTAGTTTTTGAGCAAAACTTACCATTGCTTGTATAGCGTTGTACCAAAGAGCGCTAATTTCGATCGGCTTACCAATCCGGGGAGTCACCACCCAGTTGCCAATTTTCGCGTCCATCCAAGTTAGTTGCACCCCCGTTTCGCCGGCATAGATTAAACCGTCATCGGGATCGAGGCGAATTTTATACCGAGTTCCCTGGATGTGCCAATCAACAATCTCACATAATATCGGCCAAAGTTCGCTCAAAAGTCGATCGTCCCCGGTGGCATCGTAGTAAGCGCGAATTGCCTCAAAGTACCACAGAGTGGCGTCTACAGTGTTGTATTCGGGTGCGCCACCGGCATCGGGGAAGCGGTTTGGCAACATCCCTCGATCGACATACCGGGCATAGGTTCGCAAAATTGACCGCGCAATTTCCGATCGTCCGGTACAGATTGTGAGACCGGGCAAGCTAATCATCGTATCCCGCCCCCAGTCGCTGAACCAGGGATATCCGGCGATAATCGTTTTGCCCTCCGGTTCCTCTGGTAGCGGGCGGCTGACGATAAATTGGTCGGCTGCTAGCACTAAGCGATTTATCCAATCGGGAGATTCGATCGCTTTTGACCATTTTTCCAACAATTCTCCCTCATAAGTGCGGCGGGATTCTAAAGCTGTACCGCCGTTGAGTTGCGGGTTTTTCTCAGTGCTGGCGATTAATGTGAGAGACTGTCCCGGTGCGATCGTAAGATGGAAAGTTGCCGCGTGCAGGTGATCCTCACAAAACTCCAATCCGCGACGCTTTTCGGCTGCGAGGTCAAATCCGTAGTGCCAATTGTATAAAGGCGTAGACACTCGGAATTTAGCCTCTGGTTCGGCATCTGTTAGCAGGTAGAGGGGTGCAGACTTGGGAAATGCAGTCACGCAAACCCCTGCTGTCAAGGTTTCTAGGGTCATTTGCCAGTCACCCGCGCTAGTGATGTGGTGGTAGTCGCGATAGTTGATCAGGGCTTTGACAGCCAGGGCGATCGGTTTTGAGGCGCGGTGCAAGCGGTATTGAATATATGCTGTGTTAGCACTTTGTTGCATCCAAATCCGCTTTTCCAGGATCGCGTCCGCAAGAGCAAATCTCCAGACTGGCGTCGTGCCTTCGAGGTGGAAGCTTTCGATGTACTTGTAGCCGTGAGGTTCGATCGTCCCGTCGGCCCAGCGGTTTGTATAAAGCGGATAGGCGCGATCGTAATACACAGCCGTCTCGTCCAGCTTGGCGAGCATCAAAGTGCGTCCCAGCGGGGGTTTGAGGGCGGCCACCAGCAACCCGTGATAGCGACGGGTGAGGAGACCGGCGATCGTCCCGCTAGCATAACCGCCGATCCCGTTTGTTACCGACCACTCACGAGACTCCGCCGAGTCGAGATTGCAGCAGATTTCCCGTCCAAAAGCAATAACCATAGAAGCATACTCGTGGTGAATTTCAATCTACCTGTGGGTAGATTTTACCTATTATATAAACAACGCAGGAATGTTACTCCTTGCAGGTGGCTAATTTCGCGATCGGACGATCGCAAATTCATGCTTTAATTTAGATCGAACCAACCGCTAATTTTGCCAAGTGCGACAATTCTAACCGTTGCTCTGTCTAAAGTTAGTTGTTTATTAAGTAGAAGGAAGTTCGGCAACCGATTGCATAACAGATGTAACGGATTTTAGGAATCAGGAAGAAGGAGGAAGGAAGAAGGAAGAAGATTTACCCAGCAAGCTTTTTAGCGATTTTAGGGCGAGGTGGATGTCAAATTTTTAACTGATATTACTTTTTTAACAGGCTAGTTGGCGATCGGTCCTCAACAGACTTTTTGTCAAAATACCATTTTCCATCATACCGCAAATCTATTTAATCAGGAGAAAAAACTAACGTGAAGATAGGAGCAAATTACCTCGGCAACAACCAATGCGAATTTACCGTTTGGGCCCCCACCCTCAACCAAGTAGCAGTCCAACTTGTTTCCCCAGACAAACGCCTTCTCCCCATGCAAAAATCCGCCGAAGGTTATTGGGAAACTACAGCTACAGGCATCCAACCTGGAACCCTTTACACATATCAACTCGACTCAAAAGTCGATCGACCAGATCCGGCATCAAAATATCAACCCCAAGGCGTGCACGCCCCTTCGCAAGTAATAGATGAAAACGCTTTTACCTGGACTGACGCAGAGTGGCAAGGCGTTCCTTTACCAGAAACGATCGTCTACGAATTGCACGTCGGCACATTCACCCAAGCAGGGACATTTGAAGCAATCATTCCCCAACTCAATCAACTTAAAAAACTGGGAATCAACGCTATTGAAATCATGCCAGTCGCTCAATTTCCCGGCGAGCGAAACTGGGGATACGACGGCGTATATCCCTACGCAGTCCAGAACTCCTATGGCGGCCCAGAAGGATTCAAAAAACTGATCGATGCCTGCCACAAACAAGGCATATCAGTAATTCTTGATGTGGTTTTCAACCACCTCGGACCTGAAGGAAATTATCTCAGTCAATTCGGCCCATACTTTACATCAAAATACGGCTCAATTTGGGGAGACCCCCTCAACTTCGACGACGCATACAGCGATGGCGTGCGCAACTACTTTATTGAAAACGCCCTATACTGGTTTCGAGACTATCACATCGACGCGCTGAGGCTCGACGCAATTCAAGCAATATTTGAAGTAGGTGCAAGACCGTTTTTGCAAGAACTAGCCGATGCAACCGCCGACCTGTCTCAACAGCTAGGACGGCAACTTTATCTAATAGCCGAAAGTGACTTAAATGATGTCCGCGTTTTGCGATCGAAAGAACTAGGAGGCTTCGGGCTAGACGCCCAGTGGTGCGACGATTTTCACCACGCACTGCACGCACTCCTCACCGGAGAAAATGACAGATATTACCAAGACTACGGCAAGTGCGAACACCTCGAAAAATCCTTCAAAGAAAGCTTTGTCTACTCCGGCCAATACGCCCCCCACAGAAAGCGGAAACACGGCAATTCTGCCAAGGAGCAACCAGCCCATCAATTCGTCGTCTTTTCCCAAACCCACGACCAAATTGGCAACCGCATTTTGGGCGATCGACTTTCGCAAATTGTGGATTTTGAAGCACTAAAACTTGCTGCAGGCACTGTCTTAATTTCTCCCTACATTCCCTTCTTATTTATGGGAGAAGAATACGGAGAATCAGCACCATTTTTCTACTTCGTTTCCCACTCTGACGAGAACTTAATTGAAGCTATCCGCAAAGACAAGCAACAAGAATTTAAAATTTTTGAAGGTCGAGGTGAATTTCAAGACCCCCAGAGTCCAGAGACTTTCCAAAAATGCAAGTTAAACTGGGAAAAACAAACAGAAGGCAAACATAAAATCCTCTGGGAATGGCATCAACATTTAATTCAACTGCGTCGCACAATACCCGCCCTGAAAAAACTAGATAAAACTAGCCTAGAAGTGTCCAGCATCGAAGCAGAAAAAATCTTATTTCTACGTCGTTGGACAGATGACAGTCAGATCTTCTGCATCCTAAACTTCAACAAACAACAGGTCGCTTTTACCGCTGCACTTCCCCAAGGCAATTGGAAAAAGATTTTAGACTCTGCCGAGCCAAAATGGATGGGTGCAGGTTCAACCTTACCAGAAAATATCTCTTCCGAGCAAGAATTGATTGTCCAACCGCAAAGTTTTGCACTTTATGAATTATAATACCTAGAACTAGAGGCAGAGCCTCTAGATATGCGTTCCCAGGCAGAGCCTAGGAACGAGAAAGAAGCAATTTATCCATATATTCTCTCATTCCCAGGCAGAGCCTGGGAATGCAGTCTTGGAGGCTCTGCCTCCTCTTTATAAAGATAAAACCCGAAAATAACAGGAGTAAAATTAACATGATGCGAATTCCAACAGCAACTTATCGGATTCAATTTCATGCAGGTTTTAACTTTGAAGCCGCCAGACAAATCATTAGCTATCTCGAAGAATTAGGCATTACCGATATTTACGCTTCCCCCATATTTAAAGCCAGAAAAGGTAGCAGTCACGGATACGATGTAGTTGACTCAAATCAGCTTAATCCCGAATTGGGAACCTCAGAAGACTTTGAAACACTCACACACCAAATCCAGAACCGAAAAATGGGATGGTTGCAAGATATTGTCCCCAACCACATGGCTTACGACACTCAAAACTTGCTGTTGTTAGACGTATTGGAACACGGGCCAGATTCCGACTATTTCGACTACTTTGATATTGAATGGAATCACGGTTACGAACATCTCAGAGGGCGAGTGCTGGCGCCGCTGCTGGGCAATTTTTATGGAGAGTGTCTGGAAAATGGCGAGATTCAACTGAAATACAGCGACATTGGGTTGAGCATCAATTACTACAGCTTAAAATTGCCAGTCAAAATAGAATCCTACGCGAATTTTATCAGTCATAATTTGGGGCATTTGGGCCGGGAATTAGGCAGGCGTCATCCTGATTTTATCAAGTTTTTGGGAATTCTTTATTTGATTAAAAATATTCCTTCAGAAACCAAAGGCAAAGAAAGATATGACCAGATAGCCTTTGTCAAGGCATTGCTGTGGGAACTCTACAATCAAAATCCGATCGTTCAGGAATTTATCGAGGAAAATATCAAGTTTTTTAACGGAGAAAAGGGCAATCCTGAAAGCTTTAACCTACTGGATGATTTGCTGTCAGAGCAATTTTACCGACTTTCTTTCTGGAAAGTGGGTGCCGAAGAAATTAACTACCGAAGATTCTTTACAGTCAACGAACTAATTTCGGTAAAAGTCGAAGAGATTAAAGTTTTTCACAAAAATCATGCTCTGATATTCGACATGGTTGAAGAGGGGAAATTTACCGGATTGAGAATCGACCACATTGACGGACTTTACGATCCGACGGAATATTTAAAACGCCTCAGAAAGAAAACAGGAAATACTTACATCACTGTTGAAAAAATTCTGGAACACGAAGAAGATTTGCCGTCATATTGGCCGATTCAGGGAACAAGCGGTTACGATTTTTTAAACTACGTAAATGGGGTTTTTTGTCGGTGCGATCGCGAACAGCAATTTAGCGATATCTATTATAGATTTACGCGCTTAAATGTGCCATACGAACAACTATTTTTAGCGAAAAAAGGGCTAATAGTTGAGAAAAACTTAGCAGGGGATGTAGACAATCTAGCTCAACTTTTGAAAAACATATCCGGTCAATCCCGACAGGGAAATGACTTTACTCGTCTCGGCTTAGAAAAAGCATTAGCAACAGTGTTAACAATTTTTCCAGTTTACCGAACCTACATCAATCAAGAAGGCTTAAGAGAGTCCGATCGCATTTACGTAAAAGATACCATTGCCAAAGCCAAAGAACAGATACCGCTGTTGCTCAAAGAACTTAAATTTATCGAAACAGTGCTCTTGCTAGAAGAAGAAGAAACACTAACAGCCGAACAAAAAGAGCAGCGACGGCACTTCGTCATGAAACTCCAGCAGTTGACAGGCCCGTTGATGGCAAAAGGCATTGAAGACACGCTTTTATACGTCTACTATAGACTTTTATCGCTCAACGAAGTGGGAGGCAACCCCAGTCAATTCGGCGTTTCTCTGACCGACTTTCACGAATTCAACCAACATCAGCAAGCTGTTTGGCCGCACAAAATGAATGCGACAGCTACCCACGACACCAAACGCGGCGAAGATGTGCGAGCTCGAATTAACGTACTGTCAGAAATCCCCGATGAATGGGAGCAGCAAGTCAAGTCTTGGAGAGAGCTGAACTCTCCCAAAAAAGTCAACTTGGTGAATCGAATCGTTCCTGATACTAATGACGAATACTTCTTTTACCAAACTCTAATTGGCAGTTTTCCCTTTGAGGGAATTGAAAATACTGACTTTATCGATCGCCTAAAAAATTATGTCATCAAAGCCGTCCGCGAAGCCAAAGTTCACACTGCTTGGCTGAGACCAGATAACGATTATGAGAATGGTTTCATCACATTTGTCGATCATGTTCTCGAACCTTCCAAACAAAATCTGTTTCTCAATAAATTTAAGCCTTTCTGGAAAAAGGTAGCCCACTACGGAATTTTAAATTCTTTGTCTCAAACCTTTCTGAAAATTACTGCGCCAGGGTACCCGATATTTATCAAGGAACAGAATTTTGGGATTTAAGTCATGTCGATCCAGACAATCGTCGTCCGGTGAATTTTGAGCGCAGAATCGAGGTTTTGCGGGAAATTAAAGAGAAAGCCGAGACGGATATTTTGCAACTTGTTGAGGAGTTAATTGCGACGCGAGCCGATGCAAGAATTAAACTATTTCTGACAGCAAGAGTTCTCTCAGCGAGAAAACAGCACCGACAAGTTTTTCAAGACGGCGACTATCAACCGTTAACAGCAGTTGGCACATTTAAAGATAATATTATCGCTTTTGCCAGAAGCTACGGAGATAGTACAATTATTGCGATCGCTCCCAGATTTTTGACGAGCATGATTCAGCAAGACGAAATGGCGATCGGCAAACAAGTATGGCAAGATACTAAGCTAGAATTGCCGCCGGAATTGCCGTCTGTTTGGCAAGATGCGATTACGAATCAGACAGTAGAAAGTAATGAAATGCTGGCAATTGGTGAAGCTCTCAATTACTTTCCCTGTGCTCTGCTGATTAGTCAATAAGTCGATCGCGGGACTTACTCGTGAAAACCCAAGAAACCGGGTTTTTGGCCATTTCTGCGAGTTGTAATACCAAATCCGGGTTTCCCATCCCCGTTATAATTGGTATGGTGCGTCGCTATGAGATCTCCCAATAGCAACGATCCAACCGCTATTTAACATGACTCTAATTAATAAATTTTACTTTTATTTTATATCCAAAAGATCGATCGCCCGAACAAGCCCCACACAATTGATATACATAAGACGGCAAATACAACACAAAATATACGGTTTGCCACAATGCCACAGACGATCGCACCCCGTACATTAGGAAGAGTAAAGAAAAGCAGTCAACAACTGTAGCGTTACAAACCAGATGAACGCAACCGTCCCATCACAGGTTCGGTAAACACGCCTTCATCCCAAGGTCTAACCGCCCGCAGTATAGAGATAAGCACCCTATCGAAGACTGTATTAAAGCTGGACTCACTACCCGTACACCCCCCAGGTGAAACCCCAGGTAAAATCGCAGTCCTGAATAACCAGACGATCGCACAGATAGAAAACCAAAATTTTGTACACATTGGAGCCGGAACACCCCTATGGGAAAAGTAGTTGGAATTGACCTTGGTACGACAAACTCCTGCGTCGCAGTTATGGAAGGCGGCAAACCCACCGTCATAGCCAACGCCGAAGGGGGTCGCACCACACCTTCCGTAGTAGCATTTGCTAAAAATGGCGATCAACTCGTCGGACAAATCGCCAAGCGTCAAGCCGTGATGAACCCCGAAAACACCTTTTACTCAGTAAAACGGTTTATCGGACGGCGAGTTGACGAAGTAACCCACGAAACCACCGAAGTTTCATACAAAGTCCTCAACGTCAGCGGCAACGTCAAACTCGACTGTCCCGCCCGTGGCAAGCAATTTGCTCCCGAAGAAATTTCCGCACAAGTCCTCCGCAAGCTTGTAGAAGACGCCAGCAAATACCTCGGCGAAACCGTTACCCAAGCGGTAATTACAGTGCCCGCTTACTTCAACGACTCCCAGCGCCAAGCTACTAAAGACGCTGGAAAAATTGCCGGTATTGAAGTTCTGCGGATTATTAACGAACCTACAGCAGCAGCTTTAGCTTACGGATTAGATAAAAAGAGCAACGAAACCATCCTCGTATTTGACTTAGGTGGCGGTACTTTCGACGTATCTATCCTAGAAGTCGGCGACGGTGTATTTGAAGTGCTGGCAACTTCTGGAGACACTCACCTCGGTGGTGACGACTTCGATAAAAAAATTGTTGACTTCATCGCGGCAGACTTTCAAAGAGCCGAAGGAATTGACCTCCGCAAAGACAAGCAAGCACTGCAACGCCTGACGGAAGCAGCAGAAAAAGCCAAGATTGAACTATCGAGCGTTACCCAAGCCGAAATCAACTTGCCGTTTATTACCGCAACTCAAGACGGGCCAAAACACTTGGATACGACTTTGACGCGGGGCAAGTTTGAAGAACTGTGTTCGGATTTGATCGATCGTTCTCGCATCCCCGTAGAAAACGCGATTCGCGACGCCAAATTAGACAAATCTGCAATTAATGAAGTTGTCTTAGTTGGTGGTTCTACACGCATTCCTGCGGTGCAAGAACTGGTCAAAAAAATCCTTGGCAAAGACCCGAACCAAACGGTAAACCCGGACGAAGTGGTCGCCGTCGGTGCAGCAATTCAAGCCGGCGTGCTCGCAGGCGAAGTCAAAGACATCTTGTTGCTAGACGTTACCCCGCTGTCTCTCGGTGTCGAAACCTTGGGCGGCGTGATGACCAAAATTATTCCTCGCAACACCACAATTCCTACTAAGAAGTCGGAAACTTTCTCGACTGCTGTAGACGGCCAAACAAACGTAGAAATTCACGTTTTGCAAGGCGAACGGGAAATGGCGAATGATAACAAGGATTTGGGAAATTTCCGCTTAGATGGAGTTCCTCCCGCACCTCGTGGCGTACCTCAAATTGAAGTTACTTTCGATATCGATGCTAACGGTATTTTGAATGTATCTGCAAAAGATAAAGGTACTGGCAAAGAGCAATCTATTAGCATTACCGGTGCTTCTACATTGCCCAGCAATGAAGTCGAGAAAATGGTGAAGGAAGCAGAAGCAAATGCGGCTGCTGACAAGGAACGTCGCGAACGGATCGATCGCAAAAACCAAGCCGATTCTTTAGCCTATCAAATCGAGAAGCAGTTAGCAGAATTGGGCGATAAGGTTCCTGATGCTGACAAGACTAAGGTTGAAGGCTTGATCGCAGACTTGCGAGCGGCGATTGCTAGTGAAGATGACGATCGGATCAAGACACTGACAACAGAGTTGCAACAAGCATTCTACGCTGTCAGCAGCAACTTGTATCAGCAAGCAGGCGGCCCGAGTGACGGTTTTGGTGGCCCCGGCGGTCCTGGTGGCCCTGGTGGCGCCGGCCCGACTGGTGGTGACGACGTGATTGACGCCGACTTCACTGAAGGCAACAAATAGCAGGCTAAACTAAAAGCCCGCAGCTAGAAGTAGGAAACCCGGTTTTGAAGAGAAGCCGGGTTTCTCTAATAGATATCTTCTAAAAATCAGGTTTTGAACAGGCAGGATGCCTGTTCCACAAGAATTATAGGAGAAGTCTAATAGTAAGGTGCGTCGCCTTTTACAATCTACAAGTTATATAGAACATCTCATCGCGACGCACCCTACCAATTAGCTCGATCGTTATTAGATATTAGATCGCAATCAGGAGTAATTTAAATGTCTCATTCTCCTATACAAAACTCCGCCGCAAATACTCCCAATCAATCCCACGTTGCATCCTTGCGCCGCCTCCGTCGCATCAGCCATTTACTAGACAATGCAATTCCGATTCCCGGCACAAAATACCGGATTGGACTCGATCCGATATTGGGGCTGATACCGGGTGGTGGCGATTTAATCGGTTCTATCTTTGCAGGTTATGTTGTGTTCAAATCAGCTCAAATGGGAGTGCCACGAGAAACTTTAGTACAAATGGCCACTAACATCGTATTTGATACAGTAGCTGGCACTGTACCGGTTGCTGGAGACTTATTTGATGTTGCTTGGAAAGCTAATGTTAAAAATATAGAATTGCTGGACGCTCATTTAGGTTCCCCCGAACAAGGGAAAAAAGCTGATTGGTTATTTGTGGCGGTTTTGCTGTTGGGTTTGATGTTAATTGTCGGCAGCATAATCTTCTTGAGTGTGACGCTTTTAGGGTGGGTATTTCGAGTATTTATAGGGGGTTGAAATTGGATTTTTAGGTAAAAAAAAGAGGGGCGATCGAGTGCAAGATGTGAATTTAATGAAAGAGCGATCGCACTTGCTAGAAAACTCGATCGCTCCTCATTAATTACAACATTCTTTCTAATTGAGTCGATGTATATAAATACTATATGTCGAGACGGAGTAAAACTACTGGGCGTAGTATCTGTCGGTGAAGCGTGAAGAATTTCCTCTGACGCGTCCTTTCCCCTAAAATAACTTCTAGCCCCCCAATCCAAAATCTCAAATCCAAAATCCAAAATCGAAATGACTCATTCCACCGATATCGTTACCCTTGGCCGCTGGATGGCTTCCGACTTCAGCAACCAAGCCCAAGCTTTTGAAAATCCGCCCTTCTTTGCTCACATCCGCGTCTGCATGAGGCCCCTACCTGTAGAACTTTTGGACGGAGTAAGTCTGTACCTAGAACAAGCCTACGACATCCAACTCAACTCCCCGTATCGAGTCCGAGTGTTAAAATTAGTCCCGATGGGCGATCGGATCGATATCGAAAACTACGCGATCGAAAACGAACAACAATTTTACGGCGCCTCCCGCGATCTGCAACGGCTGCAAGAACTCAAAACAGCCGAATTTAAACTAATGCCCGGTTGCACGTTTATTACGCACTGGACGGGCAGCAGCTTCTTGGGGCGCGTTGAACCCGGAAAAGGCTGTATGGTATCCAGAAATGGCAAAAACACCTATCTAGACAGCGAATTCGAGATCGATGGAGACAAATTTATTAGTCACGATCGCGGGCGTGACCCAGAAACCGGCGCCCACGTCTGGGGAGCCCAGGCCGGCCCCTTTGAATTCACCCGCCGGGCCAGCTTCGCCGACGAAATTCAGATTTGACGCAAAAAAATCGAGTCGAGATTTGATAAACAACAGCCTTGATTAAAGGTTCACAATGCACCAATACCTGGTACATTAACCCAGTATTGGTAAGCAAGATTCACCTTTGTTTTATGAAAGTCCTGGTTATTGGTGGCGATGGCTATTGCGGTTGGGCAACCGCACTCTACCTTTCCAACAAAGGTTACGAAGTTGGCATCCTCGACAGCTTGGTGCGCCGGCACTGGGATATGGAACTGTGCAGCGACACCCTCACTCCCATTGCACCGATTCAGCAACGACTCCAGCGATGGCAAGATTTAACGGGCAAGTCGATCGACTTGTTCATTGGTGACATCACCAACTACGATTTTCTCAGCAAAAGCATGAGAAAATTTGCACCAGAGGCGATCGTCCATTTCGGCGAACAGCGTTCGGCACCTTTCTCAATGATCGATCGCGAACACGCAGTCCTCACCCAAGTCAATAATGTAGTTGGGACACTGAACCTCCTGTACGCCATTCGCGAAGATTTCCCCGACTGTCATCTCGTGAAATTGGGGACAATGGGCGAATATGGTACGCCGAATATTGACATTGAAGAAGGCTATATTACGATCGAACACAACGGCCGCAAGGATACACTACCCTATCCCAAACAGCCTGGAAGTTTTTATCATTTAAGTAAAGTCCACGATTCTCACAATATCCATTTTGCTTGCAAAATCTGGGGTCTGAGAGCTACCGACTTAAATCAGGGTGTCGTCTATGGCGTACTCACAGATGAAACTGGCATGGACGAACTGTTAATCAACCGTTTGGACTACGACGGAGTATTTGGCACAGCTTTGAACAGATTTTGCATTCAAGCTGCGATCGGTCATCCTTTGACAGTTTACGGATCTGGCGGACAAACGCGCAGCTTCTTGGACATTCGGGACACCGTGCGATGCGTGGAATTAGCGCTCGCAACTCCCGCTGAAACCGGACAATTCCGCGTCTTCAACCAATTTACCGAACAATTCAGCGTCGGCGATTTAGCCTCATTGGTGCAAAAAGCAGGCACGGCAATGGGATTAAAAGTAGAAATCAATCACCTTGAAAATCCCAGAGTCGAAAAAGAAGAACATTATTTCAATGCCAAAAATACCAATCTGTTAGACCTGGGTTTGCAGCCGCACTTACTATCAGATTCCCTACTCGATTCTCTGTTGAATTTTGCTACAAAATATCAGCACCGTGTCGATAAAAATCAGATTTTGCCGAAAGTTTCTTGGCGGTAGTTGCGGACGAACAACTGCGGCAATGAGTTTTTTTTTAACGAACCGCGAAGGCGCAAAGGACACAAAAGAAGAGAAGAGGAAGTTTGGCAAATCCTGAAGTAATTCGTTGTGTTTTACTTTTGTCATTTCTAGCTTATATCTTTTTGTCTATTTGATTGTGCATCCTCTGTGTCCTCTGCGGTAAATTGAAAAATAGCAAGATTTACGCAGATTTTTTGGGAATAAATGCCATGAAAAGAGGATATTTCCGAATTCGTGCAGCAACAGCGTCAATACAAAGAAGGCGATCGCACGCAATTACTGACTCCCTACGAGACAGTGTATCCTGTTGCCGACCCTGACATCTTCCAGAAACTAGGACTATCGGTTTCCTAAATAATTTATTATGCGAATAGCTCTTTTCACCGAAACTTTCCTGCCGAAAATAGACGGCATTGTCACCAGACTGATTCACACCGTAGATCACTTACAACGCGCGGGCGAACAAGTTCTGATTTTTTCCCCAGATTACGGAATTACAGAATACAAAGGCGCCAGAGTTTACGGTGTGGAAGGTTTGCCTTTGCCGATGTATCCGGAATTAAAAATGGCATTGCCTAATCCGGCTGTTGGTCGCCAATTAGAGCAGTTTAAACCGGATATTATTCACGTTGTCAATCCCGCTATTTTGGGATTGGGTGGCATATATTATGGCAAAAAGCTCAACATTCCGATTTTGGCTTCTTATCACACCCATTTGCCGAAATATTTACACCACTATGGCTTTGGAATGCTCGAACCTTTATTGTGGGAATTGCTCAAAGGTGCTCACAATCAAGCAGAACTGAATCTCTGTACTTCCACAGCAATGGTGGAGGAATTAAGAACTCATGGGATCGATCGAGTAGACTTGTGGCAGCGGGGTGTAGATACCGAAATGTTCGTGCCGGACTTGGCAAGTCGAGAAATGCGCGATAGACTTTCTCAAAATCACCCAGACAGTCCTCTGTTGCTTTACGTCGGCCGTCTCGGTGCAGAAAAAGAGATCGAGTCCATTAAACCAGTTCTCGCGGCTATTCCCGATGCCCGCCTCGCTTTAGTGGGAGATGGGCCCCATCGGCAAACCCTCGAACAATATTTTGCCGACACGCCCACGAATTTTGTTGGCTACCTCAGGGGGCAAGAACTCGCCTCAGCTTACGCATCTGCTGACGCCTTCATTTTTCCCTCCCGCACCGAAACCCTGGGCTTGGTGCTCCTAGAAGCAATGGCTGCGGGGACGCCCGTAGTTGCGGCGCGCAGTGGCGGAATTCCTGATATCGTCACCGATGGCGTCAATGGATATTTGTTTGACCCCACCGATGAAGCAGGAGCTCTGACAGCCACAAAGCGTCTGTTTGCCAACCCTGAAGAACGGGAAACCCTGCGCGACAGCGCCCGCCGAGAAGCTGAACGCTGGGGTTGGGCTGCGGCGACTAACCAACTGCGACGCTATTATCAATCAATTATATTCGCGGAATCAATGCCCTCCGTTGCCTGAGTAGCGCAGCAACCGAGTAAATCCGAGGGAATCGGCGAAAATGCCGATCCCCCCGCTAGGTCAGATCCCGCTCAAAATCTTCTAATTGCCGTAGCTATTCTCCTGATTGGTTTAACATTAAACTATGGATAGCTTTCTCGGAATGTCGTTCTTGTTGCCCCAATAGCTATTTCCCTGACCCCATACGGTGGCGGACTAGGCTATAACGGCGAGACTTCAGTACCTGAAACAAGTCTAAAATAGACAGGACACTCTCGATCGAACGCAATAACTGCGAGCTAATCTTCAGGCTTGCCATTTTGAGCCGATCGCTAATTTGCAAATAATGCTAATTAGGTGTTGTATTTTAAGTTGACATTCAATTAAGGCTCTGGCATCAATAAGTCGGCAACGGCTAAAAAACAGAATACCCAGATCCCGACTTTTTCAAAAAGTTGGGGATATAACACAATAGCATTTTACGTTTAATTAGAGCGACCTACTTATGGACGTGATTAAAAAACGATTGAAAAGTATGTATTGCAGGCAAACTCAAGTTGTGTGTGCTAATTTCAAAACCGCGATTCATTAAAGCGACTTGCCTCGCCGGCAAACAGCAAACAATTTAAACAGTTTGCCAAATCGCAGAACACAAGACCGATCGAGCCGCGGGTCAATCTACCCCCCCTGAGAAAGCAGTTAATCATGACATTCCCCAATGCTGGTAGCGTTCTGGCTACACTGACTCAAGTCAATCGTATGGGGGTATTGGCCGCCCGTGTTAAGAGCCTGCCAGTTCCTGAATTAGTTTGTCTGCTGGATTTTATCACGGCAGAATTCCAGCAATTTATCCGGGCGATCGACCTAATTAATAATGAAGCTATCGAAACTCTCTTAGAGCAACTCTTAGATGCCTTCACTGTCAAAATCGGTCAAATCCTGCAAGCAGATCAGACAACAATTTTTTTGGTAAATACCAACCAAAATCAAATTTGGCACAAAACAGTCGATCCTACAACCGGCAAAGATGTAGAAGTTCGCTTACCGATGGATGCTGGCATTTTAGGTCATGTAGCCACTACCGGAGAATCGATCAATGTTGCACAAGGTCGAGATCACCCATTGTTTAATTCGGAAGTTGACGAACCTCCGGGCTACCGCATCAACACCATCCTCTGTATGCCGATTTTTAGCAGTAAGAGCGAAACTGAACCCGTAGCGGTGGTCAGACTGTTAAATAAAGAAGGCAATGTCCCCTTTAATCAGGAAGATGAACAGCAATTTAAAGCTTTTGCTGATTCGATCGGCATTATTCTAGAAAGCTGTCAGTCTTTTTACGTAGCCGCCCGCAACCAGCGAGGGGTAGCTGCCCTGCTGAAAGCCACAACGACTTTGGGCCAAAGTCTTGACTTGGAAACAACTTTGCGAGCGGTTATGGATCAAGCTCGCGATTTGATGCAAGCAGACCGCAGCACCCTATTTTTGCTATATCGGGACACAAATGAACTGTGGACAAAAGTAGCGACAGCCGACGACAAAACCATGCTCGAAATCCGCATTCCCGCGAATAAAGGAATTGCTGGTTATGTCGCTTCTACAGGTGAAACTCTAAATATTACAGATGCTTACGACGATCCCCGCTTCGACCCCTCGACAGATAGACAAACGGGATATCGCACTCGGACTATCTTGTGTATGCCAGTTCATAACGCTAAAGGTGAGTTAATTGGGGTAACTCAGTTAATTAATAAAATCCAAGGTAGCTTCACCAGTTCCGATGAAGAGTTTCTGCGAGCGTTTAATTCCCAAGCGGGAATGGCACTGCAAAATTCTCAACTGTTTCAAAATGTGATGGTGGAAAAGCAGTATCAGAAAGATATGCTGCAAAGTCTTTCAGATGCAGTAATTTCCACCGATTTGCAGGGGCGAGTTGTGACTATCAACGAAGCCGCGCTGGAATTGTTGGGTTGTCCTCTAAGTAAAGAGAAAGATCAGGTAATTCAAGATAAAAACAAACACAATATCGTGTTTTGGGAAGATAAAATTATCAATCGCTATGTTTGGGAAGTCGTGCCGATCGATAATTTGCAATTTCGACTGGAAGACAGTCTCAAAAATGCTGCCAGACATTACGTTCCCGAACAAAGTTTAACTGTCGGACTGTTGGTGGAAAAAACACTAAATTCTCACGCAGAAGCAGCCGAAGCCGAAAGTTATATTTTGACAGTACCAGATCGAGAAAACCCAGATTTATATTACGCTTGGGGCGAAAACAGTGCCTGGACTGAAGAAGTCGCACAGGCCGAATTAGCTAATTCCCAATCTCTCTTTTCGCTTCCCAATTCCCGGCTGTTTCACCCTTATTGTCCACTCCCAATCCCCGCCTCTGGAATTAAAGTAATTGAACGCAGTTTGAACTTGACTGTTAACCCGTTGATTAATCCAGAAGGCGGGGCGCGCGGAGGTTTGGTGGTACTAGAAGATATCAGCCACGAAAAGCGGATGAAAACTACTATGTATCGCTACATGACTCCCGAAGTCGCAGATCAAGTGATGGCCTTGGGCGAAGACGCGCTGATGGTAGGCGAACGCAAAGAAGTTACTATTTTATTTTCTGATATTCGCGGCTACACGACGCTGACCGAAAATCTGGGGGCATCAGAAGTTGTAGCGCTGCTGAATAAGTATTTTGAGACGATGGTGGAGGCTGTTTTCCACTGTGAAGGTACTTTAGATAAGTTTATCGGCGATGCTTTGATGGCTGTTTTCGGCGCGCCGCTGCCACTCAATCCTCCTGAAAGTCATGGTTGGAAAGCGGTTCAGTCGGCTTTGGATATGAGGAGGCGACTCAAAGAGTTTAACGATTCTCGCCCTGGGGAAGATCCATTTCGCTTCGGAATAGGGATTAGTTCGGGAGAGGTGGTTTCGGGAAATATCGGTTCCCAAAAACGTATGGATTACACGGTAATCGGGGATGCGGTAAATTTGAGTTCGCGATTGGAACAACTTACTAAGGAGTACCGTTGTGATATTATTTTGAGTGAATTTACTTATAGTTTGTGTGCCGATCGCATTTGGGTGCGAGAGTTAGACAAGGTGCGGGTTAAGGGCAAAAATCAGCCGGTGGGAATTTACGAGTTGCTGCAAAATAGTTCTGAGCCTCTTGACTGGGAAACTGAACAGTTTTTGCAATATTACAAAAATGGTCGGGATGCTTATATTGCTAGAAATTTTCAGGAAGCGATTGTTTTTTTTCAGAAGGCTTTGGCAATGCGACCGAACGATCGACCCGTGGAAGTTCACATCGATCGCTCTCTCAGCTATTTGGAAGTGCCACCGCCAGACGATTGGGATGGCGTGCATACTATGACAACAAAGTAGTAAATCATATCACATCTAAGTCCCAAAAGGTATAAAATTAGCAAGTAGTTTTAGATCTTCCTTATGACAGAGTTAACACCTGGAGAAATGTGAAAGTATAAATCGGGATGCCACATTAAAGTTACTATTTGTTACCAGCCCAACAATTAAATGAACTATTTATCTGTTCCGAATACTACTAAAGCCGATCGCATTCTGGTTGTAGATGATGCTCCAGATAATGTTTTGTTGGTACAGACAATTCTGGAAGAAGAAGGTTATGAAATTAGCAGTGCAGATAACGGCTTTTCTGCTTTGAGCCAAATTGACAAGTCAGCCCCCGATTTGGTACTGCTAGACGTAATGATGCCGGGAATGGACGGTTACGAAGTCACCCAGCGAATTCGACAAAATCAGGAATTGCCGTTCATCCCGATTTTGCTGATCACGGCTCATGACAGTGCTAGTGTAGTCCAAGGACTGGACATGGGAGCCGACGATTTCATCCGCAAACCCGTGGAAATGGACGAACTGCTAGCGCGAGTGCGATCGCTCCTGCGCCTCAAACACAGTGTAGATGAGCGAGACTCCATTGCCCTTCAGCGAGAAGATTTTGTCTCTCGACTCGCTCATGACTTGCGTACTCCCCTCGTAGCGGCCGATCGAATGCTAACTTTAATGCAACAAGGAGCTTTGGGAGAAATCTCGCTTCCCATGCGCGACGCTTTCGGCACGATGGTTCGCAGCAACAAAAACCTGATCGATATGGTAAATATGCTACTGGAAGTCTACCGCTACGAAGCAGGCAGAAAATCCCTGAGTTTCGCTGCGGTTGATTTACGACAACTGATAAATGAAGTAGTTCAAGAACTTGCTTCCTTAGCCGATGCTAAAGGTTTGTTGCTGAATTTAGACTTGACAGAAAGTGCAGAAAGTGCGCCCATTGCTAAGTATCCAGGCGATCGTTTAGAATTGCACCGTTTGTTGACAAATTTAATCGGAAATGCGATTAAATTCACCGACAGTGGCTCAATCGACATCCGCTTAAAAGCTGCTAATTCTCCAGCTTTTACTAGCTTCAAAAACCAGCCGCTGGCTTGGGTAATAATTGAAATTCAAGACACCGGTGCTGGCATTTCACCTGCCGAACAAACAAAGTTATTTGAAAGATTTGGTTCGGGAACTCACAAGCGATCGGGTACTGGTTTGGGACTGCATCTCTGCCGCCAAATTGTGGAAGCTCACCGCGGCACAATCGAGGTACAATCTCAATTGGGCAAAGGCAGTTTGTTTCGGATTCGCTTGCCTTGCTAAGTATAGCACTGGACAGTGGACAGTTGACCCTTCGACTACCCTCAGGGCAGGCAGTTGACAGTTATATAGTAAGGGAATCAAACCGTTTCTATATAAGATTTACGCACGGTGGCTAGAAACCGGGTTTTTTACGAAAATCTTTCGTTGTCACCCATAGATAAAATAAAAAACCCGGTTTCTTTGGTTGTGGTGCGTAAGTTCTGTTTAGATTCTCCCACAGATTTGATATGCCTAATTGTCCGGTTTGTGCTACTGAATACATCAAAGAAACCGTAGAGTTTTGCTCAACTTGTGGCTGGGATTTGACGCCTTGGCCGCAGCGTTCCAAACTATCTAAAACTTATTTAAACAAAGAACAAGTTAGATTACAATGGGCAAAACAAATGTGGGAATCTGCCCGCGATCGACAAAATTGGTCAGTGCGATTTGATGAATTACAAGCACAATTGCAGCAAAGTGCGATCGATCGCACTTACCTCCAATCTCAGCTAGAATGGGTTTTATACCGTCTCGAACAACTAAACCCAGAACTCATTAGCAGCACTCTACTACGACTGGAAGAGAAAATAGGTGCTATCCCTGACCAAACTCCCGCACTGTCTGAAGTGGGAATGGACTATCGGCAACTGACAAAGCTGTTAGAAACTGGAAAATGGCGCAAAGCAGACGAACACACTTGGGAAATCTTGCTGCAAATTGCTCTCAGGCAAGAGGAAGGTTGGTTGAGCCCGACAGATATTGACAATTTGCCTTGTACAGACCTTCGCACGATCGACCAACTTTGGCAACATCACAGTAGCGGGCGGTTTGGGTTGAGCGTGCAGCAGCAGGTTTGGGAAAGTGCAGGGAGTGAATATACAGAATTGTGCGATCGAATCGGCTGGCGCGTCAAAAATAATTGGAAATACTACGAAGAGCTCTCCTTCAGCAATAATTCTCCCCCCGGACATCTCCCTATAACCCCCTGGCGACGGCGCGCGTGTTACGGTGCGGGGAAACTCACAGCAGCAGAAAGCTTTGCCTGCATGGCTTCAAGATTTGCAGCTTGCGGAAATACAGCATTTTGCAGGTAAATTGGTACTCGCAGATAGAGGACACGGCAGTGCCGTTTCTCTACAGCAATCAAGAGCACCCGGAGTGTACTTCATAAACGTGAAATCTGCTGTAATTAAACGGTTGTATGGTGCGTCAGTTGTATTTTTAGGATAATTACTCGGAGTCTCGGATCTGACGCACCCTACGAATGATCCCAGTTGCGTAAGTTGTATGGTGCGTCAGTCGTATTTCTAGGATAATTACTCGGAGTCTCGGCTCTGACGCACCCTACTAATGATCCCAGTTGCGTAAGCCCTGAAAAATCCAAAATCCAAAATCGCACATCCAAAATCGACATAAGCTGCTATAATCGTAACGGTTCAGCAACTGGGGCTGTGGCTCAGATGGATAGAGCAAGCGCCTCCTGAAGAATCGGGCACCATGCGACGAAACTCCATGAGTGAATGTGGTCAAATTCGGTGAAACCTAAAGAGTTCATAGGTTCCTATAACTCTAAGGCAATACCAAGCCAAGCCTGAGTTCATAGCGATCGAGCGATCGCTTATATTGAATCAGGAAGGTTTAGAGACTAGACGGCCACCACCTAAAGGCTGCAAGCCCACGGTGAAGGTATAGTCCAGAGAGTGGGGAAACTCACACAAATCTGAAGCGCTAGGTCGCCGGTTCGACTCCGGCCAGTCCCGTTAAAAAATTAAGAATAGTTAAAAGCATCAGGGTAAAGCTCAAGTCTTACCCTTTTGTTTTACATATTTGCTAATGACCAAGAAAATAAATTTTTAATTCCTGTTAGTGGGTTCTAGATGCGGTATTTTTTGTTATGGTTCCTGTGTTAGCTACGAAAAATTTTTATAGGTCTAGATGTGGTTAAGAATCAATTTAAACAAGCGACGCTACAAGCGTTTGACTAATTCATCCAATTTTCGGCTGATATTAGCACTTATGACGGCGTTTTGGTTTGGTTATCAGCAGCTCAAGAACGAATTTCAAAGACCGCAAGCTTTGTTAGTTCTAGGCGGGGCGATCGAGCGAGAGGTGTTTGCTGCCAAATTTGCTCAGAAGCATCCTCAGTTGCCGATTTGGGTGTCTTCTGGCACTAATCCAGAGTTCGCAGAATGGGTGTTTTCTGAAGCCGGGATTGAGTCCGATCGCGTGCATTTAGACTACAGAGCTGTGGATACGGTAACAAATTTTACGACGCTGGTAGATGAATTGCGCGATCGAGGAATCGAAAGCGTCTATTTGATTACCTCTGACGATCATATGAGACGAGCTAAAATTATTGGCGAGATTGTTCTCGGTAGTCGAGGTATTAGGTTTAAGCCTGTGGCCGTTCCTTCAGGTAGAGCCCCCGAACCAGTCGAAAAATCACTTCGCGATGGGGCGAGAGCTATTTTGTGGTTGACTACCGGTTATACCGGTGCGAACTTCAACCAAGCCAGAATCAGATAAATATAGTCCTGGACGCAACTTGCACGCGAAAATCGAGCTGTAGGGTGCGTCAGTTAAATTTCTCGAATCATTATTTAGGGTTTATAGATCTGACGCACCTTACTAATACCGATTCTCCTTTCGTCTTGCAACAATACGACTCTGGATATGTAATACCAAATCCGGCTGATTCATCCCCGTTATAAATTGTATGGTGCGTCGCTCGTTTAATCTCGGTTTAAGCACGAGAATTATTCGTGGCGACGCACCCTACGCTCCTGCTCATTATAAAGGGGGTAACAAACCCGGATTTGGTATAACTGCTGCTAAAGCAGAAATCTGAGCGTCCGATTGCCGCAATAGCTGTATTCAACTTGGTGTTGGGTAGTTCACCGACCTAAATCGTGCATGGCATTAATCTCCGTTGCACATCTTTGAGTCAGCGCTTCCAATTCCTCGCGATCCGAGGAAGTTGGCGCATCAATTACCTTACCAATTCGTATAGTGAGGGGCACCGATTGCGGCACTATCAAACCTTTGACAGAAATCGCGTGAGTTCCCCATAAACTAACAGGTAACAGAGGTGCTTTAGCTTTAGCAGCTATTAATGCAGCACCTAGTTTCGGTTCAGTAATTCTGCCATCAGGCGTGCGAGTTCCTTGCAAAAATACACCCGTAGCCCAGCCATTTTCCAAAGACTGAATAGCCGATCTAATTGCACTGCGATCGGCACTTTCGCGTTTGACAGGATAAGCACCGTACAGGGTAATTGCCTGCTTCAAAATAGGCACTTTAAATAACTCTTCCTTCGCCATAAAAGCCACCGGACGCCTCATGCAATTAGACAATATCGGCGGGTCAAAATCGCTAGCATGATTGCTGACTACTACCAGTGGCCCTGAAGTTGGCACATTTTCTGCACCGTAGATGCGGCCCCGAAAGTAGAGGTGCAGCATCGGGCTGACAATTGACCATTTGAATAAATAGTAGAGAATTAAACTCTCGACAGGTTCGCGACTTTTACTCACAGAAAATCTGAGATTTTAAATTACATCGAATATTAGCCTATCAGATCAAGTAGTTCGGCGGTTGGAAACCGCGCCTACACAAACAAAACCCACCTACGTGGGTTAAAGAAGAAGTCCGCACCGGCGGACTTTGCTTGTGTAGCGACAGAATTTATTCTGGCAGACTATTTTTTGCAAAGCCTCAATTTCCCGCCAGCATCGCTTTTTGTGCTTCAGGCGAAGTCGCATAACCCAAGAAATCCTTAACCGCTGGACGCAGAGGAGTTGTCGCTTCTCGATCGAGCGTAGCAAAATTCGGCCCCGTGCCAAAAATTAGAAAAAAGGAAATTAAAATATATAGGAGAAATCGCCAAGAATCGCAAAGTAATAATTCAAAAAGGAGCAGATAAACCAGTGGCGGGTAGTTTACTTAACAAAATCCCTAATATACTTAGCAACAAGCTCCGGCACTTCCTCTGGTAAATTGCTACTTCCCGGATCGATCGATTGTAGTTCGGTATGAGGAGCCAGATCGGCATAAGATTGACACAGAGAAGCAGCCGCAGGCGTATCTTGAGAGCCGTGCAAAAGCAACACAGGCGCTGTCAGCAAAGGCAACCGCTCGTCAACTAACTCTGCTATAATTTCTGCCCGCGTTCGTCTAAATAACAATTGTATGGCAACTGCCGACTCTATCAATCTATTTCTGAAATGTAGCAGTCCCTCAATCTTTTTTTTGCCACCGAATAACTTAGCAATTGGATAGATAGCTTGCAGCAGCCAGAAAAAGACAGGGGGTCTAGCTACTAGCCAACTAGCTATTTGCCACCGCTGTTGCAGATTTCCAGCTTGGACTCCTTCTGGCGCTAAGAGTACCAAACCCTTGATGCGATCGGGATATTTGAGCGCGTAGCTAGCAGCTACCCAGCCACCCAAAGAATGAGCAATTAAATAAACCTGTTGCAGCTTTAAAGTATTCAGGTATTCGGCGAGACATTCTACTTCAAGGTCGATCGAATAGTGAATGTTAGGGTATTCCGACTCGCCAAACCCCAGTAAATCTGGTACGAAGCAGTGGAAATAAGAACTCAAATGTTCGATCGTCCTCAGCCACTGACTGCTATCGTGCCAAGAACCGTGCAAAAATACCAAATTCGGGCCTTGACCGACTTCATGCCAAAAGATTTGCCCTAGAGAGAGTTTGACGCGAGAATTGCGTAACGGTGAGTACATCCTGTTAAATATTCAGCAATAAAAAGATAATTAATTTGATGTTCAGAGGCGTTAAATTAAAGTAAAGAAACATTAAAAATTAATTCTCAACTCGTCACTTGCAACTCCTCTGGCTAATGAATTCCTAACTTCGATCGAATTAGATTGCCACGTCGTTTCAGTCCAATATTGTCAGGCCTTGAAAATAAGCCTGCAAGTGATTGCCATTATCGTGGCTGAGCTCTTCCTCCGGGAGCGATGTCGGCAAAAAAGCCTTAACTTCGCTGATTTCCAGCGTATCTTGAACTTGCATCGTCCCCTCCACCTCTGCTTCTACGACGATACAAATCGAGT
Source organism: Microcoleus sp. CSU_2_2 (assembly GCA_012035135.1). Lineage (GTDB taxonomy): Bacteria > Cyanobacteriota > Cyanobacteriia > Cyanobacteriales > Microcoleaceae > Microcoleus. The sequence goes on from JAAUPI010000022.1 coordinate 25,937, forward strand.
GAAGACGAGGATCTCGATCGGGAGCCGAATAAACCCCCACCAAGCGGCGGATTTTTACCAGTTCGAGTCCTGTTTCCTCCGCTAATTCTCGCCGGACTGTTGCAGTCACTTTTTCCCCCCAATCCACCATACCTCCCGGCAGTCCCCAGCGACCGTTGTCGCGACGGCGAATTAAAACAATTCGCCCGTCAGACAATACGGGAATGATGCTAGTGCCCGTAATGGGGTGCCGAAAAATTAGTCCCAGTACAGTTTGGATAAACTGCCACGATCTACGCATAAACTCAAAAGCCTTAGAGAGAAAATTTTAGCTTACTCGCGGGAAGCCCCGCGCTGTACTCGTAGAGTCAGCGTCGGGAGAAGTCACGTAAAAAGATGAACTCAGAAGCTATTTCGACAAAAAAACGTCAAATCGCAGGATTTTTACTCAATCACCCTAGCTCACAGCTCTGGACTATCTTACTTTGTCGTTTAGAATTAAAAGGAAAGGTCGGATAAGTCTGCCAAAATCTCCGCTGGGTGAGATTCTGGTTTGATTTTGTGGTAGACCTTTTCAATCCTACCATCAGGGTCGATCGTGAAAGTCATCCGAATAATACCCATAAATTCTTTGCCCATAAATTTTTTTAGTCCGTAGCAGCCGTAAGCTTTAGCCACGTTGGCATCTGAGTCGCACAGCAAGGGAAAAGGCAACTGATATTTGGCTGCAAATTTGGTATGAGATTGGGCGTTATCGGTGCTGACACCAAGCACCGCTATATTACGGGATCGATATTCTGAGTAAATGTCACGAAAACTGCAAGCTTCTTTAGTACAGCCCGGGGTATTGTCACGAGGGTAAAAGTAAAGTATGATGCGTTGCCCTCGCAAATCTGCGAGGCTAACCAGATTGCCGGACGCGTCGGGCAAGCCGATCTCAGGAGCTAAGTCACCAGGATTGAGGGTCATCGGTCGTATTTGTCAAGAGCGTGTCGAGTTTTTTTTCGGCTTTGCATAGAGCCTGCTATGATCTACAAGTTACCAAAAAATTGGGTACAAAGCCCCGTCTTTCTAGGACGGCTTTTTAAGACAAGCTATCTGTTGCATAATCTCCTGAATTCAGGAATATTAGACATCTCCTAAAAATAATATGGAAGCCTTGCCCTATCTGGACAAAAACCTAATTATAGGAGATGTCTATTAGTTATAAAGAATAGCCTGAAAACCCCCTCGACTTTATTCCAGGGATGAAAGGCAGTTGCAGGATTCGTCCTGCCTTGATTGACTATCATGCCGAATCATGTTAAGACCGTGTTTTGGCGTGGTAAGATGTCACTTGTCAGTACAAGACATTAAAACCTACCCCCGGACTGGGGGAAAGTTACGACCGAGGAGCTAGTTGCAATGCTAGGATAGCAGACCGCCATTTTTGGTGAAAGGATTGCGCCCGGAAACCCTAGCAATAGGGATATTCAGGCTGCAAAGTCTTAAGAATCCCCGAGTCTTTAGACCGGGGAGTGTCAATGTTTATTAGTGAGGTCAGAATGGCTAAGCGCCGCAATCTCAAGAAAGAGAAGGCACAACGAAATCAAGCATACGCCCGCAAGTTTCGCAAGCGCAGAAATCAAGATATGTTCTCTAACAAGAGAAGGCGATTTGACGGCGGTAACGGTGGCGGCATGGGCGCCATGAGTGGTGGTGGCAGAGACAAAGATATGGCTGCTGCTGAAGATTAATTGCCGAGCCGATCGCGCGCCGCAATCAGTGATTTCCTCACTTGTTCAAATCCGGTCCCCCCGTAACTATTGCGCGCCGCCACTACTTGCTGAGGTGCGATCGCGCTGTAAATATCTGTCTCAAAGGCTGGGTGCAATTCTTTCCACTCCTGGAGTGTCAAATCTTTGAGGAGTTTGCCCCCCGAGAGACAGGTTTTAACGACTTTGCCGACGAGGTTGTAAGCTTCCCGGAAGGGAACGCCTCTGGCGGCTAAGTAATCTGCTACGTCTGTAGCGTTGGAAAAGTCTTCTGTGACAGCCGCGGCGAGGCGATCGCCATTAAATGCGATTCCTTCCCGCAGCAAAATTGTCATTGCCTCCAAGCAGGCTTGTACCGTTTTTACGCTGTCAAACAAAGCTTCTTTATCTTCTTGCAAATCTTTGTTGTAGGCCAAAGGCAGTCCCTTCACAACTACGAGTAAGGCTTGCAAGTGACCGAAAACTCGCCCCGCTTTGCCCCGCACCAATTCTGGTACGTCGGGATTCTTTTTCTGGGGCATGATGCTAGAACCCGTAGCGCAGCTATCTGTGAGCGAAATAAAGCCAAATTCGTGGGACGCCCACAGAATCATTTCTTCTGACAAACGGCTCAGGTGTACCATAATTATGCCGGCAGCAGCGAGAAATTCGATCGCAAAATCTCGATCGCTCACTCCATCTAAGCTGTTAGCATAAACGCTGTCAAATTGCAAGAGTTCTGCTGTATAGTGTCGGTCGATCGGGAAAGTCGTCCCCGCCAGAGCCCCACAGCCGAGAGGCGAAACATTTACCCGCTTGTAGATATCGCCGAGGCGTTCCCAGTCGCGATCGGCCATTTCAAAATAAGCTAACAGGTAATGAGCCAAACTAATCGGCTGAGCGCGCTGCAAGTGCGTGTAACCGGGGATTAAAGTTTCCACATTAGTCTGAGCAATGTCAAGCAAAACAGCTTGAAATTCTCGTAACGAGGAGCGAATTTGGGTGATCCGATCGCGCAGATACAAGCGAGTATCCGTACCTGCTTGGTCATTGCGGGACCTAGCCGTGTGCAGTTTTTTCCCTGCATCGCCAACTATTTCCGTCAGCCGCTTTTCTACTGCAAAGTGAACATCTTCTGCATCAACTCCCGGTACAAAAAGTCCTTGGCGGTATTCCCGACCAATCTGTTCCAAACCATTGGCTAATTGTTCGCCTTCTGCTGCTGAAATAATGCCCGTTTTTGCCAGCATCTTAGCGTGAGCGATCGAACCAGCCAAATCGTACTCAATCAGTTCAATGTCAAAGCCAATGCTAGCATTAAATCTGGCGATCGCCGGATGCAGCGCCGATTCAAATCTTTGACTCCAAGTTTTTTGTTGTGTTGTCATTTGTGAAGGTAAAACTCGATATTTTTTGCAAAAGGCTAAAAAAACCTTTTTGTAGTAAAGACTTTAATCCTTACTACCGTTTGTAGTGAAGACTACATTCGTTGCTATTAACTGATGAAATAAATGACTAAAGTCCTGACTACAAACTTTTTAGATTTGGCCGTTCGGCTCCGATCGCTAATCAATCACAACAGCTTTTACGATCTACCTTTGCCTGATGCAATAAGTGGGTGCAAACCACAACTTTAAGGCATAATCCCTTTAATGAACCAGCCGATAAACATACCAATAAAAAAAGCTCCTATTTGACCGGTAGAAACAAAATTGTTCCAAGCTTTTTGGAAATTAGTAAAAATTGCGTAGTCTTGAGCCAGTATGGGCGAACTTAAATGCGACTTCACCACCAGCAAATGAGCTGCGCTGTCCCAATCGATCGCCCCGGTTAGTCCAGCAGTAATTTCCGGCATTAAATTAACTATCATTGTAATTTTCTCCTGTAGCAGGTGTAACTTTGAGTACAACTAGGGTCATGTCATCTTCATTGCGGTTGCCGATGCCGATAAATTGGTGAACGCGATCGAACAAATAACTCAAAATTTCTTCAGCACTCTGATAATTTTGACAAGCCCACTGAAAAGCAGCGGTCAAGTTTTCTTCATCAAATCGATCGCCCCTTTGATTAGCAGCATCGGTAAATCCGTCTGTGTAATAAATAATAGTATCTCCTGGCTGCAATTGTACTTGTGCTTCTTGGTAGTGCGAATCTGCATCCAAGCCAATTAGCATTCCCTCTAAAGTATCCAACCGCTCGATAGAATTTGTTGCTGCTTGCCAGAGCAAAGGTGGGTGGTGAGCGGCATTACTATAGGATAAAACGCGAGTTTTCGGGTCGTACTCCGAATAAAACAAAGTTACAAAACGGTGGGAATTTTCCAAATCCGCGTGCATTACCCGGTTTAAATGTTGCAAAATTCTCGACGGCGAGTGGCGGTTCAATACCTCTGCCCGCAGCATACCCCGCGTCATCGTCATCAGCAGGCCCGCTGGCACTCCTTTGCCCATCACGTCGCCGATCACAATGCTCCAGCGACCTTTGTCGATTTTGGACTTAAGATTTTGAATCAGGGATGGGGGGTTTTCCCCCTCATTATCCTTGCCTATGGGGTCATAGTCAGCAGGAATAAAATCATAATAATCTCCGCCGACTCTGCTAGCAGTTTGGCAGCGGGCGGCCACGTCAACGCCGGGAATTGTCGGGCAACTACGGGGCAGCAGTCGCAATTGAATTTCAGCTCCGATTTCTAATTCACGGTCTAAGCGTTCTTTTTCTGCCAGCTTAGCAGTAAGCTCGTCTTTGGCGATCGCCACTGCGGTTTGATCTGCCACTAGCCGGACTAACTTCTGTCGGCCCGGAGTCCACAAATATTGCGGGTCACTGCTAAAAACATAAAGTCGTCCCCGTTCCAAATTCTTCAGCAAAATTGGCGCCCCAAACAAGTGAACGTCGGGCCCCAGAAAGCGACTGACTTGAATGTCGAGATTAGAGCTTTGCCCAGAGGTTTCTGAAATAAATTCTGCCGTCATTCCGACACCTGCTGTCACTTGCCTCGTTGCCATTTCCAGCGCTTTTTTCATATCTTGACACTGCCGTCCTTCCTGACAGTGCAACTGCTGAAATCTGACTTGACCGTTGGCCTTGAACAGCACCAAGGCTCCCCCGTCGGCGTCGGTAACGCGAGTCGCGACTAAAGGAACCAACTCCAAAAATTGGTTGAGATTGTTAAAACTTCGCAGGGCAAATCCCAGCGAACTCAACATATCTTGAACGTTGTACTGGTATCGGTGCAAGCGTGCCACTAGTTCTTTGAGTGCGAAGACTGGCGTCACGTCGATCGAATTGCGACCGGAAGGGCGGTCAGCAGGCTGAGGTGAGGGGCGAGGCAAAGGCACAGCAGTCATTCAATTTTGGATTTTGGATTTTGGATTTTAGATTATCCCCATGGATGAATCCAGGGGCTGGCAAATTTTAGATTTTAGATTTTGGATGAGATTTTAGATTCAAGGATTTTAATTGGTCTTAGTCCTGAGATTACGATCCCGTATGTCCGCCCCAGAAATTGGGACAGCTAAAGATAGCTCTCAATCAAAAAATCAAAAATCTAGAATCTAAAATCGAGTAGGGCTTCAACAAACTCGTAACTAGAAAATGGACGCAGGTCTTCGATACTTTCCCCGACTCCAATAAACCGGATCGGCAGAGCCAGTTGTTGCACTACTGCTAGGGCAACACCACCTTTAGCAGAACCATCGAGTTTTGTCAATACCACTCCGCTCAATTTTGCAGATTCTGCGAAAACTTCTGCCTGTCGCAAACCATTTTGCCCCAGTGTGGCATCCAAAACCAGTAGAGATTCTACGGTAGCGCCAGGAGCTTTTTTGTCTATAATGCGACGGATTTTGCTTAATTCATCCATCAGATTTTTTTTGTTTTGCAGGCGGCCAGCGGTGTCTACGATCAGGAGTTCGGTGCCTTTGGCTTGGGCGGAGGCGATCGCATCAAATACGACAGCAGCCGGATCGGTATTTTTACCTGGGTTGGCAATAATTTCGACACCGCTGCGGCTACCCCAAACTTTCACTTGTTCCACGGCGGCGGCCCGGAAAGTATCGGCCGCAGCAATTAAAGTTTTGTAACCGGACTTTTGGGCAATGTGGGCTAATTTGCCGATCGTCGTGGTTTTGCCGGCGCCGTTAACTCCTACGATCAACCAGATATTAAAGGTTTCTTTTTCTGGGGCAAATGTCAGGCTGTAAGCGGGATTACCGACGGCGGTTTCGGCACAGGGAGCGTCGAGAAGATCGCGCAGAATGGTTTTGAGGTAGGCTAGAGCCTGTTCTGGCGGCAGCACTTCTTCTCTGAGTTTTGCTTGGAGGCGACTGATAATAATGTCGGTTGCTGCAACTCCGACATCGGCTTGTAGCAGCAAAGTTTCAATTTCTGCCACTGCATCTTCATTCAGCGGGCCTTGACCGACGATCGCCTTGAGTCGGTTAATTAAGCTGCGACGGGTTCTTTCTAAACCTTGTCGCAGTTTTTGTAGCCAAGTGATTTCTTCTACAGATATTTGATCTGGACGGCGGCCTTGACTGGCCAAGATTTCCGACGACCACAGGAAGCCTTCGTCAAAGGCAAAACCGGGAAGTTCTTCGATGATTGCTGCTCTGGCCGCTGCTGCTGCAATTACCTCTGGTTCTTCGATTGCGGTTTCTTTGAGCCGTTCGATGCGTTCCATTCGATCGGCCTGAGCTCTAGCCCAAAATGGCACTGGTTCAGCATCGTCAGTGGCAGCCGTTTCCAAAACGGGAGTTGCAGGTTCGGGAATCTCTAAATTCTCTGCTGTAACTTCTATTTTTTCAGCAACAGGCGCGACAATTTCTGGTGACTCGGAAACTGGCTGCGGAATTTCTGCAACTTCTGTGATTGGTTCCGGTTCTGTAGCTGTTTCGAGAGTTGGTGGTGCGGCAATTTCCAGAATTTCCGAGTTGAGGGTGGCAGGTTCGGCTGCAATTTCAACATTTATGGCGGTTTCTGGAGTTTCAGAAAGTTCGATCGCAACTGCTGTTTCAGCTTCGGGAACGGAAGTTTCTGCTGTTTCGGAAGCTGCTGTTTCTGATTTTTGCTGTTTTTGAATATTTTTATAAGCAGCTTTCGCCCAATTGAGATAATCTTCGGCTACCGCGGGGGAGTTTGGCTCTGCTGCGGTAGATGTGGCTGCATCTGTTGCAGGCTCAACCGGATCGGATTTTGCCGGGGAGTCTTGGGGCTGTTCTGGTGGTGTCTCTTGTTCAGAAGATCCGCTTTCACTGTACTGACGACGAAACCAATTAAAAACCATAGAAGGAAATGGGGAATATAGTTATTAGTTATTAGTCATTAGTCATTAGCCATTGGGATGGGTAATGGGTAATTGGGAATGGGTAATTGGGAATGGGTAATTGGGAATGGGTAATTGGGAATGGGTAATTGGGAATGGGTAATGGGTAATGGGTAATGGGTAATTGGTAATTGGTAATTGGAACTGTCAACTGACTTCTGCATTAATTTTATCGACTACTCGACGCAGCACTCCGTTGATGAATCGATGTCCTTCGTCGCCACTGTAGCGTTTTGCTAGTTGGACGGCTTCATTGACACCGACTTGTTCGGGTAAACCGAGAAATAGGATTTCTGCGATCGCAATTCTCATGATGTCTCGATCGATTCTAGGCAACCGTTCTATTTGCCAGTCTACAAGAGATTCTTTGAGCAATTCGTCAATTTGAGGGCGGTTTGTACTGACTTTTGTCAGGATTTGTAAGGCATAGGTGCGAACATCCTGCTGGTTAGCTAGCTGGATGATTTCTGGAAACTCCATCGCTGCGGCAAGACGGTTAATGGCTGTTTCGGTAAGTTCGACAGCTTCGCGCACCATTGTTCTGGCACTTTGCACGTCAGGGGCGCGAATTTCGCTGGCGAGGAGTTTGTCACTACCCCGCTGCACTTCGGCTGCAGCGGTTGAGAGGGCTTCTTGAACTTCAACAGTCAGGGTGCGGATGGCGGCTAGGATGACATCTTGCAGCTTCTTGGCTTCTAACAGTTCGGGATTGGCTGGTAGTTGGCTGATGCCGAGGAGTGCGAGTTCGCGTGCTGTTTCACGGGCTTTTTTCATAATTTTTAGATAGGAATTCGGGATTTAGGAATTTGTCATTGACATACTGATTCATTTACGCTGAACATTTCTCTACATAGCTGTGCAATGCTGGAGATGTAACGATAGCAATCCCGTCATTACTCTTCTTCTAGAGGTACAGGCTGGTATCTTGCCTCGGATACCAAAGGTTCGAGTTTCTTACCTGTGGCGCTGTCGGCAGTTTCTGAAACTGAGTTGCTGGGGTTGACGATGCCGCCAGAGATGATGACTTTAAAGGCATCTTCGATCGACATGGAAAGATTGACAACATCTGCTTCCGGAACAATAGCGTACCATCCGGTGGTGGGGTTGGGAGTGGTGGGGATGAAAACGCCGATCGGAGTTTCGCCGGTCAGGTGAGGTGGCATATCATTACTTTCGATCGTGCCGGTCACAAATGCTAAAGTCCAGATTCCCCGCCGGGGATACTCCACTAATACCACCCGACGAAATTTGTCGTTGGACTTTAGGATGGTTCCTAGCAGTTGTTTGAGGGTTTTGTAAACTGAACCTGCTAGCGGAATAGCTTGCAACAGCCGTTCGCCAAAGTCTAGCAGCCACTTCCCAAAGATGTTGCGGGCCATAAGACCGATGACTAAAATGCTCAGCAGGGGTACAGCTAGCCCTACTAAGAGATTCAGCAGATTCACCAAAATCGGATGAAGTCCGTCAAAAGGGTTGATCTGCTTGGGAATTTTGGTGAGAAAATTGATGACCCAACTGGCAACAGTGATTGTCAGCCAGATGGTGGTAGCTAAGGGGATCACTACCAGCAGACCTGCGATCAGGTCGTTTTTTAAGTCTTGTTTGATGCGTTGGAGCACGGGTGGTCAACTCTCCTCATAACTGGCTGTAATTGACATCCTCTATCACATTCTCACATTTGTGTGAAATTTTTAGTGCTGTCAGCAGCGCATACTGGCGGGCTTTCGCCCGCTCCTGTAAAGCCGCCCTCCGCTATCGCTAAAGGGCGGGGTTTCTACCCAATTTTTCTAATGACCGGAACAAACTTTGCCTGGTTAAGTGTATATTGTGAAGTACCCCAACCTGCTTCGCTGAGGTTGGGACTGCCAACTTCTTTGAATCAGTGACGGTCTTATTCGTCTTCGGGGTTTCCCGTCTCATCCGCCGTCGCCACGTTGGGAACATCGCCAGTAGACATCTCCTAAAAAGAAATTAGCCCATTGCGATCGATCGCATTCTGTGGGGTCGGGTGAAGCATTTGGACATAAACTAAGCAGGTTTGAGGCACAGACTGTCGCCCGTTAGGGCGGGCTCTCTTGGCACCGCCCCTACCCCCTACATATATCGAACAGCAAGAGATTCTTTTTAGGAGATGTCTAATATAATACAGTTAATTTGTGGTTGTGAAGTTAAAAAAAAATAACTGATGTTGAATACAGTAAGACTATTTGAGGAAAGTGCCGATCGACCAATGGTTGCTGGTATCTCCGCAAAAATTACCGACCTATTTGCCAGTAAGTTCGATCGACTAAATCGGATGGCTCAAATGGCAGTCGCCGATGCCAGCGGTTTATTGGATTCTAGCTACGATTTGACTCAGAAACCAGATTTTGGGGCTGCGGCCACTGCAAGTTCGATCGACCTTTTCGATCGTGTTACCAATTTCGGCATTCTGGAACCAGAAGCAGATAATCTTAAATCTAATTATAGCCTAAAATCTCCGTCATATCTCCCCGGCAAACTTCAACATGACGAACTTACGGGGATGGATTTTGTGGTTGGGGATGTGGGGGAAAATCTCGATCGATCGCAGTCTCGAACTGCTTCGCTATTGCCTGCGGAAAATTGGCTGTTTGATTTCAATAATTACACGATCGACCACCAAGGTTTAAACACGCTAAATCTCAAAGTTGGTTACGAATACAAGCCGGGAATTGCCCAAGCAGAATATCCCGATTTTGTGCCAATTTACAAAAGTATTGATAACTTTCTCGTTAACTACCCGAACGAAACTGATTTTTGGGAAATTTTGAACAAAAATCTGACTCGAAAAGTGTTAGATGAAAATCCGGCACTAACAGATGTTACCATTCAACTTGAAGTTTTGCCGACCGATCGGTTGCCCTACGATCGGGCAAGTACAGTTTTCCGTAGTCGATCGGGCCAACTCACGGAAGATTGGAGTTTCTCGTTTCAGAATTACGCCATTAATCACCAAGGATTGAACAAACTCAATTTAGATATTAATTATCAGTACAAGCCGGGAATCACCAAGGAAGAATATCCTGATTTTGTGCCAATCTACCAAAGTATTGACAACTTTTTAACCAACTATCCGAACGAAACTGATTTTTGGGAAATAGTCAATAAGAACTTAACCCAAAACATCTTAAATGAAAATCCAGCACTGGGGGCGATCGACATTAATTTCAAGGTTCTCCCCAGCCAAACATTGCCTTACAACCGTACCAGCAAAGTGACCCGCACTCAACCCAGCAACCCTCAGGGAACTTTCCTGATCGGGAATACCAGGGGAAATAACGTCATACGATTTGACGGCAATACAGGCAACTTTTTAGGGGAATTTATCACTGCGGACAGCGGTGGTTTGTCGAATCCAGATACGATTGTTTTTGGCCCAGATGGCAACGGTGACGGCAAGTCTGACATTTACATTGCCAGTGGCGACAAGCCGGGAAATTCGCAAGAAGCAGCAGCATCTTCTGTATTGCGGTACGATGGCATTACTGGTGCATTTATTGACAAGTTTGTCGGCGACAATCCGAACACGGTGGCAGATGAAACTGGCGGACTATTTCGTCCTTATGGTTTAGCTTTTAGCCCTGATGGTAATTTGTATGTCAGCAGTTTTCTGACTGACAAAATTCTCCGTTACAATGGCAAAACAGGAGAGTTTATTGATGTATTTGCTTCGGGGAACCAGCAAGCCGGCGGATTGAATGGCCCTAATGGTTTGCTGTTTGCTCCTGACGGCTTTTTGTACGTGACAACACAGGGGAGTGTTGCTCGCGACGGTCAAGCTGATTTTAGCGCAAATTTTGCCAGTCAGGTACTCCGTTATAACCCGGAAACCGCACAGTTTAGTATTTTTGCTTCCCCGGAACCTTCACCTCGGAGTTTTGGATTTACGAGTCTTTTGGGAATGGCGATCGGACCTGTTGATGGCGATATTTATGTGAGCGATTTTGCTAACGATATTAGGCGGTATAATTTGAAATCTGGGGAATTAGTAGACGTTTTATCTACTAATTATACTGAGACTATCCCCAGCAGCAATTTTATTGGTGGTTTAGCATTTTCGCCGATCGGCAATTTGTTTGCAGTTGGTTTTGACAACCGTGAAAATGCTGGCAATGTCGGCGCTGTTTTGCGTTATGATGGCACGACTGGCGACCCGCTGCCATTAGTTGCAAATCCTGGAACAGTTGCCAGTCCTGTTTTTGTTGATCCCAATAGCAAGTTGCAGCGTTCGATCGGCATTGCTTTCTTTCCTTCAGATGCTAAATTAACCGAAAAGTGGAATTTTACAGTTGCAAATTATCCAATTAACCATCAAGGGTTAAACAACCTGAATTTTGATGTTAATTACAAATATCAAGAGGGAATTCAAAATTTCCAATATCCCGATTTTGTCCCAATTTACAAGGGCATTGACAATCTGTTGGTTAATTACCCAAACGAAACGGATTTTTGGGAAATAGTTAATAAAAATTTGACGGAAAAAGTGCTGGCGGACAATCCGGCATTGTCGTCTGTCACCGTGAATTTTGATGTTTTGCCGACAAATCGATTACCTTACGATCGCAGCAGTACAGTTACTCGTACTCAAGATGGTAAATTGGGTGAAGCGTGGGATTTCAAGTTGGCTAATTACTCGATCGAGCATCAGGGTTTGAACAACCTAAATATTGATGTCAAGTATCAATATAAGCCCGGAATTACCAAAGACGAATATCCCGACTTTGTGCCGATTTACCAAAGCATCGACAATTTCTTGGCTAATTACCCAAATGAAACTGATTTCTGGGAAATTGTGAATAAGAATTTGACGCAAAAGGTGTTAGCGGAAAATCCGGCTTTGGATTCGCTGCAAATTGGCATGGAAGTTTTGCAGACTAACAGATTGCCTTATGACAGGGTTAGCATTGTGTCGATCGCTTAGCAACCTAATTGAGGGGGAGAGGGGGAGAGAGGGAGATGGGGAGATGGGGAGATTGAGATATTAACCAATTAATTAACAATTCCTCAATCCTCAATCTCCAATCTTAAATTAGACATCTCCTAAAAAGAAATTAGGCGATCGCGATCGATATCGATCTGCGGGGGAGGGTGAAGCATTTGGACACAAACTAAGAGGGTTGGGGACACAGACTATCGCCCAATAAGAAGGGCGGGCTCTCTTGGCACCGC
>JAAUPI010000261.1 GCA_012035135.1 Microcoleus sp. CSU_2_2
TTTTCAGCTAGTTGACTTTAATTAGCAATAGGCTTTACAATCTACATCGTCTAGATTAATTGAAGTCAGACACTTCAAAGTAATTGCAGATACATGATTTTCCTGGTCTTGTGACTTAGAAGATAAAAGGGAAGAGGCAATAGTGAACAGGCAACAGACTGAGAAAGGGATGGGGATTTAACCCCAACCCAAACAAACAACTTATAGAAGATGGGGTTTTATACTCCGATTGGGAACAGGAAACTGTTGCCCGTTGCCTGTTAAGAGTTCCCTTCTTCGATAATCTGAGCGTGTTAGAGAAAGGGCTGCTTGCGATCTATCGATCGACATTACTTTCTGACATTGACATAGCTCGAGCCGCAGATAGCGCTGGTGAAAGCTAAAAAATGCGCTTGCAGGAAAACTTATAAGTTAGATGCGTTTGCCCTGGTTTATATAGTGTCCGGTTACTTAATCAAATAGGTTGTCACTTGTGGCGATCGGATTTTGAGTCCGCCTAGCACAGGCAAGATTTCTGTGTTGTGGACTGAGAATTTTCCGGTCAACTTACCGACAAAAATATTCCAGGTAAATTATTGTTGATTTTTCAATAAATCGACTGAATTATCGTCAGATTTTTTCGATATTTTAGCATCAATAAGGCTCCCAAAGTCTGACTTCAGGGTGTAGTTCTACACGCGCTCAAATACGATTCAAACCCAAATCTCAAAGGAGTTCCAAATGGTTCCCGATAACGTCCTGAATACATCCTCGAATACAACATCTCCTCTGTTCCCGAATACCGCACTGGCAGACTTGGGAATATCCAGCAATTTATCACAGTTGAATGCTCTGCTTTCAAAGTCGATCGGCTCACCAAGTAGCCTGAATGCAGAAAGAAGCGCCAGCCAGACAATTAATGTCCAAAATGATGACAGCCTCATAACAGGCGACGGCAGCGGTACTCTTTTTGCGGGCGAAGGTAAAGACATTATTAATGTCGGAGAAGCTGCAACCACAATCTTTGCTGGCGAAGGCCATAAAATTATCACCGGCAGCCCTGGCGACGATACCATCTACGCCGAAGCAGGCAACGACATCATCAATGCCTCAGAAGGCAACAACCGCGTCTTTGCCGGCAAAGGCAACAACCGCGTCGTCACAGGTAGTGGCAACGATTTCGTCACCGCAGGTGGTGGCGACGACCAAATCTACACCGGTGCCGGCGATGACAATATCAACGCAGGTGATGGCAATAACTTCATCAAACCAGGAACTGGCAATGATGCAGTTTCTGTCGGCAATGGCAACGATCAAATTATTCTCGAAGCTGGCGAAGGCTCTGTTACGGTATTTGGATTTAATGCGATCGCAGATAAACTGCGCTTAGGTGGCAGCCTCGTCGGCAAATCCATCTCCCTTGTCACCGAACTGGGCAACACCCTCGTCAAAGCCGGAGATGACTTATTGGCAACCATCAAAGACGTAGCTACGGGAGTACAAAAAGCTTTGATTTCCGCCGACATCCCCCTGTACCGCTACCAGGCGATTGACCTAGGTGCGATCGCTCCCACAGGCAATGCCACCCAAGCTAATGCCATTAATGACCAAGGACAGATAGTTGGTCGTTCCCAAACCACCGAAGTAAGTGGCACGGGTTTCCGCAACCAAGGATTTATTTGGGAAAACGGGGTGTTCAAGCCATTGACTAGCACCGGCGTGAAAAATGGCGGCGGCCTCCTCACCGGAGAAAGCGTTACTCAGCGGGGTGGAGGTGGCTTTACTGCGGCCATCAACGATTTAGGTTCGATCGCTGGTACCAGCGATGAAATTGCCGGTCGAGCCACAGACCGCGGCTTGCTGTGGCAAAAGGGGGCTGATGGCGAATACGAGCTACAAATCACCGACTTGCCAGGTGTTGAAACCTACTTCTTCGACATCAACAACCAAAACCAAATCGCTGGTCGCCACATCTACCAACCGTCTAGCGGAACAACCCCCGCTCGCACCCGCCCGTTTTCTGTAGACCAGGGTTTCATCAACCCGCTACCGGATTTAGGCGGTGACACCGGTACCGCAAATGGAATTAACAATAAAGGTGTAATTGTTGGACAAATCGACAGCGACGGACTCAACGACAAAACCGTCAATACTGCCGCGCTATGGGAAAAAGGCGCAGATGGTAAATACCAACTCACCGATCTCGGCAATTTTGGGGCAGAAGGAGCGATTGCCCGCGACATCAACGATGCCGGTCAAGTCATCGGTTGGACTGCTGGTGGCACGGGCGCCACAGCCACAAGTTCGCCATTCCTGTGGCAAGACGGTCAAAAAATCAACCTCGGCAGCTTTGGCGGTGCAACCGGTCAAACTGCTGGCATTAACCAATTCGGTCAGGTAGTCGGCTACTCCCAGGATTCAGTCCGTCAAGACCGCGCTTTTGTTTGGAACAACGGTACTATCAAAGATTTGAACAGTCTGGTGACGACGAATCCAAGCTTTAACGGTTCCAAGGTGACTTTGACTCGTGCTAGTGGCATCAATAACTTTGGTGATATTTCTGCTTATGGGACTTACACGTACACAGATGCCAAGGGCGCGACCCAAACGGGAACTCGTGCTTATCTGCTGAAGGCATTTGCGACGACTTAAATTAGTTGAAACTCAGATCTTGCACCATTGTCAAGAACAGGCATCTTGCCTGTTCCACAAGGAATGAGTTTTCTTGTGGAACAGGCATTATTTAATCTCTCAAATTAGCGAGCGACGATCGATTCAAGTCCTAGCATAGACAGCAAAATATCTAGCCTAAATCATACAAGATTAGGCTAGAAGAATGAGATTAATTAAGATCTCGATCGACAATTGCTAAGCATTGAACTTCACAGAAAAAGTCCCATTCCCCAGAACTCTCGTGGGACCCATACCCGTCACTCCTTGGACAATGCCGATGAGGTCGCCACCTTTGCTAATCTCAAAATTGCTACCATTTGCCGTAAATGTATAGTCAGCCTTAGCTCCAGCTAAAATCACTACATCTCGTGTTTGATAGTTCTGAATCGTGGCATAGTCAGCGCTACCACCACCAACATAAAAAGATTGAGCAGGAACGATGATATCGTCGCTAGCCCCCAACCAAAATTCATCTCTACCGGGCGCACCGATTAAAACATCAACTTGGTTTGTACCCGCACCAGATTCTACAGCAATTTTGCCAGTTGCAGAATCGATCGATAAGCCTACACCTGAAAGAATGGTCTTGTTGTTGTTAGCCCCATAAGCAATCAAGGTGTCGTTTCCATTAGCTGGATCGCTACTATTTGTGGTGGGAGAACCCTTGGGCGCACCTGAAAATACACCAATTTTGTCACTGGATTGCCCAGTCGTTACGTAATGATTCAATCCGCCAGAAACTTTGTTGAGTGAGTCGTATACCGCATCGTTGAATCCCCGTGCTGGAACTCGACCGCTGAGACGGAATGAGTTATCTTTCAAGAAATTTCGAGGTTGTACGTCGTTAATTCCTTCAACAATACCAACTAGATCGTTTTCAGCTTTGGTGTAGATTTTGAGGCTGTATCCGCCTGGTGCTTTAGGATCGGTTTGATATTTGTAGATGTAGTCTTTCGGCGGACCAGAAAGGGAAACGTAGTCATATTCTGGATTGAAGTTGACGATGCGAGCAAAGTCTTGATTTCCCTGTCCTACATATAAACGAGAACTGGTGCCAAACGTCATCCCGGTACTTGCGCCTGTGCGGCTGTAGGAACCATTGGGAACACTAAGGAAAAAACCATCTTCATAAGACGGACTATTTCGTCCCACCAGCGTATCGCGTTCGCCAACACCGAAACTGCCTGGAGTGAAAATGGCTGGGCCACTAGCGCCCGATCCTGGTGTAAATGTTGCGGTGAGAGCAACGCCGTAGATATCCATATCATCTCCAAATCCGGTGATGGTGTTGTTACCGGAGTCGCCTGTGAAGAACCCTTCTTTTTTATTGGGTCCGAAGAATCGACCTACAGCCTGGAAGTGGTCGATTCCCTTGGGATATTGACTGGGAATAACGGCATCGAGATCGTTGTAAAAAGCACGATAGACGCTTTCGTTAAATAGAGATACGGGAGAGGTCATATTAGATACCTATTGTTGAGTTTAGGGTGAGAAGACGATCGAAGCGACTTTCGGGCATAGCAATTCAGTTAATAAGAATATTTCTCATTAATTAATTGGTTCAATGCACAGCAGGATAGCAAGCTTGTCGCTGCAAATCCGACCTCGATCGGTACAGCCTCGATCGAGCTTTAAGGTTGAGATTGACTCAAATTCCAAACATCCGCGCCAAGATAAATCTATGTAGCTATTTCAGCCACAAGATATACGCGCCAAACTATACAACCTGATAGCAATATTTGTTAATGCTGCTCTTTTGCTACGGGAGCAGTTTTTTCATTTATCTATATGTAATCCTATTATAGTTGAAACTTGATGTCAATAAGCTGAACCCCAAAAAATCTTATATTTGACAAAAAGATCGCAAAGATTCTCTAATCTGTTGTCGCGATCCGAGGACACTCCAAGAGCCGTGTTCCTACCCCAAAATCATCGTAGGAGGACGCTCCAAGAGCTCATTGGTGTCAACTTAAGCTGTGAGTCCGCCAAATCCTCTCGTCCACCCGGTAGTCCGACTCTTAATCAATTCCCTGTCTAATAACCAAAGTCCTCTCGAAGAGGACTGGGCAACCTGATTTCAATGTAAATATAATAAATTTTCAGAAATGTCAAAAACGTGAAGTTAACACGAAGTTAAAACAATGTATTGAGGCCGGGTGCGATCGATAATTCCCTCCTTCTCCAACCGACACATCAGTCGCGTCACCGTAATCCGCGTAATTCCCATCGCCTCTGAAATCTCTTGGTGAGTTAATTTCAAATCGATTAACCTTCCTTGTTCTACTTCTCTACCAAACTTTTGTCCCAACCAAGCTAATAGTTGCAACAGTCGATCGCGCAGACATTCACCCCGAACAATGCAAAAAAATTCTTGAGTTTCCTGAAGGTGTTTGAAAACTTCATCTAAGGATTGATAGCACAAATTTTGAGGAATATAACTAACTTCTACATGAGTCTTACACTCAATTTGATAAGGTTGAACACCTGACAACGACTGACCGAGTACGTCCCCAACTCCCCAATATCCCAGGGTTATTGGTGTTCCCTGTTCGCTCCAAGTCACGGTTCGGACGGCTCCCCGTTCAATTCGCAGTAAGCCGTTAAAGGGCATGGGAATTAACTGACGGCAGGTGAAAGTTTGCTGTCTCAAATGGGGGTACAAGGCTGGAGTGTAGGTTGAAAGAGTCATAGCATTTAGGTTTAGCACGATCGCTACTTTGGATTATTATGATGTACAGTTTAAGATAATTGATAATTTATGTCAACTAAATTTAGGAAATTTACTGATTTTCCTCTCTTCTAGGCAAGAGCGGATGATAAATCTTTGTAATCCCAGTTACTATGGACGGCTAAGCTTGAAACCTTTGCGGGTGATGTCAGAGATGTTTCAGAGCAGGACTATATTGGTGTCTGCGTTGTAGAGAGTATAAGTTGTTCGATCGGCTATCCAGTCGAGATTCTCAACTGCGTTAGCGCAGCCCTCGAAGACGATCGCCCACCGTGCAGTTGTAGGCACGACTCCAGATGGCTCATGAGAATCAAGTGTTAGCATCTAGTTATTAATAATATTTTGCTATAGTTGACACTCAAATGCCAAGCGCGATCGGGCATCATATCAATTCGATAGTAACCGAGGACACGGCGGTGCGGTGTCCCTACCCCGATGAATTGTAGGGAAACGGCACTGCCGTGTCCTGATTTTGGTAATATTAATCATTCCGATGCTACCCGATTTGAGATCACAGGCGGTGGAGTCTCCGGGGTAAGCTCATCTGCGTTAATCAGCACTTAAAAAAATTGCCTTATTTCAACATCAAAGCAACTTCCTTAGCAAAATAAGTCAAAATCAAATCAGCACCAGCCCGTTTGATACTCGTCAAAGTCTCCAAAATTATCCGCTTTTCATCAATCCAACCTAACTGTGCAGCAGCTTTTACCATCGCGTATTCGCCGCTAACATTATAAGCAGCAACAGGCAAATTAGTTGCTTCCCGCACTTGGCAGATAATATCGAGATAAGCCAAAGCTGGTTTTACCATCACAATATCTGCACCTTCTGCTATATCCAAAGCAACTTCTTTCAGTGCTTCCCTAGCATTGGCTGCATCCATTTGATAAGTCTTTTTGTCTCCAAATTTCGGAGCAGAATCGAGGGCATCGCGGAACGGGCCGTAATAGGCTGAGGCATATTTTGCTGAATAAGCCAGGATTGCCGTATCGATGTATCCCCCTGCATCTAAGGCTTTGCGAATTGCACCGATTCTGCCGTCCATCATGTCGGAAGGCGCTACCATATCTGCACCTGCCGCGGCTTGAGAAACTGCCATTTTTACTAAAACTTCAACAGTTGGATCGTTGAGAATTCGGCCACTTTCGTCAACTAAACCGTCGTGTCCGTGACTGGTGAATGGATCGAGGGCTACATCGGTAATTACTACTATTTCTGGAATGTTTTGTTTGATAGATGTGACTGTTTTCTGAACCAATCCTTCGGGGTTGTAGCTTTCGGTGGCAGTGTCATCTTTTTTGGTTTCTGAGATTACTGGGAAAAGGGCGATCGCATTGATTCCTAACTCCCAACATTCGGCTATTTCTTTTAGCAATAAATCCAAGGAATAGCGATAACACCCCGGCATCGAAGCAATCTCAACTTTTTGCCCCTCTCCTTCCATCACAAACATCGGATAGATGAGGTCGTCAACTGTCAGATGATTTTCCCGTACCATGCGCCGCAAAGCTGGTGTACGGCGGAGGCGGCGGGGACGGATGGTGATGGGGGAGGGATTTTGAGTGTTTGGAGTGGGAATGGCGGACTCGACGTTATTTGCGGATGACATAGGAACTGGAGTTTCCAGAGAATGATAATCATTATTATTGCATATCCGTCGCCCAAATCTATATTTATACCAAATCCGGCTGATTCATCCCCGTTATAAATTGTATGGTGCGTCGCTCGTTTAATCTCGGTTTAAGCGCAAGAATTATTCGTGGCGACGCACCCTACGCTCCTGCTCATTATAAAGGGGGTAA
>JAAUPI010000023.1 GCA_012035135.1 Microcoleus sp. CSU_2_2
TGACTGGCACAAAATTGCAACAATTTATGCAGAAAAATATTCAAGCAGCTCATTCGAGTTTAGTGCAAGCAACTCAATTGCAACAACTGGCTGAAGTCTTAAAATATCCCACCGATCGCGAACCGCCCACAGGAATGTATTAAAGATGTCGAATACTGAATTAGTCACAGAATCTTTGACCGAACACCAGTGGGGAATTGCCCACGCGATCGCGCAAACTCTGGTCAAAGAACAAACCGATGTCAATGAATTGGGAAAGGCGATCGCCTATCTTCGCGCTTCTGTCAATGAGCCTAATGCAGGAGCAAGATTTTTCAAATACTTGAAAACCTTAGTCAGTAGTGGCCGACAAATCGGTCACAGCAAGAAAACATCTGACTATTACTGGAGTATTGATCAAGCTTGCAGCGAGTATCTTCAAAGCGAACAAACTAATCCCCAGAAGATGCTAGAAATTTTAGGTTGGTCAGCACGTCTGATGAAATATTACAGAGAAGCTGGGCCAATTGAGGAAATTGCTGTCCCCGTAGCGGAGTCAGGGCGAAAAGCAGAAATAGCTCAAATTATGCAGTCTCAAAAGTTTGCAATTGGTCAAAAATTGGCAGCTACCGTTATTGCCGTAAAAGGAAATAAGGTAACTTATGAAATTCTGGGAACTATCAAGCTGACGGAAAAAGAGCCTAAAAAAGCTAGTTCTCTCCAAGAAGGACAGTCTGTCCAAGTCAAAATTGTAGCCATCAAGGAAGATGGGAGTATGAAAAGCGTTAAATGTGTGGACTGATCTAGCCATTAAATTTACCAACCTTCACCAATTACAAAAATGGTCGGGACAGTTTTTAGATCGTCGTAGTCTGAAACCCTTGATTCTCCGTTGACAGCTTGATTGCCGAATCGGCATGAAACCCTTATTTTGCTGTTGGTAATCAAAAACTGTCCGAAGTATTGTTACAACAGGGTTACAAATTAGTTATAAAAGAGTTTAAAATAGTCAAAATAAGACTCTTAAAAACTTTAGTCCTTTCTGGAGAAACCGCAAATGCTTAAGCCCAAAGTATCTCTAACTAACCAATCTGACTATTACTCAGCATTGAACCGTTCCGAGTCCGCTCAAAAAAAAGTCAAGCAGGGATATTGTGTAGCTTGCTATACAGTTTTCTTGGGAAAGGCTGTTCCCGGCTACTCTGTCTCGTCACAGATGTCCGAATACCGACTTGTAGCCTAACAGAAAAAAACGAAGCTTAAATAATTAGCTCCTAAAAGCAGCCCATTGTGTAAGCTAGCGTTTGCCTAGAAACTAGGAACTGCCCACATGAATACAGCCAGTTCCTAGTTGTAAACAAAACTCAAAAAATTGTGATTATTTACTATAAAATAGTACCCAAGGATGACACAAATGAATGATGTTGAAAAAAATAAAGTTTATCTGGTGACTGGTGTAGTAATAGCTATTGACGAGAGCGATGGGATATTAATAGCAGGAATGTTATCAGATAGTCCTTTTAATGCTGAAGATTCGGAGTCAACACAGACCAAAAATTTGGTAGGCAGTTTTGCATTCACCAGGCAAAAAGCCGAATTTCTAAGAGATCGTCTCAATGAATTTTTGCAGGAATAGACAATGAGAGTAATCCCAAACTTAAGAGCAGAAATTCAAAGCTCAACCTCGAAGCAAGAAAGTTGGAAAGTATATGAACCGTTTACTTCTACTCTGAAACCAAAGCAGTCATTTAAGTCCCCTACTGCTCCTGTTGAAGTACAGGAATTAGTGCAGGAATTAGCAAAAGTGAACGGTGTAGCGAAAGTTAGAGCCGTAGTTCCTAGAGCGGAAGACATTCACTGGATTGAGTTTGAATTAGAACTGCACCCTGAAACAGAGTTAGATGATGAAACTTGGGACAAAATCCAAGATTTAGTAATTGATTGTGAATGGGGTTTGCGGGATAAAACCAATGAAAAATGGTACTTTGACGAAAAAGTCGTAGAGAAGTTTTTCAGAATCCCAAACGGGGCTAAAGTAGTTGCTCTTTCAGGAATAAGTTTGTCAAGTTCTAAAAGCTACTACAATCAAGTGAAATCGAGGTGGTCTGAATTTAATGAAATTACTGAACAAACTAGAAAGTAGCTGTTGATTTTTATGCCGAGCGAACAGTCCCATCGCGAACAAGCTAAGTATAACGAAGAGGCGGCACTTAATATCAGAGATACTTATCCTGATTGGGCAGTGACAATGTGTTTCTACTCAGCTCTACACTGCGTAGCAGCTTATGCCAAGGTTCAGGGAGAGGATCTAGAACAAAAATATCAAGGCTCCTCATCGCCACACGATCGCCTGTTTGATTACGTTCGTGATATTGCTGTAACTCGGCAAGACCGAAATTTGGAGAAGGCTTATAAGAATCTGAAAAATGAAAGTCAAATAGCGCGATATTTAACAACTATAAGAACTAATGCTAGGGTTCATTATAGTAGGTATAAAAAGACGGATGTTGACAAATCTTTTGACAATCTGCAAATAGTCAAACAACTACTCAACCGTTGATCGAACGATTAAAAATCAAGCTTCAAACTTTTACAGTCTTGACTTTTGAAAAAAATTGGTATATGTTACTAGCGTTTAGAAGCAACAGTTTTTTAAGTGCAACCTTAATAGATAGTCAAATTCCCCTCACGGGGACGGAAACTAGCTTCCGTAACAATGCTGCGTAATAGTCAGATTATTTTTGACAGTTACTCGGACTTCCCCGCAAGGGGACTTTAAGTTTAATAAGCTGTTAGCTTTTTGTAGTAAATAATTAGCGACCCTACGCTACTGCCCGATCGCCAATTTCCATTAGTAGTTTCTTAAAACAGTGTCTGGAATACAATACTCCTTTGGCCTTAGAAATAAGGTTCGTAGTGAGGAAGAAGAGTCCTTCGACGATCGGGACTCTTCTTCCTCACTAACTCATCTTATTGTGGTCATTGGAGCGGACATGATATGACCCCACCGATCGATTCGAGGGGGCTTGAGACAGAACTTCCCATGTCCGATTCCGGATTCCCCAGGTATAGCAACCGTCACATCGGCGCCGGACATCAATAACCTCATGAATGGAGTCTAAAATCCGCGATCGATCGACGGTTTGATTCGGGTACCATAACTGTCAACTGCTATAGCTTACGGACGAGCCGGAGCCGGCTGAGCTTCAGGGATTGGGGGTGGAGAGGCGGGGCGACTCGGCTGTGGAGAAGAGGTGAGTAACTGTTGCAATTGAACCGGAGTGAGCGATCGCAATATTCTCAGGCCCAAGGAGTCTCGCGAGATGGTTTGAGCGTAGACAGGCTCCAAATACGGGCGGAATTGTGACTCGTTGTTCAAATAGCTTTTCATGAAAGCGAGGCTGAGTCCATTGACGTAGCGACGAGCTAAAGCAGGTTCCGGCCCAATCGCAGCAGTCGGTGGACGAAAAACGCTTTGAGGGGATTGGTCGATCGTCGAAAAGTGAGTGCCGTTGTTCATCATGACCAGATATTTATTCGCCGATGTCAGCCAAGTGAAAGGTTGAATTTGTTCCAGCAAAGCCGGGGCGACGGTATCGGCACTACCTGCGATCACCATCACTGGGATTTGGATTTTGCTGAGGTTTGTTTCTCCCAAAATGCTGCTAATAATAGGGTTGATGGCGATCGCAGCTTTGACGCGCGGATCACCGAAATTGTACTGGCTGCGATTCAGACCGCGGGCGCGACACTGCAACAGCAGCGAGATGTTCCAAGACTCGTTTTCTAGTCGGCAGTCTTTGTCTAGCTGTCCAAAATTAATCTCTGCACCGCCTAAGGCTAAAGCCGTGTAGCCGCCGAAAGATTGGCCGATGACGCCGACTCGCTGCAAGTCGAGCTGTCCTCGGTACGCTGGATTAGTTGCAGAAAGTTTTGTTAGATAATCGAGCAGGTCTTTGATGTCGAGGGGACGATCGACAAATTCTGCTGGTTCTGATACGTCTCTAGCCCTACCTGTGATTAAGTCTTGGATTTGTTGGGCGTTGCTACCTGGATGTTCGGGGACGGCGACAGCAAAGCCGTAGGAGGCTAAGTGTTTGGCTAGATACTCGAAGGAAATGCGATCGGAACCCAAACCGTGGGAAATTACCACCACAGGAGCGGGGCGGGGACTACCATTGGGTAGATAAATATCGACCGGAAACGTGCGATCGCGATTTGGACTCGTCAGAGTTATCGATGATTTTTTCCAAGTATACGGGCCCGGTAGCTGGGGCTGTAGCATTTCGCCATCAGGAATTGCGGGAGTGGCAGCAGCTTCAGCTTCCGACAACTTAACGATTCCTGCGATCGCCCGATTGGAACGGTTGATTAGTGTTGTAAGCTCGTTAGCAACACCCAAGCTGCGGGCGATGTCAATTCTGATGCCGTAGGTTGGGAATTTCCGCAGCACGTTGATCGCTGTCAAGCCTTCTGGATCTGCTGCTGCTAAAATTAGGGCGGCTCGGATCGCATAAAATCCGGGCTGTCGAGCTTTGGTTTGAATTATTCGGCCCAAGCGTTCCAACAGCACTTCTCCTTGAGGCGTGTAGAGGAATTGGGCGATCGTCACGGCCTTGATTTCAGCCCTAGCTTGCAGGGCGAGCTGAATCTGAGCTAGCTGTTCTTTTTTGGCGTACTGAGCAAAACCGTCCAAGTTGGAGTCAATTTTGCCTGTTTCGGCGAAGAGAGCCAGAGATTCGATCGGCACCGATACTTCTAGCGGCCCGTAAGTTACGTAAATTCGCTCGGCTCCGAAAGCGGGTGCTGCCGTGCAAACAGCAGTAAATGCCAACAATCCTAGATGTTTTAAGGCGCGATTGGGGAGAGTGCGACAGACAGTAGCAGAGAAACTTGGAAACAGACACTTCATATACTTTAACACCCAGGACTTTTCATAATTAGTCGCTTCAACAGTCTAAATTGTTTCATTAATATTTAATGTAAAAAAGTCGATCTGTTTCTGGTCAATTACCCACCATCGATCGGAGTACCGATCTGGTTGAATTTAGGTTATTGTGGAAAGCATAGCCCTAAATCAATTTTTGGGTCTTACCAACCTACATTTCATTTAAAATCCAACCCCATCCGGTCAAATCTACAGAAATCCCGATTAATAATTTTTGCAATCCTGTTAAATATGTTCGATCTAGTTAGTAACTAAAATCTGAGTGGGAGAATTTATCATGTTCAATGCAACTGCTATCCTGATTGACGCCTTCGTTCAAGAGCTACAAGCCGGCTACCGTCGCACCTACGGCAAATACAAGCCTGACTACCCAGAAATTATTGCCTGGGCCGGCACTATGGCTCTGGAAAATATCGCTAATTGTGATGCTCTATACCACAATGTAGAACACACGATGCTAGTAGCCCTGGTGGGACAAGAGATTCTCCGGGGTAAGCACATTCGCGAGGGAGGAGTGTCGCCGGAAGATTGGCTGCACTACCTGATATCGCTACTGTGCCACGATATCGGCTACGTCAAAGGTGTGTGCCGTCAAGACCAAGAAGCTGTAGGACTCTACGCTACGGGGATTGACGGGGGCATGGTCTCTGTCGCCATTGGCGCAACTTCTGCTAGTCTAACTCCTTATCATGTCGATCGAGGCAAACTCGTAATTGACGAACGTTTCGGCGGCCACACATTAATTGATGCCGAACAAGTCAAGCGGAATATTGAATTGACTCGTTTCCCAGTTCCTGCTAGCGAAAGTCATCAAGACAGAAATAATTATTCTGGACTCGCGCGGGCAGCAGATTTAATTGGTCAATTGAGCGATCCCAATTACCTGCGAAAAATTAGTGCTTTGTTCTACGAATTTGAAGAAGTCGGCACTAATAAAATCTTAGGCTACAAATCTCCTGGAGATTTGCGGCAAAATTACGCCAAGTTTTACTGGAACGGAGTTTTTCCCTACATTCCGGCGGCTCTCAACTATTTGGAATTAACTCAAGGAGGCAAACAGATTATTGCCAACCTCTACGCTAATGTCTTTCAGGTCGAACACGCTGAACCGCTGGCTTTTACCAAGCCGAATGCTCAAGAATTTAGCAAGTCTCGTGCTAACGGCAACTCCCATGACGAAAACAATGGCGACAATTTTCAAACTGCACGCTCTGGAGATAAGAAATTTAGCGATTTTTCTGACCTAAATCTGTGAGGAATTAACGGTAAAAATTGGACACTACAAAAATATTAGTCAGAATGAGAAATAATTATTGTTTCGTAGTTGCTGGCTAATTTTTTTGAGCTAATATACAGATTTAGGCTCTCAACTCTAAAATCGATATGACATTTGAAATCGAGCAGCGAATTCAACAATTGAGGCAGCAGCTACAGGAAGCTAGCTATGCTTATTATGTTTTGGATGCACCGATGATGGCAGATGAGGTGTACGATCGCCTTTATCACGATTTGCAAGAATTAGAATCGGATTATCCTGAACTAATAACGCCAGAAAGTCCGACTCAGCGGGTGGGAGAAAAGCCGGCTACTCAATTTTCTAGCGTCAAGCACAATATTCCTCTCTACAGTTTGGAAAATGCTTTCGATATTGCAGAATTTGCTAAATGGCAGGAACGCTGGCAGCGAAATGCACCCCCCCTAACCCCCCCTTATCAAGGGGAACAAGAGAGAATTAGTTCTCTCGTTACCAAGGGAGAAAACAATCAAATTACTCCCCCCCTTACCAAGGGGGATCTGCGGGGGGTTTCCTATGTTTGCGAGTTAAAAATTGATGGTTCTGCTTTAGCATTAACCTATGAAAATGGGGTTTTAGTCAGGGGTGCGACGCGGGGAGACGGCATTGCTGGAGAGGAAATCACTCAAAATGTCAAGACAATTCGATCGATTCCTCTGAAGCTAAATTTAGATAATCCACCGCCTATTTTGGAAGTGCGCGGAGAGGCTTTTTTGTCCTTGGCTGTGTTTGAGGAAATTAATCGGGAACGGGAAAAAGCAGGGGAACAACTATTTGCTAATCCTCGCAATGCGGCGGCGGGTACGCTGCGACAATTGGATTCTAAAATAGTCGATAAGCGACGCTTAGATTTCTTTGCTTATACTCTGCATTTTGATGAGGGTAAAAGAGGGAATAAAAACGAGCCGGAGCCTCTGGATCTGTGTTTCCAGGCAGACCCTGGGAACGAGGAAAATGTAGGGGCGATGCCCCCGTGCCCGCCCTCCGGGAAAGAGGAGAAGGAGAATATTGAAACGCAATGGGAATCTTTAGATTTGTTGCAAAAAATCGGGTTTAAGGTGAATCCGAATCGCAAACTTTGCTATTCTTTAGATGAGGTTCGAGAATATTACGAATTTTGGGATACTGAACGGCGGAATTTGCCTTACATGACGGATGGGGTTGTTGTTAAGATTAATTCAGTTATGCTGCAACAACAATTGGGTTTTACTCAGAGGTTCCCTCGTTGGGCGATCGCCCTTAAGTATCCGGCGCAAGAAGTGCCTACAATTGTGGAAGCAGTAACAGTCCAAGTAGGCAGAACAGGAGCTTTGACACCTGTAGCAGAACTCAAACCGGTGCAGTTGGCGGGAACAACGGTTTCGCGGGCTTCGCTGCACAATGGCGATCGCATTTCGGCTCTAAATCTCCATATTGGCGATACTGTTATTATCAGAAAAGCTGGGGAGATTATACCAGAAGTTGTGCGAGTTTTACCAGAACTTCGGCCCAATAATGCTCAATTTTTTCAAATGCCTAGTTGCTGTCCCGAATGCCAACAGCCAGTAGTTCGGGAAAAGGGCGAGGCGGTTACTCGCTGTATTAATACATCTTGTCCGGCAATTTTAAGAGGTTCGCTAATTCATTTTTGCAGTCGGGATGCTCTCGATATTAACGGTGTTGGGGAAAAGTTGGTGCAGCAGATGGTTGATAGCAAGTTGGTAAATTCTGCGGCCGATTTATACGATTTGACTGCGGAAAGATTGATGAATTTGGAGCGAATGGGTCAAAAATCTGCTCAAAAATTGGTGGGGGCGATCGCAAATTCTAAAACTCAACCTTGGTCGCGGGTGTTGTATGCTTTAGGAATTCGCCATGTCGGTAGTGTCAATGCTCAGTTGCTGACAGAAAGGTTTAAAAATGTGAAAGAGTTAGCCACAGCATCGTCGGCATCTATTGAAGGCGTTTATGGCATCGGGCCGGAAATTGCTCAATCTGTTTATCAGTGGTTTCAAGTTCCGGCTAATCAAAGTTTAATTGAACGGTTGAAAACTGCTGAATTGCAATTAAAGTCAGAAGTCAGAAGTCGTAATTTAGAAGAGACAAGTTTACCGTTAGCGGGCAAAACATTTGTAATTACCGGAACTCTGCCAAGTCTGAAACGAGATGAAGCTAAAGATTTTATTCAAAAAGCGGGAGGAAAAGTTACAAATTCTGTAAGTGCTAAAACTGACTATGTAGTTGTGGGAGAAGATGCGGGTTCTAAGTTGGAAAAAGCTCAATCTTTAGGAATAAATCTACTTTCAGAATCTGAGTTATTGTCAATGCTATAGCCACAGGAAGAAGTCATTAGTCATTAGTCATTGATTATTCGTCAGAAGTTAACAGTCAACAGTTAACAATGCCCGATGCCCGATGCCCAATGCTCAATGCCCAATGCCCGATGCAATGTATGAAATCGAAAATTATGCAATACCTCAAAAGGAATAATATCAAATCCGGTAGCATCCCTATTATGTAGTGCGAGCGTCCCCGCTCGCGAGTTGGGTAGCGAGCGGGGACGCTCGCACCGATCTTCCCTCTTGCTTCGGCTATAATTTGTAAGAATGCTCGATCGTAACTGCCAGCTTAGTCAAGTCCCAGCAATCATAGGAGATACATTATGTCAGAAATTCCAGCAGAACAAACAAAAACAAATTTGCCAACTCCAGAAATAACTACCGAAAGCTCAATTTCTGGGGTGGAAAACGTGAAAAATTCTTTAGGAAACTTCCTGAGTAGTTGGAAGTTGAAAGCAGGATTAGCAGTTGCTGCACTGTTTGCATTTTTGCTATTTGCTTTCTACTGGCAGCATATAATTGCCGTTGTCGGTATGAAAAGTTGGTCAGCGCGATCGGGTGCCAAGCCGATCGAATGTATGGTAAGAGATACTAACGACGACCAGTATGTCAGTTGCAGTTCTCTCCTCGACCAGCAGATTGTCCCTCTTGAGTGCAGTGCAAGTTTGTTCAACATCGGTTGTCGAGTCAATTATGGAACTGCGGCACCTAATCTGAGACGGATGAACCCTTGAGTTTCTATTAGTTTGAAATGATTGTTGAATCAACAGATTTGTGATTAAAATATGGAACTTAGCAAAGACTTCCCACTGTGAAAATATGCCAGCAATAAAAAGGTAAAATACTCTTCTGTTAGATACCCGACTTCTTGAAGAAGTTGGGGATATGAGTATTCTGTTTTTGTTTGCAATGTTTATTTGGGTTATCTGATACCAATTTAATGGGTCGTTGCACATATCTCGATCCCCCTCGCATCCACGCAAGTGGCTCCCCTTAAAAAGAGGGACGAAAGATCCCAATCTTGTCCCTCTGGACACGGCAATGCCGTTTCCCTACCCCAAAATAATCATGATCTCCAATCCGGTTGCACCAGACTGATATCGTTTTAGGGTTGTTTTTGAATGATTAATATCAATTCCGGTTGCATCGGAATTAATATTACCCGAAATCGGGACACGGCGAGTGCCCCGTGTCCCTACAATTAATCCGGCGTAGGGAAACGGCACTGCCGTGTCCTCTATACCATTCCGGCGTAGGGAAACGGCACTGCCGTGTCCTCTAGCAAATCCTTGAATATCGCCGATCGGATCTAAGAAAACATTACCGCCATTTCCAACTATACCGCTGGAGTTAATTTGTCCTGCTGTAATTGAAGCAATCGCCTTAACAGTTGAAATTGATGTTGCCGCTACCGGAGTCCAAAGTTAAGTTTCGGGGATTAATATTGTTATTATCGATCGCACCTCCAAAGGAAATATTTCCGCCTGCGGTACGAAATTTCACATCATTTGTCAATCCCAAAGCGCTGTTAATTATAGGTTCTTCCGTACTTAGTGTGCTAAGTACGGAAGAACCAGTGTGGGAGTCTGGTGTCACTGAAAACTCTGAAAGCAGTAAAAAGTCATTTATTCAAAGACACACATTAGCTAATACCGCTTTTTAGAGTCACTTGTGAAGTAAGGTGATCGTCCTGCTAACAATAGTAGTAGGATGACGATCGCCTGACTTTAGTTCAGTTTGCTGCAACCATTCCCAACCTTAACTACGTAACAACTTTTTTGGAGGAATCAGGGTTATGACTACCTTAACGTTAGTCAAAAAAACATCATTTACTGTTGCTAGCTTAGCAGCGACAATTTTTCTCAGCATCTGCACGCCAGTCCGAGCTTTTATGTTTGGGACAGATGGCATTCAGTTCGATCAAGATACCAGTATCAACTTTACATTCGATCGATCTCAGGGAGCATACCAATCCAGCTTATGGGTAGCCCAATCCGAGACGGGAGTAAATGGCTACAGCAACATATCTAGACAGTTTTACGAATATAAAACCTCAGATAACGGCCCAGCCGATGAATGGAAGGGAACCTTCGGCAATTCAGTCGCCTCGAACAACGGCTCTAAAACCCAAACCTTCACATTTTTGCAGGATCAAGTTTACGCCCTCCTGCTATGGAGCGACAGCGGCAGTGGCAAACAATTCGAGCAGTACGTTTCGTCGAGCACTTTCATGAACAGCCCAGAATGGTTTGCCACCAACAGCCAGTTCCGCAGAACCGAATGTCTAGCGGCTGGCTGTCAGCAAGCCGTGTTTGGCGACTTTAACCTCGACTACGGCTCTAACAATTCATTTACAAGCGTCAACGACGGTAATGGCCCAGAGCAATTTTCATCCCTGACAATCGCCCAACTGGCTCAGGGTTCAAAAATCTCCTTCGACGACGGGGGCAGAGGAAACGACCTTGACTTTGAAGACTTCAGCGTCACGGCTGAGTTAGTCCCCGAACCAGTCACACTGTTTGGTACTATCTTGGGCATCGGCGCTTTGGGCATGGTTCGATCGAAAAAAAAGCGATCCCAGCAACCAGAAAAATGACTTGAAAACAACCCATACAAATCTAAATACTGAGTCTGTTCAGTGATACTCTGAGAAATAGCATTTCTAAATGTTAAGAGTTTTTCCACCATCGGAAAAATAGAATCCTAACAAAGGCACTATTCATGGTATCCACCGCAACAAAAACGAACGTAGGCTACATCACCCGCATCATCGGGCCAGTTGTAGACGTAAAATTCCCCGGCGGCAAACTGCCCCAAATCTATAACGCTCTCACTATCTCCGGCAAAAACGAAGCAGGTCAAGACGTTGCCGTTACCTGCGAAGTTCAGCAACTGCTGGGAGACACTCAAGTACGTGCGGTTTCTATGAGTACCACCGACGGCTTAGTGCGCGGTATGGAAGTAGTAGATACCGGGGAATCGATTCAAGTTCCCGTCGGCCTCCCAACTCTCGGCCGGATTTTTAACGTCATCGGCGAACCCGTAGACAACCTCGGCCCGGTCAATACTTCCGAAAGTATGCCCATCCACCGCAGTGCTCCGGCTTTCACCGAATTGGAAACCAAACCTTCGGTGTTTGAAACAGGCATCAAAGTGATTGACCTCCTCGCCCCCTACCGTCGTGGAGGCAAAATCGGTCTGTTCGGCGGTGCTGGTGTCGGCAAAACCGTCATTATGATGGAACTCGTGAACAACATCGCCAAAGCTCACGGTGGTGTATCCGTGTTCGGTGGGGTGGGCGAGCGTACCCGCGAAGGTAATGACCTCTACAAAGAAATGATCGAGTCGGGGGTTATTAACGAAGAAGACCGCAGCAAGTCGAAAATCGCCTTGGTTTACGGTCAAATGAACGAGCCACCTGGTGCTCGGATGCGCGTGGGCCTGTCGGCTTTGGCAATGGCTGAATACTTCCGCGATGTCAGCAAGCAGGACGTTCTCCTATTTATTGACAACATCTTCCGCTTCGTGCAAGCGGGTTCTGAGGTATCGGCTCTTTTGGGTCGGATGCCTTCGGCTGTGGGATATCAGCCGACTCTCGGTACGGATATGGGCGACTTGCAAGAACGGATTACTTCGACCACAGAGGGTTCGATTACTTCGGTTCAAGCTGTTTACGTACCTGCGGATGACTTGACTGACCCCGCACCTGCTACAACTTTTGCTCACTTGGACGCTACAACTGTGTTGTCTCGCGGCTTGGCTGCAAAGGGTATTTATCCTGCGGTTGACCCTCTGGATTCTACTTCTACGATGTTGCAAGTTAGCGTCGTCGGTGCAGAGCACTACGGTGTTGCCCGCCAAGTACAATCAACGCTGCAACGTTACAAGGAATTGCAAGACATTATTGCGATTTTGGGCTTGGACGAGTTGTCGGAAGATGACCGCTTGACAGTATCTCGCGCTCGCAAAATCGAACGTTTCTTGTCGCAGCCATTCTTTGTGGCAGAAGTCTTTACCGGTTCTCCTGGTAAGTACGTGAAGCTGGCAGATACGATTAAGGGCTTCCAGATGATTTTGTCTGGCGAACTCGACGAATTGCCCGAACAAGCATTCTATCTTGTGGGCGACATTACCGAGGCGATCGCAAAAGCTGAAAAAATGAAGGCTGACGCCAAGTAGAAAAATGGGTAAGGGGAACCCCCCCCCTCACCCCCACCCCCCTTGGGGGGAATGGGGGAATTGGGTAATGGGTAATGGTTAATGAGTTATTGGAACTAACAAATAACCAATTCCCTATTACCAATTCCCTATTACCAATTCCCTATTACCAATTCCCAATTTATGACATTAACTGTGCGTGTAGTTGCCCCAGACAAAACTGTTTGGGATTCTAATGCCGAAGAAGTAATTCTGCCAAGCACGACTGGCCAATTGGGTATCTTGACCGGTCACGCTCCGATGTTGACTGCTTTAGATACCGGAGTAATGCGCGTCCGTCCCGGTAAGGAATGGGTGGCCATTGCTCTGATGGGTGGCTTTGCAGAAATCGAAGAAAACCTAGTTACTATTCTGGTCAACGGCGCCGAAAAAGGCGAAACAATTGACAAAGAAGCTGCTCGCAAGGCTTACACCGAAGCAGAAGCTCGTTTGGAAAAGTCCACTAGCGGCACTCTCCAAGAGCAAATTCAAGCTAAACAAGCTATCAAACGCGCGCGCGCTCGTTTTCAAGCTGCCGGCGGCACGCTATAGCACTCGCGGGTAGGAACACGGCTTTTGCAGTAGGGACTCAACATTGTTGGATCTCTACTGTTTTGCTCTGTTTTGCTAAATTCCCAACTCTGATAATAGAGACTCCATTGTTTCCCAAGATAGCCCCTGCTGAAGATAGCGGGGGCTATCTGGATTGTAGGGGCTAGCAACGCGATCGATACTAACAATCTTTGCTCCTGCTGGCAAAACAGGGACATCTGGATCGAAAGCAGTCGCTCCCGTCAGGGAGCTAGAAAAGCCTTTAAAAATTACAATTTTGTTAGATTCGCCGTCAATTTCAGCCTTGACTATTAATACTTCTTGAGGGCGTTTTATAGTGTATTGTTCCAACCGACGAGCCATCAAGTCATCCATAGCTTATCTCACTGTGTGAAACACGGATCGCAAATAGTATAAAACAGCTAGCCACAAATTTTTCTGACTTTCTTTCCTGTTTTTCTGGCTTTGTCTAAGTCATAATACATTTATAACCTTTCTCAGTTAGGTGAGATACACTTGGGAGTGGGGAATAGACATCTGGCGTAATTCTTGTGGAACAGGCAGGATGCCTGTTCGAGACTAGCTTTTTAGGAGATGTCTAATGGTAAGATTGATTTGTGATTGGTTAGTTGTTAGTAGTTTTTCTAATAACTAACCAATCACCAATGCCCAATGCCCATGCTCCATGTCCTAATTACCAGCAATTACTAATTACCAATTACCATGTTACCTGATTTTACTGATAACTTCTATAGTTAACTTAGTACACAAGTGTTTGAGCACTTGATGTTGGTGCAGCTTTGATACGAGTACAGACTGGTTGTTTCAAGCTAAATTACTGCTATGTCAACTCTTTCTCTCAACCGTTTAGCTACCAAATTTTCTCAAAAAGTTACCTTGCGAACTGTGCTCATAGTTCCCTTTATCCTGCAAATATTTACAGCAGTAGGACTGGTGGGGTATTTATCATTTAGGAACGGTCAAAAGGCTGTTAACGATGTTGCCACTCAATTGATGAGCGAAGTTAGCAATCGCATCGAACAGGATTTAAGAACTTATGTCCAAACTCCACATCTGATCAATCGCAGCAAACTGGATTCTGTGAAACTGGGTTTTGTGAATATGAAAAACTTGTCAGCTTGGGAGAAATATCTCTGGCGACAAGTACAGTTATATCCTTATATTAATTTTACATCGATCGGCAACAAAGATGGAGAATATCGCACCGGAGAAAAGATGTCGAACGGCAGTTTATTGATAAACGCTGCCGGCCCGTCTACTGGCTTTGATTTCTATTCTTTCAAGACTAACGATACAGGCGATCGTACCACAGTAGCAGCCACTTTCAAAAACTTTGATATCCGGCAACACCCATCCTACACAGATGCAGCAAAAGCAGGCAAAGCAACTTGGAGTTCAGTTTATGTGTCATTGCTAGAGCCAACATTAATACTTAGTGCTATTCAACCAGTATACGATCGAAAAAAACTAGAAGGAGTATTAGTTTCTGCCTTGCGTCTGGACAGTCTCGGCAGCTTTTTAAACAGCCTCAAAATTGGCAAATCAGGACAGATATTTATTATGGAAAGAAATGGCACGTTGTTAGCCACTTCCACTCCGGAAAAACCGTTCCGCACCCAAAAAGATAAAAGAGAACTGTTTAAAGTTGTAGAGAGCGGCGATGTAGTAACTCAAGCTACAGCCAAATACTTAGCAACTCAATTTCAAGACTTGCGCAAAATTAGAAATTCGCAGCAACTCAATTTTGAAATCAACGGTAAGCGACAATTTTTAAAAGTCCTGCCATTCCAAGACGGCAAAGGTTTAGACTGGCTGATTGTCGTCATCGTTCCCGAATCTGACTTTATGGAACAAATCGACGCCAATAGTCGCACTACTGTGTTGCTATGTCTGGCAGCTTTGGGAATGGCAACAGTTTTAGGCATTATTACTTCCCGCTGGATTGTCAAACCTATTTCAAAACTGAAAGATGCAGCAATAGCTTTGTCTGAAGGACAATTTGACCAAACTGTCAAGATCGATCGATCTGATGAATTGGGCATACTTGCCAAAGCTTTTAATAGTATGGCAACACAACTGCAAGCGTCTTTTACCACATTAGAAGCTAAAAATGGCGAATTGCAGCGACTGGATAAACTCAAAGACGAATTTCTCGCCAATACTTCCCACGAACTCCGCACGCCACTGAACGGAATTATTGGCATTGCAGAATCTTTAATAGATGGTGCTACTGGAAAACTCCCAGAACAAACTAATGTTAACTTAGCTTTGATTGCATCTTCGGGGAAAAGATTGTCTACTTTAATTAACGACATTCTAGATTTTTCGCAACTCAAACATAAAACTATTGAACTGCAAATTAAGTCGGTCGGATTGCGAGAAATTGTCTATGTAATTCTGACCTTATCTCAACCATTAGTAGGTCAAAAAAAATTACAGTTAATTAACTCAATTAGTCCGGATCTACCACCAATAGCAGCAGATGAAAATCGTTTGGAACAAATACTTTACAATTTAATCGGCAATGCGATTAAATTTACCGAAGTCGGCACAGTTGAAATTTCAGCAGAATTGCTAACAGACAACGAACGCTCGTCCATGCCAAATTCCCAATTAGCCATTACTGTATCTGACACTGGTATTGGCATCCCCGAAAATAAATTAGAGCAAATTTTTGAATCTTTTGAACAAGCAGACGGTTCCACTGGTAGAGAATACGGCGGTACGGGTTTAGGTTTAACTGTTGCTAAGCAATTAGTTGAATTACACGGAGGCAAAATTTGGGTATCTTCAACTGTAGGTGTCGGTTCTCAATTTACATTTACTTTGCCAGTATCTCAAAGTCAGCCAGAAGTTAGGAGCAGACAGTCGCGTTTGATCGAGAGCGATCGAGATTCATTGACTACTCAATTAGCTGCACAACTACCTGTTATCAATCCTGGGCATATCTCTGATCGAGAATCGCTAGAAACAGATAAAATTAAAATCTTAATAGTTGATGATGAACCCATTAATATTCAGGTACTAATTAATAGTCTTTCCATAGAAAACTACGACATAACTCAAGCAAGTAATGGATTAGAAGCCTTAAATCTGATTGCAGAGGGATTTAAGCCAGACTTAATGTTACTTGACGTAATGATGCCACGAATGACAGGTTACGAAGTGTGTCGAGAAATTCGCAAAAAATACTCGCCTTTAGAACTGCCGATTTTGATGTTGACGGCTAAAAATCAAACAGCAGATTTAGTAGAAGCTTTTAACTTAGAAGCGAACGATTATGTAACTAAACCTTTTATCAAGAAGGAATTATTAGCAAGAATTAACACGCAAATTCGCCTTGCTAAACTAAATGCAGCCTACGGCAGATTTGTGCCACATGACTTTTTGAATTTACTAGAAAAGCCCAGTATTATTGAAGTGAAATTAGGTGAAAATCAAGAAAAAAACATGACGGTGCTGTTTTGTGACATTCGCTCCTTTACGGCGCTTTCAGAACAAATGACACCGCCAGAAAATTTTGCTTTTATTAATAACTACTTAGGGAGAGTTAGCCCTGAAATTAGAAAGAATCACGGCTTTATTGACAAATACATTGGGGATGCAGTTATGGCGCTGTTTCCTACTTGTCCTGATGATGCTGTTCGGGCAGCAATTGATATGCAAAAAGCAGTAAATCTCTACAACCAGCAGCGGCAAAATAGTGGATTAGTTCCCATTGCGATCGGGATTGGTTTACACGCGGGCAATTTGATGTTAGGTACAATTGGCGAGCAAGAACGGATGGAAAGTACAGTGATTGCTGATGCTGTGAATCTTGCCTCTCGTTTGGAAGGATTGACGAAGGTTTACGGTTCGGGAATTCTTGTTAGCGAATCAATCATCGATCGCCTAATTGAACCAGAGCAATATAAATACAGATTTGTCGATCGAGTGACGGTGAAAGGGAAAACATTGGCTGTTTCGGTGTTTGAAATTTACGATACAGAAACAGAGGAAATCGTGAAACTCAAGCAGCAAACTTTGGAAATTTTTCAAGAAGGTTTAGACTTGTATTACCAACAAAAATTTGTGGCATCACAGAAAATATTTCAAAATATTTTACAAATTAATCCTGAAGATAAGGTAGCAATGCTGTATTTCAAACGCTCTCGCAGGTATCGAATGTATGGAACACCGGATGGGTGGTCGGGGGTGGAAGCTTTGACTGAGAAATAGAGCATCGTGCAATTTTAGATTGATTAGTAACTTTAATCTAATAAAAGGGCTGGGTGCGCATTGCGCACCCTACAGATAGTTTCTAGGCGTCAGTCCTGTTTAAAATATGGTGGAACAAACGCCGAATTGCTTCCAAGTTTGAGGGCCAACAACGCCGTCAGCTTTGATGCGTTTGCTATTTTGAAAATTGATGACAGCTTGTTCGGTTTTCGAGCCAAATCCTCCATCAGTATTTACCGAATAACCGTTGGCATTCAATAGTCGCTGGAGGTAGCGCACGTCCTCATTTTGGGTAACGGCGTCATTGCGTTTCAGTACGGGAAAATAACGGCAGGAAGGTAATTCAACGCGAGTGACATTTGTGGTTTGCATAGTTTTATTCTCGATGAGTTGTTTGCAAGTTATTGGACGCACATCAGTGCAGAAAAAATGTTGAGTTTGAGTCCGGTCGATCGGTTATCATTTGAGTGCGATCGGATCGATCTTGGGGACGATCGCACTCCAAATAAATATTAGCCACTCGGACTCGATCGGCTTTGATTTAACATCCCGGTTCGGGAGCGCAAGCCTTTAATTGATTCCAAGTTTGAGGGCCGACAATACCATCAGCAGCGATCCGTTTTTGCTTTTGAAAATTGATGACGGCTTGTTCGGTTTTTTTGCCAAATAGTCCATCAATAGCTACTGGATATCCGTTCTTTGTCAAGGATTGCTGAAGATAGCGCACGTCCTTATTTGGAGCGGCTTGATCGTTGCGTGCTAGTGTAGGCAAAGAAGAACACAGGGGTAATTGAGCGTGCATGGGATTTGTGGTTTGCATGGTTTGATTATCGAGTAGTTGTTTGCAAGTTGTTTGACTTGCT
The DNA here is from genome assembly GCA_012035135.1 of Microcoleus sp. CSU_2_2. Taxonomy (GTDB): domain Bacteria; phylum Cyanobacteriota; class Cyanobacteriia; order Cyanobacteriales; family Microcoleaceae; genus Microcoleus. The sequence continues at coordinate 18,391 of JAAUPI010000023.1, forward strand.
ATTCCCCAGTTGTAGCTTTGGGGGAAAGTGCTTTAACAGTCGCTTTTTGGAGTGACGCTTGTCTGGGGTAGCTCAGATGAGTGACAGAAGGCTGAGCGAGTGTACCCATACTTGCTAGAATTGTGGCTACACAATGGACAGAGAGGTTGCAGCCTCAAGATTAGTTATAATTAGAGGACTTGCAGTCGTAGGGCATACTGCCTATGATGCGCAGCAAGAGGGTAAATTCTTTGGCATCCTTGGGTAACAAAAATCTCCACGCCTTGAGGTCTGGGAGTGTCAAAATAGCCAGAATCGGATAGTATATCGGTGTAGCTTTGCCCGCTACTGGACTTCTACGGGACTAATCGTTCCATCAGACTGAGCAGCCAGATTAGCAAAACTTGCTCTACAGTTTCTACAGCTCGATCGACGTTCCTTTAGCTACAACGTCTATGTTTATGTATGTTTATCTTGCTTGAACGCAGCTATTTATGTCCCGACAGTTTGGCGATCGCAACTGATATAGTCGATCTTAGTTTGTCCGATTTTATGACTTTTTATGGTGATAAAATGTATTTTGACTAACTTCTCTTCTTGAGGAGGAGACAATTATTGTTACTTCAATTTATAGGCTTAGTGCCGATAGCAGGGTGGTTTACTGACGAACAATTAGCGATTAGCAATTAGCCCCGACTAATTACCAATTATCTGTGAAATGAGAGAACGATCGAACAAGTTCAGCAGCTCCGAGAACTCAGGCGATAATATGTTATTAAAAACTATCAGCAGATCGATCGCAAAAATATCTGGCAATGTACCCCTCCGTTTGGTACTGACAGTGCCGTTCGTGCTGCAAACTATCGCGGTGGTAAGTTTAGTTGGATATCTGTCTTTCAAGAACGGTCAGAAAGCAGTTCTTGAACTTGCTGACAATTTGCAAGGTGAAATCAGCAGCCGCATTCAAGAACACCTCGCAAATTACTTAGAAAAACCTCACACAATCTCTCAGCTAAACGCAGGTGCAGCTCAACTAGGAAATCTACAACCTGAAAATTTATCGACAACAGAACGTTATTTGTGGCAGCAGGTAAAAATATTTTCGTCGGTGCGCCAAATTTATTTAGGGACTAAAGAAGGTCAATTTATTGGAGTTAACCGAGATGACTCGGGGCAATTAGTTACCAGAATCACAGAAAACTTTCCCCGGCGTTCTTTTTATGCCTTAGATACTTTAGGAGATCGAACTAAGTTATTGCGTTTGGAACCCAATTACGACTTGCGAACTCGCCCTTGGTATCTCAGTGCAACCGCAGCACAAGGACCAGTATGGACTGAAATTTATACATTTTTTCAGGGAGATTTGGGGATTACAGCCGCTCAGCCTTTTTACGACACTCAAGGAGAATTTGGCGGAGTTATCGCAGTCGATATTGTTTTGGGACAAATCGGCAACTTTCTGCGATCGATCGAGATTAGTCGATCGGGTCAAATCTTTATTATGGAGCGATCGGGCGCTTTAGTGGGCAGTTCGACGAACGAAAAACCTTACATTACCGGCACGGATGGCAAATTTCAGCGTTTGCAAGCAGTTGACAGCACCAATCCCTTAACTCAGGCAGCAGCAAAACATATAATTAGCAATTTCAATTTAAACTTCCTAGAACCGCCCCAAAAGTTGCAATTTCAACTTAAAGATCGGTCTAATTTCGTGTATATTATGTCGTATAAAGACGATATAGGACTCGATTGGTTGGTAGTGGTAGTAATTCCTGAAAACGATTTCATGGAACAAATTAATGGGAACAACCGCACCACTATTTTACTTTGCATCGCCGCGCTAATATTAGCAATAATTATTGGCATTTTTACGGCTCGATCGATCGCCCGCCCTATTCTTCAGTTAAACGAAGCAGCTAAAGATATTGCTAAAGGAGAAAAGCATCAAACATTAGAATTCGATCGCACCGACGAAGTAGGCCAGCTAGCCAAATCCTTCAACAGCATGGTATCTCAACTGCAAACCTCATTTAGCACCCTCGAAAATCAAAATCAAAAATTGCAGGAACTCGACAAACTCAAAGACGAATTCTTGGCTAACACCTCCCACGAATTGCGAACTCCCCTCAATGGCATGATTGGAATTGCCGAATCAATGATTGACGGTGCAACAGGAACTTTATCAGAAATTCAACTGCACAATCTATCAATGATTGCCAGCAGTGGCAGGCGACTCAACGAGCTTGTCAACAACATTCTCGATTTCGCTAAACTCAAAAACAACAAACTAGACTTGCAACTTCGGAGTGTAGGAATTAGATCTATAGTCGAGGTCATACTCGCTGTTAGCCAATCTTTAGTCAGTCAAAAAAACTTGCAGTTAATTAATAATATTTCTCCAGATTTGCCTCTTGCTTGGGCAGACGAAAACCGGCTGCAACAAATTTTATATAACTTAATTGGAAATGCCATTAAGTTCACGGAAGTCGGTACGGTAGAAATTTCCGCAAAAATTGTCAACCTTCACAATCAGTCGCACGCGAAAGATGGGGAAGCATCTTATTTATTGTCAGTGTTAAATAAGCTGTCCTCAATGCCAGATCGCTCTCAATCAAGCTCAGAGTTCCAAATAGCTATTACCGTCTCCGATACAGGAATTGGCATTCCGGCTGACTTGATCGATCGCATTTTTGAACCCTTCGAGCAAGGCGATGGTTCCACAATTCGGCAATACGGAGGCACGGGTTTAGGTTTAACACTATCCAAACAATTTGTCGAACTCCACGGCGGTAAAATATATGCTGTATCGGAAGTTGGTATCGGTTCCCACTTCACATTTACTCTACCCATTTCGCCCGAAAAAGTGCAGTTACTCGAACCAGCTATAACTCCACAACCAGTAAAGATCAAAATACCAAAAACTAATGGTGTTTCATCAGCAAATAACTCAGTTAATATCCCAGAGATCGGTTACAGTGAATTACCTAAAAAACTGCCTGAGATATCTCAAGACTCTGCGCCTTCAGAAAATGAAAGTTTTAGACTCCTGATAGTTGATGACGATCCTATCAATTTACAAGTTTTAAACAATCACCTTTCTCTGCAAAATTATAGTGTCCTTCAGGCGCTCAATGGCGAACAAGCACTGTCAGCTATTGAAACCGGACAGCACTTTGACTTAATAATTCTTGACATCATGATGCCTCGAATGTCTGGCTATGAAGTCTGCGCCAAACTCAGGGAGAAATATCCTTCTCACGAGTTACCAGTAGTCATGTTAACTGCCAAAAATCAAGTATCAGACTTAATCACAGGATTTCAATTCGGGGCTAATGACTATCTCACCAAACCCTTCTCCAGAGATGAATTGCTGACTAGAATTAAATCTCATATTAACTTATCAAAAACTAACAGTGCCTACGGTCGGTTTTTCCCAGATTCATTCCTAGAATTTCTGAAAAAAGAAAGCATTGTCGATATTCAATTAGGCAATCACGTCAGTAAAAAAATGGCAGTAATGTTTAGTGACATTCGATCGTTTACTGCCCTTTCCGAAACCATGACTCCGCAACAAAACTTTGACTTTGTTAATGCCTACTTACGAGAAGTTAGTCCGAAAATTAGAGAGAATCATGGCTTTATTGTCAAGTATTTAGGAGATGGGATGATGGCAGTTTTCCCTAACGGTGCTGACGATGCACTCCGAGGGGGAATTGCTAAACAGCAACAAGTTCAACAATACAATGCCGATCGCGAAAAAAGCGGGTATCAGCCGATTCAAGTCGGTGTAGGAGTGCATTTCGGTCACATGATGGTGGGGATAGTTGGGGAAGCAGCGAGAATGCAGGGAGATGCTTTTTCTGATAATGTCAATTTAGCCTCTCGTTTGGAAAGTCTCACCAAATTCTACGGAGTATCATTAATCATTTCTGAGAAAGTTGTAGAGAATTTGAGTCAGCCAGAACAATATCAAATTCGGTTTTTAGATAGAGTAATTGTCAAAGGCAAGCAAAAACCTATTTCTATCTTTGAAGTCCTCGACGCTGAAACAGAGTTAGTGCGGGCACTGAAATTGCAAACTCAGTTGGATTTTGAACGGGGTTTAGAACACTATCGCCGTCATGAATTTAGGGCATCTAAAACCTCTTTTCATCAAGTATTAGCTGTTAATCCCGACGACAAAACGGCTGCACTGTATTTAGAACGAGTTAACCATTTGATAGAAAAGGGCGTCCCGGAAAATTGGTCTGGGGCTTGGACTTTAACTGAGAAGTAATATTGTAGTAGCGGTTGATAGTAGACTTGCGACTGTCAAATAGTTTAATAATTGAATCAACGATAATTTCTGTTACAATCGGGTTAAAGTCGTTAATAAAGTCGTCAGCGGAAAGATTTTCTTTAAAAAAATCTTTAGCCCGATCGCACTGATACCGCATCTCGTCAAAGCCAACAATTTTAACTACAAACGCTGCCAGTGGCGAGTTTTCTAAATCGGTATTGGAACTGCTTTTAGCCCGCCCATCTTCTAATAAATTGAATACTTCTATTTCTAAGGCTGTTTTCGGTTCTAATGGTTTCTTGACTTCTGGGAAAAAGCTTTCCAGTCGCACGCCTCTGGAAACTCGATCGGGTAGTTCGCCCATCATCATTGCCAAAGAAACATCAACTCCCAAACCGGAAGAAAGAGCTTCGATTAGAGCGATCGCAGCCAGTTTGCAACCCAAGTAAACCTTCGCGACTTCGATATTTTTCCGAGCATTATTTTCCCAGCGCTGATAGGTGCGATCGTCTGGATATCCCTCAAATTGACGAAAAATGACCTCAGGATTGAGATAATTCATAAAGCCTTCCATCTTCAGCAAGGCTACTCGGTAGTCTCGAACCGTGTAAAAACCGCAGTCGGTAAGATTATGATTTGTTTCCGGCAATAAGTTCCAAGTGTTGGCCAAAAAATGAGCCGAACTTTCGTGAGCAAAACTAATCACGTCGCGATTCGCAATTCTGACACATTTTTTAATATTTTCCCGGATTCGATCGTCTGTCAAATTCAGGTGAAACAAGCTATTTATTGCTTGGATGCGATCGTACAACCTGTCGCTTGCGGTTACTCCCCATTCAGTCGATCGAAACGGAATTGTTGATTCAATGCAGGCGGCAATTTCAAGTATTTGGTCGGGTTTTAGAAATGATTCTAGAGCTTTTGCTGCCACCACAGCACTCAGAAATTCGTTTTGTCCGCCGAAAGGATTTAGCACTTCCCCTGGCACAAAACCAAATAACATCAATACCATCTCAAACGTGGCATCTACAGGCAACTCAGATTGCTCTCGAATGACTAACTGTCGGTTAACCTCTTTGGTAACAGGAGTAATGTAGTAGCTGACGTTAAAATTAATGCTGCGATCGACTTGCACGTAGACGATATCGTGAAATAAGGCTGCCAAGACTTCGATCGCATCTTCATTTCCCCCCACCTCAAAAATGTGTTCGGGAGTGTGAAAAAATCGCCACGCGCCAGTCATCGGCTGAACTATCAGTTCGGCAATTTGAGCGAGTTGAGTTGGTTCGACTTCTGCATCAAGTCGATCGCTTGCCCAAATTAGTTTTTCTAAGCATTGTAAGTATGCCTCTTGGCTATCCATCACAGCCTTTTCCATTAATATTACTGTCACGTCAGCTATTCTCTTTGCGATTTGAGTTGTTCGTAGGTGCACTCCCTATTTTCTAAGCTTTGAGATTGCCACTGCCTTGGGCGGCCAAGGGTTAGCCAGGAATGAGTTGGAAGCCGGGTAGAATAGTTTTGAGTTTTAATTTAGTTGGGATCAAAAATCTTGCCTCTTGCCTCTTGCCTCTTGCCTCTTCCCTGTTATTTCTCTTATTGTCCGGTAGCCGATCGCCCCTGTTTTCCCAGTCGAATTAGCACGAAATAGGACAAGTAAATTACATAAATCGCTAAACCTACCATCGCTAAAAATCCCAAAACTTGAGGCTTTGTAGTAGCGTGAAACATCTCCTTGTACAGCCAAGGCGGGTCCAGCCAAACGCGGCAAAACTGCTCGTCAATTACCCGATCTGGAGATTTAAAGGCACAACTTAAGAAGGGAATTTGAGCAATAGCGCCCAAAACGCTGTAGACAGTAATCGCCCACCGCCAAGCTGTAAAAGCTAGCTTGAGAGACGACTGCGGACGATCGGCAATTTCTTCATTCAAATCCACCCAAAACCACAAAGCAGCAGGAATCAAAGCCCTGGCGATCGCCGACGACACAAAGCTTACAGGCAGCGCAGCAATCATCAGGTAAAGTGTAATTGCCAGCAAACTCGCCACTCGCCAGTAAATAATCGACAAACGGACGATCGCCTCAGCTTTCTCAACAACAGCCCAAATCAGCACTACCAGCGGGATCGAAACCGTTAATAACACAGACAACCGATAATCCATCCAGACTAACGGTTGAAACCAAGGCCCCGTGGCCGCCAGTAAAAGACTCAACATCTTTGGGGAATTCACTTATTTGTGGAAAATTTTACTACAAAAAAGCCAAAAAATCAGCAACTGGTACACTCTCTTCATGTTCCAGTTGCTGCTTGACTTTGACCAGATTTAGAAGGATAGAGGAAAAATCTCGCCCTTACCTTGAGGTTCAACCTGCTTTATTCGTCATAGATGCGGCACTCAGCAGCGTCAGGATTGTCGTCGCAATATTTTTCAAAGGAATTCTTAGGTTTGACTTGCTTTTGGTGGGAAGCTTCTGCTTGCAGTTCTTCAACTGCGTCCCATGCGGCTGCGCATTCGCCAGACGTGCTGCCACTCAAGTCGCAGACGGTACGAGCGTTTTCGAGTTCTTCTTCAATTTTTTCTTGGATGTTGCCTGCGGGTGTTGTTGTCATATTCACCTATCAAGAGTAGAGGAAAGGTTTTTTGCTGCTGCTCTGTAGAATCTATTTGTAACTGTCTATTTTACAGTTAGGAGTCTACTTCTTGCTTCTACGTAGGGGGACGACCCATTCTACTCCACAAGCGTTACTTTAGGTCGAGCAGACCTTACTGGTGATGAAAACATTACACGTAATAGGCGTGTCAAACTGTATAGAGCTTTATCTTTTAAGATTTGGCAATTTTACATTTGACACCAACGGATTTATGGGCCGCCAATGTTAATTTATGTTAACACAAGAATTGTTGGATGGGGAAGCGATCGCCAAAATGATTAGCGTTCTGCGACGAGCCAATGCAGGTTAGCCTAGCGTGAAAGATAGTTTTTTTATCGGAAAAATGGGGTCGAAAACCCCGTCCACTTCGGCAAGCTCAGTGCACCGCTTTGAGGACGGCTTTCTGTTAGAGTGTTTAACAAGTCGGGTCGGGCATTGCCACGACTCGCTTAGAGACGTGGAGAGAGAGTCAGACTACGACAGTAGCATCACTCTGTGAAGCGTCAAAAATCACCGCCCTAAAAGTGCGGTGAGTATGTCAAAGAGAAGTTTGCCAGATGTATGCTCAAAACCAAATGCAATGGGTCAGCACCTTATCCACCCGTCCCTCTTTGGAATCAGCGCTCAAAGAGGTTGTAGAACAAGCTGAGCGATCGTTAGAAGGGCCGGCGGATTTAGGCCTAATCTTTATCTCGTCAGCCTTTGCCAGCGAATATTCTCGGCTGATGCCTTTACTAGCAGAAATGCTGCCGATTCCGGCGATCGTTGGCTGTGGCGGGGGAGGGGTCATCGGTACCAACCAAGGTGGGGTGACGGAAGAAGCTGAGGGTTCTCCAGCCGTCAGTTTGAGTCTGGCTCGCTTACCCGGAGTGAAAGTAACAACTTTTCACGTTAGTGCAGAACAACTGCCGGACTTGGACAGTCCCCCTGATACGTGGGTGGATCTGTTGGGTGTGCCGGCTGAGGAGAAACCGCAGTTCATCATCTTGGCCGATCCCTTTTCGGCAAAAATTAACGACCTGCTGCAAGGACTAGACTATGCCTATCAAGGCGCGCCGAAGGTAGGGGGACTGGCGGGCGGTGACGGTACTAGGGGTGCGGCACTGTTCTGCAACTATCGGCTTTACCGAGAAGGGACGGTTGGGGTGGCTTTGAGTGGCAATATAGTTTTGGAAACGATCGTCGCTCAAGGTTGTAGGCCGATCGGGCGTCCGTATCGAGTAACGGAAGGGGAACGCAATATTTTGCTGAAACTCGAAGAACAAACCGACGATACGGGTAGCGCAGGGGCACAGAGATCGCCCTTAGAATCCCTGCGAGAGTTGGTGCAAACTTTGAGCGAAGAAGACCGAGAATTAGCCCAGCATTCGCTATTTGTGGGCTTAGTGAGCGATGAATTTAAGCTGAGATTAGAGCCGGGAGATTTTTTAATCCGAAATCTGTTGGGAGTAGATCCAAAAGTGGGAGCGATTGCGATCGGCGATCGAGTCCGTCCCGGACAGCGGATTCAATTTCACCTCCGGGACGCCCGTACCTCCGCAGAAGACCTGGAAATACTGCTCTCGCGCTATCAGTTATCGATCGAGGACAGGGGTCGATCGAGAAGTGCCGGCGCCTTGATGTTCTCTTGTCTGGGACGGGGCGAGGGGCTTTACGGCGAACCCAACTTTGACTCGCGACTGTTTGGCAAATACTTCAACAACATCCCTCTGAGTGGATTTTTCTGCAACGGCGAAATCGGCCCCGTTGGTGGCAGTACCTTTCTACACGGCTACACTTCCGTATTTGGGATTTGTCGCCAAAATTCATTTGACAGTTGACAGTTGACAGTTGACAGTTGAGCCACTAACGACTAATGACTAATGACCGCTAATAACTAATAACCAATAACTAAAAGCGGCAGTCGCCTGCCGCTTTTAGCTGTAACTAGATTTTCAGGAACTCGATCGACCAACCTTAGAAACTAAAGGTAGTACGCAGGACTCCCACCCAGATATTGTCGTTGTCGTCGTTGTGTTCTGGATTCAGAATCACGTAAACGCCCGGTGTCACCGAAATAAAATCGTTGACTTGGAAGCGGTAAAAACCTTCTAAGTGGTAAGAAGTATCGCCATCTTTGGCTCGGCTTCCGTTCGTTCTTCTGACATCGCTATCGGTAACTTTTGGTGGTACTCCGAAGACAAAGCCGAGGAGGTTGCCGCGCCGCCCAAAATCTGGCAGTGCCAAGGTGATAGCAGCGTTTTGAATGGTAGCGTCGTTGTCGGAGTTCCGCAGTTGGTGAGCCTTGGTGTAACCGTACCAACCACCAAGCTGAAAGCGGCTGCTCGGTTTGAAGTTAACCTGCACGCCAAAGTTATCAGACGCAGTGGCTGATTGACCGAAGGGACGGTTAGCTAAGGCACTGCCGGTACTGCTCGTCACAGCTACATCGCCGGCTCGATTGTATTTCCGGACGTATGACGCGCCAATGTCAAAGGCTTTGCCCAGAGAAAAGTTGAGCTGACCGGTCGCGCTGAAGGAACCGTCAAAAACGCCTCTGCCATTTGCAGGATTCGGAGCGTCGCCATCGGAAGCAAGATAGCCTACTGTGGCTCTCACTGCGCCGAAGTTGTAACTCACAGCAGCACCAGCTCCTTCGGGACCCCGGAAGATTGCTGGGTTGTAACGTCCAAACCTGGAGATAGAACCAGTACCACCATCTCCAAAGGGAGTAGTTATAGGCAGAATGTCATCAAGATTCAATCCTTTTGGCCCTAACCAGACCGTCGCATTGCCTACTGGGAAGCGATAGATCACCTTATCGAGTGTGAATGCGTTTTCGCTTGAACCGTCAAGGCCCAGACGAGTCATGTTGGTGCCAGTAGCCGTAGCGGCACCGTAGCTGGGGACGTTAATAGCTTGCAAGCGCGTTCTGAGCAAGTCTCGACCGGTGAAACTGGTGTCGAAGTTTAACCGCACTCGGTAGCCGAAGGTGGTAGACGTTTTGTCGTCGTTAAGGCCGACACCATCTCCAAAGGTGTCGCTAGCGAGAAAGACTACTTCTCCCCTCAACTGAGTGGTGGTGGAGAATTGGTTGGCTTCGAGTTCTGCCGTGCGGGCTTCGAGGGAGTCTACTCGTCCGCGCAGGGTGGCGAGTTCGGCTGCAAATTCTTCTTGCAGGCGTTGCAGAACTGCTAAGTCTTCTTTGGTGACAAAGTTAGCTGTTGCCGAGCCGATCAGCTTGGTTACTTGGTCTAAGCAAGCGTTTACCCCTGCTGCAAATTCGTAGCGAGTCAGGGCGCGGTTGCCACGGTAGGTGCCGTCGGGATAGCCTACGATACAACCGTAGCGCTCGACTAGGGATTGTAGGGCTTGGAATGCCCAGTCTGTGGGCCGCACGTCGGAGAGTTGGGAGACTGATGTCACTTGGGACATCGTTCCCGACTGTTCTGTGGGCTGTGCTTGGGGAGCAGCCGGGACGATCGGACCGCCCATTCCTGCGGGTGCTGTCTGAGCAACTTCTACCTTAGCGGCCGGGATGCTGGCGGCGGTTGGCAGTTGAGTATTTTCGGAAGTTTGAGTCGGGCTGCTTTGCACCGCCAAGTCTGATGTTTGGGGCGATGGTTCTGCCGTGTTGGTAGCAGCCAGGGGTGCAGTTGCTGTCGCAGGGAGGGCGAGTGCGCTTGCTTCTACGACTGGTTTGATTTCGCTTGTCGCTTGCAGTGCTGGGGCGCTGGTGTCTGGTTCGATTTTTGCCAGTTTTTCAGCGTCTGTCGCGGTAGCGCCGGAGACCGGAACTGTGGCTGCGGGGTCTGAAGTTGTCGTCGCCTCGATTGTCTCTACGATCGAATCGCTACTGTTTAGGGCGATCGCATCCGAGGTGGTAGGCGCTGCTGCGACTGGTTCTGCGACTGGTTCTGCAACTGATGCTGCAATTGTTGACTCAGATGGCTGAGCTGTGGCTAGCTGGTTTGCTTCAGCAGTTGCTGGAGCCTCTACAGCGATCGCTGCGGCACAAGCGACTGACGATAATCCTAGAATTGCCGGAGATACTAGCAGTAAATTCCAAAAAGTTTTGTTCATGTTCCTCACACCATCACACTCAATTAAGCTCGAGCAGCAAGTCCCAACTGCTAATTTTTAAGGTTTCTTGCCTTCACAGTAACTCTTTTACCCTTTGCGAGCCAATTATGTCAAGGTTTTTAACCCGATCTTAAAGCTCGCGACCCTTGGGGACTGTTTTCCGGCATTAGTTCGGAAACACAGGGATCGAGGTAGATAGATGCATATTTGTAGTGTTTCACACTTGACAAGTGGTAAATTTTGTGATGTCGTTGTGTGAAACTTACTATAGTTTTCTCTATTGTCATATCTTAACACAAGTTTTCCTCAGATTTGCCAACGGCATCTACCTGAGTGTCTGCGAGCTGACAAAGTGTGTGTGAGTTGTAATTATACTTTTGTGGCGCTGCGGTCTGGAGACCGCAGCGCTTCCTATATCTAGTTCTATATCTGATCGCTCCGACTGAAGAAAGTATCAATTGATTCTCTTCGACTTCCCAGCATATAAGTAATAGTAACGAAGGCTACAAACGCCAGCAAAAAACTTGTATATTTTTGTCATCGCAGGGAACTATTTTATGCTATGCTACGACAGTCAAGAGGTGTATCTATCTAAGTTTTTATGAAAAATAGATTGCGGTTTTTAATCGTTGTCTTGTTAGTATTGGGAGTGTTTTTTCGCTTCGTCAATATTGACAAAAAGTTTTACTGGTACGATGAAGTATTTACTTCGCTGCGGATTTCTGGATATACACAAACAGAAGTGCTGCGCGAAGTCGGTAACGGTCAGCTAGTTGGGGCAAAAAATTTGATGAAATATCAAAGCTCCAATCAGACAAAAAAATTGGGCGATACGGTGAAAAGTTTGGCAATCGAAGAACCTCAACTGCCACCGCTCTATTTTCTGACAGTCAAGTATTGGGTGAGTGTATTCGGTGATTCTGTCGCAGCGACGAGAAGTTTTTCAGCTTTGATGAGTTTGCTGGCGTTCCCTAGCTTGTATTGGCTGTGCCGAGAATTATTTCCGCGACCTGAAGTGGCAGGGATAGCTGTGGGATTGGTAGCAATTTCTCCCTTCCACGTGCTTTACGCTCAAGAAGCGCGTCCCTACAGTTTGTGGTCGGCGATGATTTTGTTTGCTTGTGCCTCTTTGCTGCGGGCAATGCGGCTGCAAACTAAACTGAGTTGGAGCATTTACGCCGTCGCAACTATTCTGGGAATTTATACTCATTTGTTTAGCGTGTTAGTGACGATCGGACACGGAATTTACGTGCTGGGAAGTCAAGGTTTTCGTTTGAATAAAAAGGTAATTGGTTATTTAGCAGCAAGTGCTGCATCTTTGCTAGCCTTCATACCTTGGCTGATAATTCTACTTGTGAATAAAAGGGCGGCGGTAGCGGCGACTGGTTGGGCTCAGTTAGAAACGAGCAGGCTATCTTTAGTTAAAAATTGGGCAGGCAATATTGGTCGCCTTTTTTGGGATTTTGGGCTGAATTCTGATTCTCCATCAATATATTTAATTCCGTTTGCGATCGCGAATTTAATTTTATTGGCAATCGTAGGATATGCAGTTTATTCTCTGTGTTCTGAGACACGCAAACAGGTTTGGCTGTTTGTTTTGACAATGATGGCGGTGACAGCACTGGCGATCGTGCTGCCAGATGTTATATTCGGAGGGATACGATCGACTAAAGCTCGCTACCTATTTCCTACTTATTGCGGGATTCAAATAGCTGTGGCTTACCTGTTAGCGACTAAAATTAGCGATTCCCGCCTGCCGAGACTGAAATCGCAGGTGTGGAAAGTTGTTACAGTTGTAATGTTAACGGGTGGGGTGCTATCGAATGCGGTCAGTTCTCAAGCCGAGATTTGGTGGACGAAGGAAATGGGTGCAGAAAATCCTGCAATTGGTCGCACTGTCAATCAGTCAGTAACACCACTGGTTGTCAGCGACATTTCAGAAGTGAGTCTGGGAAATCTACTGTCGATGAGTCATTTGCTAGAACCGAAAGTGCGGTTGCAATTGCTGTTGCTGAACCCGAAAGTGCGGAGTCAGGCTCAATTGGTTGACAAGCCAACTATCCCCGTGATTCCGAGCGGTTTTAGCGATGTTTTTGTCTACGGGCGATCGAATATTTTGGGTATTAAGCTTGCGAAAAACCCAAACTCAAAAATAGAGTTGGTTGCGCAGAGTAAAAGCAATAGCTTGTCGCTGGGAAAGTTAGTAAAAGAGTGAGGAGTTATGGAAGATTTCGGCATTATTATTGCCTGCTGCGATCAGGATTATCTGTTTGCTAAGGGGTGCTGTGCTAGCATCAGATATTTCCTAGGAGATGTGCCGATTTGTCTGTTGATTGATGGCACTTTTTCTGTAAGTGCTTTGGAAAAGTGTTACGGGGTGCAAGTTATCGATCGGACTACGGTTTCTAATGAGATTCTCAGGAAAAGAAGTTTTGGTTGGGGCAAAACTAAGATGATTGCTTTCTGGGAAAGTCCTTGGCAAAATTTTATGGTTTTGGATGCAGATACGATCGTCTGGGGCAATGTTCTGAAGTTGGCTAATTTTCAGGAGTTTGATTTTACTGTAGACCAATCTTGTTACGATCACTCGGATGCAGATGTAACCAAATTTTTCTTTGACATTCCGGGCATTGAAAAGCATTTTCCCAATTTTTACTGGTCGAAATATCAAACGAACTATTTCTGTACTGGCACTTTCTTTGCGAAGCGAGGTGTTTTTAGCTTAGAAGAATATATAGAAATTTTAGATTTTACGGAAGCAAATCCGGGCATATTTAAGTACGGAGAAATGGGTTTTTTGAATTTTATGATTTTCCGGGCGGCCCAAGAAAATCGCCTGCGAGTGCAGAATGTGGATATGCAGTTGTTGGTGCCGGATTTTGACCAGAGTTTGCTGAAAAAGCAGTTTCCGGTTGAATCAAACGAGCCTGGGGGCGATGGTACTCAAGCGACTGTGATTCACTGGTGCGGGCCGAAGCCAACTTTATCGACATCTAAAGTTTACTCGGAACCGATGAATTTTTGTCGCCGGAAGTGTCAGCAGGATGCTTGGGGCCGTACAGGTTTGGAGGCCCAGATGTTGTTGCAAGTTGAGGATTTACAGCGATCGATCTACGTGTATAAGAATAAGTTTAAGAAGAAGTTTCGACAGTTGACTGGGAAGTAGAATTTTGCAACCGCAGATGTCAGCAGATGTTCGGTGTGTCGCCTGTACTGGTTAATTTTCTAGCAAGTTACTAGGCGTAACTGTCAACTGCCTGCCCGCTCGCGTAGTCGAAGGGTCAACACTCAACTATCCAGGGGTAAAGTTGGGCCGGATGGGGGTAAAACTTGGCGGTGAACGGTCACTTTGTGACTTTCCCGCTGAGTTTGCATTTCGACGGCGATCGCCTCAAATTCGACTTCCATGCAGCCGTAGGGAATCTCTAATTCGAGGCTTGATTGGATGGTTCCTAGCCCATTAGCTGTAAATTCGGTAATCCAGTGTGGGCCGTCGAGAATGAGGTAGGTTTGGCGATCGTACACCCAAATTTTGACGTAAATTCGCGGCATTAATTCTGGTAGTTCTACTCGCACTTTTACTGCCCGCCCTGCGAGTATTTCGTCGCGAGGGAGTTTCAGAATGGGCATTGGTACTAAGTCGTCTTCTGGCAAAATGTAGGGAGTTAGAGGAGTTGCTTCTTCTTGGACTTTTGTGTCTTGAAGAGCAACTTTTTGGGGTGGCGATGGTTCGTCGAAGATGACAACTTCTCTGGCCTCCCAGCTAGATTTTGAGTCGGAAATAGAGTCGCTGGTTGCGGCTGGCTGCTGTGTTGGGCTGATACTTTCGGGGACGGTGGCAATTGCGTCGCTGCTATTAACGGCTGCTTTTTTAGTGGGCGACAGCAAGGTTTCTTTTAGCCATTCTGGCGATTCGTTGGTGCTGGCTAAGGAACTCAGTCGCGACCAAAATCGATTTTCGACGTTTAAGGTTTGAAATGCTTCTTTTGTGGGTGCTGACTCGGGTTCAGATGCTACTGTTTCTGGTTGGGGGTCGATCGATCCGAGTTCGGGTGTTTGCTCGGAATTTGGGATGTCTGATGGTTTGGTTGGTGAGTCGATCGAGAGGGCGGAAGTTTGAGCAGTATTGGAGATTTCTGAGAGCAATTGTGCTCGGCTGCTGTCAGGCAGTTTTCGACCAAATGTGGGCAATTCTAATTGATTGCTGGCTGGACGCGAACTCAGTTGAGGGGGTAGGGATTCATTTGTTGCAGATTCGCTGGGGGATGGATTGTGCGAGCGTTTTTTTACTAGTTTGAGGAAGGATAAATTGGGTGCCATAGAAGGCGGTTTTGCGCCGGCTGCGGAAGGTTCGGCTTGGTGCTTTTCTGCGGTGAAATTGTCTTCTATTACCTCTAGAAGACGCTCTAAACGGGCTGTAATTGTAAAAAATTGGGTGACTGGCGGGGTACTATCGCTGCTGAAAACTGCTTCCCCTAAAATTAGGCGACTTTTGCACTCGGCTGGAATGTAGGTAACGCAGGCAAAGATACAAGGGGGAACTTGTTCTGGGAGGGGTTGCTGGATTTCTGCTAGCAGTTGCGAGGTTTGGGGATCGCGCAGATATATTTGCAGTTGTGCTGAACCGATGAGTTTTTTGAGTTCTTGGGCTTGGGAGTCGGGAATTGGGGTTGGAGGTTTTCTGGGGTTTGGGGGAGGTTGGGGTATGTCTATTTTGCCGGAAATAATCAGGGGGCGACCGAGTTGGGCGACGAAGGTTTCTCGATCGAGCACGAGTTGAAGCTTGTATTCCGGGCTGGGCTGCGGGGTTTGGGGAGTGGGGAACTGGTAGATTTTGGGGGCCTGCGGTTCTGGTTGGGCTGCTGGGACTGGGTTTTGGGAATAACGATCGCCCGCTGCTGCGATCGGTTGAGTGGTGGCGTCTACTGCTGCTGCCAGTTGTGAGTCGGCTGCGGAATTTGCGGGTTCGGCTTCGTCGAGTGGTTGTAGGGGTTCGGAGGTTTCGGATTCTGCGGGCAATACTTCTAATTGAACACCGTGCTGCCAGGGTTTGGCGGGATTTGATCGGGGATCGGGCAAGCAGGATAGTTCCCAGATTCCGGGCTTGAGTCTGGTGTAGGGAATGATGACAACTAATCCTTCCGGGTTGGTGCGGGCCGATCGACTTTGGGCTTGTCGCTGGGGCGATACTTCGTCAAATGATGTGTAGGTAACGCGAATTTCGATGTTGGTATTGGGGTGCGGAATGCGGGCCACAACGCGATACCTACCTTCTAGGATTTCCACGTCGGCGGTTTCTAGGGGCAACCAAGCGCGATCGCCTTCTTTCTGTAGCAAAAATTCTAATTTTTTCATTTTTCTTTCTTCCCCTTGGATACCTCCGCTCTGTTGCTTAAAGGTTGGCGGTGGGTGGTTTTTCGGCAGCTACAGGCATTGAATTACTTTATGTTGTACAGCTTATCACCTCGATCGGTCAAGAGTTACATTCAGAAAGATAGATAGGCGATCGCATTTACCGGGGAGCGGAGCGAGCGCTAAAATTGTCCTTCTATATCCCGCGATTGATCAAGTATCGATGAGATAACGTTATTTTAACGTTTTTGGCTTGAGCCATTTTCAGTCAGAATTACCAAGGACTACCGATGATGCTGAAAGCCGCCCAATAGTATGGATGAGATAAGTTTTTGCTGTCGAGTTGGGGAATGGACGATGGCAAAGGGGTTTCGCCTCTCGAACTTCGTAGCTGGCCGTTTTCGATGCTGACTTTGCCTTCGATCGCAGCTATTTGTGCTTGCCGTATGGCTTCGGCTTTAATAATTGGGAGGTCTTTTGGTTGGCTGACTTTTAAGCGTTGGTAAAACTCAGTCATCAGGGCGAGGGTGCCGGCGTCGCTGACGTACCACAGGCTGGCGAGGGCCGATTTTGCTCCTGATTGAAGTGCTAAACCTGCAAATCCTAATTCTGCGTCTTTGTTTCCGATCGCAGTTCTACAGGCGCTTAATACTAATAGTTCTAAGGGCAGATTATTATTCCTTGTTAAGTCTCTCCATTTTAAAGCTCTCATTTGTTTGAGTCCGAGTTGGGTGTCCCAAAATTGGATGTAGGAGTTATCGGGGGTTCCGGGCAGAAATTCTGCGTGGGTGGCAAGGTGAATGATTCTGTATCTGTTTTGTAGTAGCTGGGATTGCAAGTTTACTATGGTGAAGTCTTGGTTGAGAAATGATTGACCGGGCCACTGTTGGACGATCGCACTTAGTTCTAACGGAACTGCCGGCAATGGTTGTATATTTGATGTTTCTGAAAAAATTGAGGCCCCCATTGCTAGAACTTGGGCGTTTCTAAGATCGGCGTATTTAATGTCTGTTAGTTTGAAAGCGGGGATGCGGGATAGGCTATATTTTTGGACTAGAAATTGCTGTCCGTCATGCATTGCTGCTAAGGGTATAGTTCGCAAACCTTCGCCGACGCAGAATAGTATGGTTTCAATTTTTGCTGTTTGCAGCTCTGTTTCTAAGGGGGCTACGATCCATTTGTAGAGTTTTTGACCTGGTTCTAGATAGCTGGTAGTTTTGATTTTTCTGGGGTTGGTGATTTCGCTACTGAATTCTTGGGCTACTGACACCAGTTTTTGTTTTTTGGCGTCGGGTACGCTGCGGTGAATTGGTGGTTGATCGGGCAATATTAATATTAGTTCTAGTTGATCTGTGCGCGGTATGGCGTAGATTAGAGCCGATTTTTTCTTGGTTTCAGTGGATAGGCGGGATAGGGTTTTTGCTATTGCGGTGGCGCTTTGCGATCGGGCAGAAAAATTTTCCGCAAAGTATTTCTGAAAGTCTTCTTCCCAGTTTTGCTCGATTCTGGATACGGCTTCGGTGATATCGCCTCGATCGAGGATTTTTTGCATTTCGGACCCGTTGAGTGCTTCTGTTTTGTTGGGCTGGGCAATTGTAGTCAGGTTGCCGGAACTCCAGCAGAAAAATATGATTGTCAAACAGTAGAAAATAGCTGTTTGAATTTTTTTCCTCTTTGTGTTTTTTGCGCGGTGCTGCTGAGATTGGTAGTGCATTGTTTTCTTGCCGACTGTAGGGTTGATGGTGCGGTTGGTGGCAGCAGTTGAAACAGGTGTTAATGTGCGCGAGAATCATGGCGATCGTGGCCCTATTATAACATTAAGCCTCAAAACCACTCTCTAATCCTCTGATTTACAGATACTCCGATTACTCATTTTTGCTAAATTTTTTCATAAATTGCCGATCGATCCAATCTTTCCAATACCACAACAGCGGCGATTCCCACATAAAATTTCCGCGAGAGCGATCGCGCTTTTATTACCAGTACCAATCAGCCCTAAATATTGTGACTGCGGTGCAAAGGGTTTGAGCGGTTTTTTTAATAAAAATTGTTGCAAATTCTCAAATAAAGGTTTACCCTGACGTACTGCAAATACGCCTGCTTTTGGGCGCGGATAATTAATCATCGTGCAGATATCCCCAGCGGCAAATACATGGGGATGAGAGATCGATCGCAAGCAATCATTAACTTGAATAAACCCGTTTGAGTCGGTGGCTAAACCCGATGCTTTTATCCAATTGGCTGCCGATGCTTGCGTTACCCAAAAAATGCGATCGCACTCTAATTTTAAACCGGATTCACAGGAAATTTGGTAAGTGGGAATGGGGCATTCTTGATTACCTTCTATCTCGATGGTTTTTATAGCACTAACTTTTTCCATTAAGTTCACTTTGATGCCGCGACTAATGAGAATTTCTTTGAGGCGACGGCGTACCCGCTGGTTGTGTGCGGGCATCAATTCAGCACCGCTGTGAAATAAGTGAATTTCTGATGATTTTTCTAATTCTTCTTCCTTCTTCCCTCTTTTTTCCCCCCTTGGAGGCAGGGGGAGGGTACCTTTTTTATGCAATCGAGACTGCATATTTAAGGCTAATTCTACGCCACCTGCGCCACCGCCGACAATGGCGATCCGAATTGGATTTTCTGGATGATTTTGCCTTTGAGCAATTAGCTGATTCCAGTTAGCTAAAAACTCCGGTACTGGTTTCGCGGGAATTGCGTATTCTGCGACACTCGGTACGGATAAAGTTGCGGGGGTGCTACCGATATCGATCGAAAGCAAGTCAAAATTAACGGGCGGGCGATTTTGACAAATAACTTGATTTTTGTTAAAGTCGATCGCGATCGCCCGATCGACAAATATCTGGCACTGGGCAAATTCACAGAGCGATCGTAAATCTATATGACATTCATCGTAATCGTAAAACCCGGCAACGTGCCCCGGCAACATCCCCGAATAAGGCGCATACGACACGTCGCTAATCAATGTCAAACGCACTCCCGGCAGCGGTTTTAGGCCGAACATTTTCAATACAATAGCATGACTGTGGCCACCACCAATTAATACTAAATCTTTTGACATGGATGTTCGATCGAGATATTCCAGCACCGATATTGTACAGCACTCGGATTGTTGGGTTAAACTGTCCGGTTTATAAAAAATATTCGGTAAGCGGAAAACGAGCGAGGCTTCAGCCCGCTCGATGTAAGCGACACGGGCGGTTTTAACCGCCGTGAATCTTTCTTAACTCTCCCAAGTGGTTTTACCATCAAGGCTTGCACAGTTAGGAAGCGACAGAATGGTTGGTATGTTTCCGTCAGAATAGAAGATAAGTCTGTACCTGAATACAGCCCCAAAGCTCTCGGCAACAATCCCAA
>JAAUPI010000262.1 GCA_012035135.1 Microcoleus sp. CSU_2_2
CTCGGCTTGAGGGGGATAGCCTGCTTACCTTGGGATGGCCGACCACTCAATAGCGCAGGAAGTAAATACCAAATTGTAATTAAAGACGGCTTTAGCTAAGTTTGGGTAAGTTTTACGAAGCAGACAGGTGCAAATTGAGGAGTGAAAGCGTACCCAAATTGACTAAATATTTACTGATCGGTTCCACAAAAGCTTATAGTGGCAAATCTGCGATCGCCCTGGGGATGGCATTCGGACTCCGAGCAAAAGGAGTGGCCATCGCCTACGGCAAACCTCTGGGAACTTGTTTTAGCTCCTCAGATCGAGTTGGTGGTGAGGAGGAGGACGTGCGGTTCGCAGTAGAAACCCTGAAGCTTTCAGAAAGCCAGATACCATCAACCCTGTTGTCTTTGGACGAAGAGACGGTTCACAAGCGACTGTTAGGGGAAGACAAGACAGATTACCGCTCTTCTCTAGCAGCGTATTTGCAAGAACCCTCCGGTGAATTAGTCTTGTTAGAAGGCCCAGCTAATTTGGAGGAAGGCAGTCTGTTTGACTTGTCTTTGCCTCAAGTGGCTGAGGCAGTTGATGCCTCTGTGTTACTGGTAGCGCGCCCGATCGATCTGTATATAGACGATTTGCTGTCGGCTAAGCGACGTTTGGGTTCGCGCTTGCTGGGCGTCGTGCTCAACGACGTTCCCAAGGACAAACTCGAATCTGTAACGGCGACTGTGCGACCTTTTCTGGAAGCACAGGGCATTCCAGTGTTGGGAATGCTGCCCAGAAGCGCTTTGCTGCGCAGTGTTAGTGTCAAAGAACTGGTGTACCAATTGAAAGCTGAGGTGCTTTGTCGTTCTGACCGCTTAGATTTGATGGTAGAAACCTTGACAATTGGTGCGATGAATGTTAGCTCTGCTCTTAAGTATTTCCGTAAAGCGAGAAATATGGCGGTAGTGACAGGAGGCGATCGCACGGACATTCAGCTAGCAGCTCTGGAAAGCTCGACTCAGTGCTTAATTCTGACGGGACACTTGCCTCCGTCTCCCCTGGTAATCAGCAGGGCCGAAGAAATGGAAATTCCAGTTTTGTCGGTTGATTTGGATACTTTAACCACGGTGGAAATTATCGACAGCACCTTTGGCAACGTGCGCCTGCACGAGCCGGTTAAGGTGGAATGCGTTACTCAGCTAATGGCAGAGCATTTTGACATTGACGGAATGATGGCATCTTTAGGGCTGGGCGATCGAGTCCGTGACTCTCAAGGGTGAGAATCTGCACAAACCAAGCCCGCTAACGCGGGCTATTAGATTTTGTCAGCACCCCATCCTCTAGTCCTATCTGTTCAATCTGCAATTCTTAATTTCTTTTTGGTGGCAATTGCTAATCAGTCTGCTAGAATCCACAACGTAGTTTTATTTAATTTAATAAATTCTTTGAGTCAATCAATTGATCTACCCAGAGTTGATGATTTTTTACAAGAACTTGCGGCGATCCAGCAAACAAGCTCCAAGCGGGTTGCTCTTTTGGGTTCCCGCCACGTTCCTATTACCCACCAGCAGCTAATTGAAATGCTGAGCTACGCCTTAGTTCTGGGAGGCAATCAGCTCATCACTTCTGGCGCTACAGGCACCAATTCAGCGGCGATTAAAGGGGCAATGCGAGCAGATCCCAATCTGCTGACGGTGATTTTGCCACAAAGCATGAGCCGTCAGCCGCGGGAGTCTCGCGAGCAGCTCGAACAAGTGATACATTTGGTAGAAAATCCCAAAAATGACAGTTTGTCTCTCCCGGAAGCAAGCGCCATGTGCAATCAGGAAATTATTTCTCGGTGCCAGCAACTGATCTGTTTTGCTTTTCACGAAAGCCACACTTTGCTGCAAACTTGCCAGGATGCGGAGGAACAGCGCAAGGTGGTTACTCTGTTTTATTTTGATTGAAATGCGAGGCGGATAATGCTGTTGGGATTGCCTGTGTCGGTTATTCTGCTTGATTGTATTGCTGTGGCGGCGGCCCTGGTTTATGCACCGTTTTTGGTGGTTGCCCTCGCCCGCTTTCAGCTAGGTTACGATCGAGCTGCTCCCCGCGCTATGTTTGATAGATTGCCTGCTTACGCTCAGCGGGCGACTTGGGCTCACCAGAATTCGTTTGAGACGTTTATGCTGTTTTCAGCGGCGGCTTTGATGGCTTTTGTGACGGGTCTTGATTCGGAGGCTGCGGGTTGGGCTGCGATCGCTTTTACGATCGCTCGGTTGTTGTTTTCAGTTTTCTATATCCTGAATATACCGCTAGGGCGATCGCTCATGTTTGCGATTAGTTCTTCTTGCACTGCTACTTTATTTGTTCTCAGTTTAATGACTGTTAATAATTAATTGTCAGCGGTCAGTAGTCAGTAGTCATTAGTCATTAGTCATTAGTTAAGAGGCCCTTAAGTAATGACTACTCACTAATTACCCATTTCCCATTCCCCAATTCCCCAATTCCCCAATTCCCCCCTTAGGGGGGTGGGGGGTGAGGGGGAGTCCCATTCCCTATTACCTATTACCAATTGATAATTTTATGGCTGCTAGTTATTCATTTGATATTGTGAGCGATTTCGATCGGCAAGAATTAGTTAATGCTGTTGACCAAACAGTCCGCGAAATTCAAAGCCGTTACGACTTGAAAGATACCAAAACAACCGTGGAATTGGGCGCTGAATCCATTAATGTCAATACCGATAGTGAATTTACTCTCGACGCAGTTCACACTGTTTTGCAAACTAAAGCAGCCAAGCGCAATTTATCTCTGAAAATTTTTGATTATGGCAAAATTGAAGCGGCTAGCGGCAGTCGGGTGCGCCAAGAAATTAAACTAAAAAAAGGGATCAGCCAGGAAATCGCCAAACAAATTACTAAATTAATTCGCGATGAGTTTAAAAAAATTCAAGGCTCGATTCAAGGTGATGCAGTCCGGGTTTCTGCCAAGGATAAGGATGATTTGCAGTTGGTAATTCAACGGTTGAAGCAAGAAGATTATCCGGTGGCTTTGCAGTTTACCAATTACAGGTAAATTTTTGAAAGCTAAGTATGGGATTCCCGGTTATGCGATCGCATCTTTGAGTGCGATCGAAATTACCTTACGCTTGTTCGGATTCGGCAACCCTGCTTTGCTGCAAGCTAATACAGAGGCAGGTTATATATTTGCGCCTAATCAAACCGTCTATCGCTTTGGTAATAGACTTGAGTATAATCAATTTTCTCAGCGTTCTGAACCAATTGTTGCCAAAAAGCCTGAAGGTACTCTGAGAATTTTGATGACCGGAGATTCGGTTCTCAACGGTAATAATACTACCGATCAGAAAGAAACTATTTCTGAACTGTTTGAGGCACGTTTATTGGGAATAAAAAAGCGAGTTGAGGTGCTGAATGCTTCTGCTGGTTCTTGGGGAATTGGCAATCAATTGGGATATATTCGCAAGTTTGGCACTTTTGAAAGCGATGCTGTAATTTTGCAAATTGGTACTCACGATTTAGTGCAGCCAACCGGAAGCAGCAATCGGGTGGGTAATGACCCATTGATGCCGAATCGAACGCCGTTATTTGCAATTCAAGAAGTTTTTGAGAGGCACATTATCCCCAAATTTTCAAGTATTTTTGTGTCTAATGCTTCTCCAGCCGGATTGCCGGTGCCGGAGGAAGTCAGGTTTAGGGAAAATATGCAAAACTTGAGGAAATAGCAGCTTTAGTTCGATCGAAAAATATGCAGCTATTTGTATTATACACTTGCGATCGCGCCGATTTATTACCCGTGCCGAATCAGCCTAAGTTTAAATCGCTGTTTTTCGATCGGCTCAAAGTTTTGAAAATTGGGGTGATAGACACTCACGCAGCCTGGTCAAAGATGCCGAAAAAAAGAGTAGAAAGTTATTTTCGGGATGGGGTACACCCGACTGCGCCAGCCTACGAATCAATAGCTGATGTAATGTTTCAACGATTGTGTACGCAGAAAAAATTAGTGGCGTGTGGGGCGGTAAATACTCCCGACAAAAATTTACTTTAACTTCCCTAAGTCGAGCTTGCTAAAAAAAAACTAATCCTATTTTGGATGTAATTGTTACACTTTAATGCTCTTATATGTCCGGATTGTATTAATTGGAGAGCATTAAAGTGTAGCATTTTTTTTTAGAAACAGCATTGCTTTTAAAAAATATGCCAAATTGGCAACACAAGGATGTTAAATTTATCTTAAGATCCAGACAAATTAATCATGCTTATGGTTTAAAACCAAAGAAACAGGGTTCTTTGCCAAAATCAAGAGTTACGATCGAGTATTCTCGACCATCAAACTCGGTTTCTGGGCACAAGTGCATCCAAAACTGAAGTTAAAAATTATTTAGGGGGGTACATCATGCCAGTTGTAAAATTTTCAGAACAAAACTTAGTCCGAAATAGCTTCAGAGGTCAAAACCTCAAGGACTTCACCTTTTTCAAAACCAAGCTTAAAAACGTCCGGTTCGATCGCAACAATGCGGGGACTCGCACCCAACTCAGGCGCACCAACTTTTCTGAATCCTTCACAGGAGAAGGGCTTATTTCGAGGTGAACTCGGAAAAACACGTATGGACTCAGTGGCACCAACTGAATAAAAAGCTGAAATGTTCCGGTATGGTCAATCGTCGTCACGACTATCGTACAGTTTCTAACTGGAGTTTCCTAGCCACCCCTCTAACTGAGGAAGCGCAAGCACTAGGAAAGAGCATTAGACATCTGGTAAAAAGAATCTCTTGCTGTTCGATCGATGTAGGGGTGAAGCATTTGGGCGATAGTCTGTGTCCCCAACCCTCTTAGTTTGTGTCCAAATGCTTCACCCTCCCCCGCAGATCGATCTCGATCGCTCCGGGCCTAATTTCTGTTTAGGAGATGTCTATTAGACATCCTCTCGTTCAGTGGCATTGCTACTGCACTTGATTTTGTGCAATCCAGCAGCCACACCTTGTTCCGATTGACTCTATTTTTCAAAAAATAGATGTCTTCATTTAATTCTGTTTTCTCTAGACAATAAATCAAAAAAAAAGATTGATTAGTATCAAACAAAAAAGGATTAATCCCAGCTTTTTTGTTGATTTTAAGCTGAATTAATTATTGTGGATTTGTAGCAGGATAATAATCATAAGAAAATTCTCATAGATCTATTGACAAATGAAAATTATTAAGATTTAATACAAGCAAGGGAGTAAAAAATTTAAGTGGATCAAAATTTTAAGTGCATCAAAGATTTAGATCCGTCAAAGAACAATTTAAGTGAGTCAAAGATTTTTTGATTAATTTGGCTGTCAAACAGACATCTTCTAAAAATAACCTGAAGCCTTGTCCTGTCTAGACAAAAACTAGTCTCTGAAGATGTCTGATGAATAAAAACAGCTTGATATCACGAAAATAGGCTGTTATCAACTTTTTGCGAATTAAGAAATTTGAGATGTTTTAATTCGATATAAGGGGGTTGATTTGATCCGATCGCATTTCGCACAAATTTGGCGACCCTAACTACTTGGACTCACTGGCTCAAAATTCACTATTTAAGTATTGAAATCATGATCGCAATGGGTAGATCAAAGACGATGATTACTAACCTCCTATTTCCGATCTCTATGCCTTCGGAACCCCTCTCCTAAATCTGGGAGAGGGGGAAAGATCGGGAGATTAACAAAAACAACAAGTCATCGGATTTGTTGGTGCATCATGCAATCTCATATTATGTCCAATTCATTTCACAACATGAGGAATAAATCATGGCAATAGTAGGAACAGAACTGCCCGATACCCTTACAGGTAATGCAAATGCCAACACAATGCGCGGTTTGGGTGGCGACGACATCTTAAATGCTTTAGGCGGTAATGACATTCTCCGAGGTGGGAATGATAAGGACACGCTGTTTGGTGGTACTGGAAAAGACAGACTGTTTGGGGATGCAGGCGAGGATTCCCTCTATGGTGAAGCTGGGGATGACACCCTCTATGGTGGGACAAGCGCTGACGATGGCCTCGATGGCAAAGACCTCCTCGATGGCGGTGCTGGCAATGACCGCGTATATGGCGGCTCCGAGGATACGGCGATGGGCGGTGTAGGAAATGACACCGTGATTGGTAGCTTCTATGATGACGCCCTGTACGGCGATGATGCAGAGGGTACACTTTCAGGTGGTGCTGACTCCCTCGTAGGTGGAGATGGCAATGACACCCTTTACGGCGAAGGTGACAGCTTGGCTTCGGGTGGCAACGATACCATCTTAGGCGAAGGTGGCGATGACAAGCTCTATGGCTATGCGGGTAATGACTCCCTTATAGGCGGAGATGGTTCTGACACCCTCGATGGTGGTGATGGCAACGACATCCTCGATGGTGGGGCTGGAGCGAGTACGCTATTGGGCGGTGCTGGCTTAGAAACCATCAGAGGTGGCACAGAAGGTGACTACATCGATGGTGGTGAGGGCAATGACAACCTCAGTGGCCTCGGTGGTAATGACACCATCTATGGCGACAGCGGTGTAGCTGAATCTCTCGCTGGCAATGACATCATTAATGGCGGTGTTGGCGATGACTTCCTCGATGGCGGTGCTGGAGTCGATCGGATCATCGGTGGCGCTGGGGTTGACCTGCTCTTTGGTGGTGAAGACGCAGAGACCCAAACCGCACGGGATACGTTGACTGGCGGGGCTGATACTGATTTCTTCCAATTGTTTTACAGCGAATTTGTGCCAGAGCCGATCGAACCCGGTGAACCAATCATCGCACCTCCTTCTGGCGACTACATCGTTGACTTCGTCAAAGGAACTGACTTCTTATTCATTGAGGGTATTACCTTTGAGCAGCTAGGGTTCCAGAACATCACCCTGACGGTTGGTGGTGTGGCGACGAACAGTACCCGGATCTACGTCCTGCCGACTGAAGCCGGAATTCCGATTTCTCAAGCGGAAACACTAGCCGTTGTCCAAGGGGTGCGTGGACTCAACAGCCCCACATACTTCGTTCAGGAACCTATCTAAGAAATGAGCGCGTGTATCCGGGGCCAACCGAATGCACACACTCTCGCACTTAATCGCACTGAGCAAATTTCGGATTCTATTGTTTTCATTTCCTGCTGTCTCTGGCGCTATTTTTCGGAATTTGACGCCA
>JAAUPI010000263.1 GCA_012035135.1 Microcoleus sp. CSU_2_2
GGGGGTAGGGGGAGTTCTTCTTCCCCCTTGGGAGGGTAGGGGGGGTTCTTCTTCCATTCCGATCCAATTCCCATCAATTCTCCGATTTCTACATGAGTTTTTGAGTAGTAGCAATCAACACGGGAACTTTCGAGACTTGGCGGACGATCGGAACTAAAAGATCGGGTTTGTAATATTTGCGATAGCCGAGATTAGAAGTTACTGTAACACCGCTCACAAAACCCATTACTAAAATTATCGCCACTGCTTTTTTTCCGGCAATTTCCACAGCAGGTAAATTAAACCATCGACTTTTGATTATAGGTGTATTAAAAATAACTGCTAAAATTGCTCCTAACAATAATATCGCGCCCGGAAAGTAGACAAAATTATACCGTGCGCCGCGAGTTAGGTCAATTCCCAGAATATATGTAAAGCTAAAAAATAGGATAATTGATGCTAGCACAAATCCGCCAAAAACCACAGTACCTAAACGGGTATTTGGCGTGTTTAAGGAATTTTTAAGAGCTATAAGCATGATGGGAATCGCCCAAATAAAAAATATGGTCATGGCGATTACTGATGCAATTACTACTGCCAGATTGGGCGATTCAACGGGCAGTAAAGATATAACAGTAATCCATCCAGCCAAAGCTTGAAAAATCGGACTTATCCAATCCAACCACGAGCGATCGCCGCTGACAATCCAATTAGTTAATTCGCTACCATACTTGTTTAACAAAAACACCGGAAGCCAAACTAAGCCACCAGCTAAAGTGCCGATCGCCACCGCCAAAAGACGCAAAAATATTTGAGTTAATATGGGGTTTTTTGAGTTTGAATATTGTCGCCACAATAAATAAATTAATACCATTGCTTCAGCCAACAAAGTTATGGTAAAAAAGTAATGAGATGCCATGCCCAAACAATTAACAATAATCCAAAGCATCATCGCCCCAATGGGGATAGGAGCTGACTGTTGCAGCTTTTTAACAGCTAATGTCAAACACAAAAGAGAAACAATAACTAATAAAATTCCTAAAGTATAATGGCGAGCTTCTTGGGCGAGATAAATGCCGTAGGGAGAAACTGCCATCATGGCAGCAGCACATTGTCCAACTAAGGGAGAATTAAAAGCAAATCTTCCTAAACCGTAGATAGCTGGAACTGAAATAACACCTAATAAAGCAGGGAGCGATCGCCCAATCCAAACTAAATTATCCCCGGAAGGCCCAAACAATTGCATCCACCAGTGAGCTAGCAGAAAATACACTGGCGGATGGTTACTTTCTAGCAACAAATTGCGGAGGACATCGGCAGTGCTAGCACTGGGGCGAAATTGCAGCGGTTCTAGTAAAGTAGAAAGATCGATCGCCCGGTCGATCGGCACTCCTTGAAAACTATTACCCAAACTAAAAACTAGAGTCGAAAACTCATCCGTCCACAGCGGTTTCGAGTTGAGATTGGCAAAGCGCAAGATCAAGGCGATCGTCATCCATAGCAATAGTAGCAACAGTTGTTTGTTCTTAATCATTATTCATTCAATCATTCAAAGGGATAGGGAAGAAGAGTCAGTAGTCAGTAGTCAGTAGTCAGTAGACATCTCCTAATTTGATTCACCCATAACCCCAGATTCTAATTAACATCCGTTACCCGCCAACTCAGTTTCATATTGATCCAAAAATTCCACAGAGTCACAGTTGCGATCGCAATCAACTTAGCCAAATATTCATTCATCCCAAAAACATTAAACATCAAATTAACCAGCAGCACATTCAAAATCAAACCCATCAAACAAATCGTATTAAATTTCAACAATCGTTTCAATCGCTGGCGCTTTCCTGGCTGCCGCTTAGAAATATCCCCAAAAGTCCACAAATCATTCCACAAAAAGTTACTGATAATTGCCACTTCCGAAGAAACCATCGCACTACGAGTCAGGCCAAAATCGAGGAGAGTTCGCAATAGATAAAAAATTCCCATATCTACAAATACCCCGCTGAAACCCACTACGCCAAATCGCAGAAACCGACCCATTGGCCACCGAGCAATACGCAATCTGACCAAGTGGCGCAAATACTCAATATACTGTTTCCAGGTAACTTTGCTCTCGCCTGCTTGCCGCTCCTGAAATACGTAACCAACTTCTCCAATCCAGCGGATATTGCCCCTGCCGAGCACTTCAATCAAAATTTTGTAACCGGCGGGATTCAGCATTTTGCCAGCAATACAAGTGCGACGCACCATAAAATAGCCACTCATCGGATCGGAAACTCTGCCCACGACTCCTGGTAGTATCACCAATCCCAAAGTTTGAGCACCCCGCGATAAAAATCGCCTGACAACGCTCCAATCGCTGACGCCTCCCTCGGCAACGTGGCGGCTAGCAGCAGCTAAATCGGCTCCCCGCTGAATTTCTCCTAAAAGCTGCAACAGCGTCTCCGGGGGATGCTGCAAGTCGGCATCAATGACGCCCAAAACCTCGCCCCGCGCTACTTGCCACCCGCGAATCACCGCTGTGGAAAGTCCCCGCTCGTACTCACGTCGCATCACCCGTAATTGAGGATAGTCAAATGTTAGGGACAAGGCAACTTCCCAGGTGCGATCGGGGCTGTCGTCATCAACTACAATCAGTTCGTAGTCACCGGGAATGCTGCCATCGAGCAATTGGCTGAGTTTTTCGACAATCGTCTTAATATTTTTGCACTCGTTATAGGTGGGAATTATTAGGGAAAAATAAATAGGCGGTTCCCTGGCGTCTGTAGAAGAAGCTAAAGCTATAGTCGGTGCAGCAGGAATTTCCAAAGGGTTTGACGGTACTGGTAAGAGGTGATTTGGTTGGTTGAGATCCATAGTTCCTGTTTCCAATATGTTGATGATTGTTGTTTAGGACTTCAGACTTGAAAATATCGTTCCTCTATGATTGATTTGTTAAGATCTAAAAATGCCTTAATTCTAGGTAGTGAATTCTGTGACTGAACCGGAAAAGAAAACTGTGGATGCAATTCTCGATCGCGCCTTACAAGGTGACAATCTCTCAACAGCAGATGCGTTGGTACTTTTGCAGCAAAGAGAGCCAGATGCGCTAGCTTCGATTCAAACAACCGCTGACTTGCTCCGTCGCCGACAATCAGGAGATATTGTGACATATGTTATCAACCGCAATATTAATTTCACCAATATTTGCGAACAGCATTGTAGTTTTTGTGCCTTCCGCCGCGACGAGGGAGATGAGGGCGCTTTTTGGTTAGACACCGCCCAAATTTTGGAAAAAGCAACTGATGCGGTGCAGCGGGGTGCAACGGAAATTTGTATGCAGGGCGGATTGCATCTTGGGGCTAAGCTGAATGGGGCATCTTTGCCTTATTATCTGCAATTGGTAAAAACTATTAAATATCGGTTTCCTCAATTACATTTGCACGCTTTTTCGCCACAAGAAATACAATTTATTGCCAGGGAAGATGGGATTAGTTTCAGCTATGTAATTTCGGCTTTGCGGGATGCGGGAGTTGGTTCGATGCCGGGGACGGCAGCCGAAGTTCTCGACGATGCCGTGCGACGGGTAATTTGCCCGGAAAAAATAGATGCTGCAACTTGGCTGGAAATTGTAAGTACGGCTCACAGTTTGGGATTGCCGACAACGAGTACGATGCTTTGCGGACATATTGAAACCGCCGAACAACAGGTTTTGCATTTAGAAAAAGTACGATCGCTCCAACAAAGTGCCATTAACAACAACTATCCAGCGCAGATTACAGAATTTATTTTACTACCATTTGTCGGGCAATCAGCACCGGCACCTTTGCGAAGTCGAGTCGGCCGCGACCAACCAATTTTAGCAGATACATTGTTACTCACCGCAGTATCGAGAATCTTCTTAGGAAATGTGATTCCCAATCATCAACCGAGTTGGGTAAAATTGGGTTTAGATGGAGCTAAGGAAGCACTGAAATGGGGTTGCAACGACATCGGCGGTACGTTGATGGAAGAACACATTACAACGATGGCAGGTGCTGTTGGCGGCAGTTGTCAATCTGTGGAAGATTTGCAAAATGCGATTAGTTCCTTGGGGCGGAGTTATCAGCAAAGAGATACAATTTATCGACCTTTAGGTGTTGACAATTTGGCAGAAATAGGTCTTAGGAGAAATTGAGCGATGTCTGATAGCGAGTTCACCTCAATTGTCAAAGTTAAACAAGCCTTTGGATTAACAACTAATGATATTGCTCGCTTAATACAACCATCGACAACTGGGCAACGGAGGACACGGCAATGCCGTTTCCCTACCCTAAAATAATCAATGGTCTCCCTCGGATCTAACCATCGCCATATTAATTGTAGGCAAACGGCACTGCCGTTCCACAACACAATAATTTAACGCTTTTTCGCTGAGTCCGAAAGTCCGCCAGGGAATTAATTCCCTGGCGGACTTTCGGTTGAAGCAGGAGATGATACTAAACCTTAAATTTCTCCACAATTCGTCTCATCGCCTCCTCCACATTCTCCCGACTATTAAACGCCGAAATCCGGAAATAACCCTCGCCCGCCGCACCAAAACCAGAACCAGGAGTTCCCACCACATTGCAAGTTTCCAGCAACCTCTGAAAGAAATCCCAACTCGATAAACCATGAGGCGTTTTCACCCACACATAAGGTGCATTTTCGCCACCAAAAACCTCGATTCCCGCTGCTGTCAATTTCTCGCGAATAATCGCAGCATTTTCCATGTAAAAACTGACTAATGCTTGAATTTGTGCTTTGCCAGCTTCCGAATAAACCGCCTCTGCACCGCGCTGCACGATGTAAGAAACGCCGTTAAATTTAGTAGATTGGCGGCGATTCCACAATTTCCAAATTTCGACATCGGAACCATCTGCTGCTTTTCCTGTCAAAGTCTTCGGTACAACTGTTAACGCGCAGCGAGTACCTGTGAAACCAGCATTCTTGGAGAAAGAACGAAATTCGATCGCACAATCCCGCGCCCCTTCAATTTCGTAGATAGAATGCGGCAAATTCGGATCGGTAATATAAGCTTCGTAGGCGGCATCGAAAAAAATAATCGAACCGTTAGCTTTAGCATAATTTACCCAAGCTTGCAAGTGTTCTTTGGTGGCAGTTGCGCCCGTCGGATTGTTGGGAAAACACAGGTAAATTAAATCGACTTTTTTGTCTGTGGGAATTTGCGCAGTAAAATTGTTTTCTGCTGTAATTGGCAGGTAAACTAAGCCGCCGTATTCGCCTTGTTCGTTCGCATCTCCCGTGTGTCCGGCCATCACGTTCGTGTCTACATACACCGGGTAAACTGGATCGGTAACTGCGATCGTATTATTGTTACCGAAAATATCCAGAATATTGCCACAATCGCACTTAGAACCATCAGAAATAAAGATTTCTGAAGCATCAACATCGCATCCCCGCGACTTGAAATCGTGCTCTGCAATGCGCTCTCTGAGCCATTCATAACCTTGTTCCGGGCCATATCCTTTGAAGGTATCCCGCGAACCCATGTCTGCCACCGCTTTCACCATCGCTTCCCGACAAGCTTCCGGTAGCGGTTCCGTCACGTCGCCAATCCCCAGCCGGATGATGGGCGCCTCAGGATTCGCCTCTGCATAAGCTTTCACGCGCCGCCCAATTTCGGGAAACAGGTAGCCGGCTTTGAGTTTGAGGTAGTTGTCGTTGATAGTTGCCATATTTGCGATCGCTTGTTTGTCGTAAAATAGCTTACTGCTAATTGGTAGTTGACAGTTGCCAGTTGACAGTTGACCGAATGCAATTTGGTTTCCTGCCCCCAGGTTCATCCCTGAGAGTAATTATAAAATCTCAAATCTCCAATCTCAAATCTCCAATCTCAAATCGATCGGGTACTTGACAAAAAAATCAAATTAGCTTGTATAATGAGAATAGCGTGCAGCGTAGAAACTATTATGGACGAGATCGAGTATGCCAGAATCTATCAAGAACTGGCGGCAATTCTGAATGAATTTAATTTGGGTTGGGTAGCTCAACAAGTAGCCGATACAGTCGAGATTGGCAAAACAATTCAAGAGCGATCGCTCAAAAGAAAAACACCGCTACTCAAGATAGAAGATTATACCGCAAAAGAACAACTTTTGCTGTTAATTGATGCCGTCCAGCAATCGACGGTCAACACTTCTGAAATGGAAGACGAAATTGCTTATTTCTTAAAAGTAGAATCAGAAACCTCTCCCCTCGGCACAAAAATTACATTTGCCTCCTCAAGCGCTGAATCTGCAAAAACTATCGAGTTTACTTCCAACCTCACATCCGCACGTAACAAACAGGCGATCGCCCTTAAAAAGCTGCTCGAAAAATTGCCATCAGAGCCGAGCAATTACGTCACCAATTCCGAAATCAAAAGCAAATTAGGTGGCTCGATCAATCCAGATTTCAACGAAGCGATCGAACAAGCAAATATTTTCGATACTTACATCTTCACTATACTTTTAAAAGCAATTGCCAATGAAGGAGGGACTATCTATTATAACAATATTTTAGACCAAACGCCGAAATATTTAACATTTAGAAAAACAGCGGGAAAAATTCACGGCAATGCACATCCATATACTTACGCGGTAGTGGAATTTGCCAACAAACCAACTCTCGAAGTTCATCTCGGAGTGAAAGTCCAAGGTAGAGCCGGAGTTCTACATAATTGCAACATCTTAATTTTGTCTCAAAAAGAAGCAAATATGTGTCGCTTGCTCAATCGGGAACCTCGGCACTCGCAAGTCATTTTAGCAGTAAAATCTCAGCATAGTACCTCGGAACTTAAACTAGAAATGGCCGGTGCTTTTATCGGATTAGCGTCAGATATTCGCTACGAAGGTGGCAGCTATTTTATTTCCAATAGTTACTCAGAACCAGTAGCCAAACTGCTGACGATCGCCCGCAAGAAATGGGAACTCAATATCTTTCCGAGTTCCACAAACGATGTCCATCGATTGATGTATTCATTTCAAACTATTTTCAAAGACTTTAAGGCAAGGAACTAAAATCAGGGAATGGGGAATGGGGAATGGGGAATGGGAATAGGTAATGAACTGGAACGGATGG
>JAAUPI010000024.1 GCA_012035135.1 Microcoleus sp. CSU_2_2
TCATCTTAAGTATAAGGGCGAAAGCCCTTTTTACACCGCTAAAAATGTTAAGATTCAAGAAAGATTGACGGCGGTTAAAACCGCTCGTGTCGCTTACATCTCATAGCTAAAGCTGATGAGTTTTCCGCTTTCCGTCCTTGTTTTATAATAGAAACTCTCCCTTATTCTCCTTTTCCAGGACAACTTCATGCAGACAGGTTGGCGAATCGGCTCTTTATTTGGCATCCCACTACTGATAGATTACTCGTGGTTTGTAATTTTAGCCCTAGCAACCAGCGAATATGCTAGCAACTACCGCTTGTGGGGGCCTGCGCTCTCGTGGAGTGCGGGATTGGCAATAGCTTTGCTGCTGTTTGGTTCTGTACTGCTGCACGAATTGGGACACAGTTTAGCGGCAATGTCCCAAGGGATTAAAGTCAATTCTATTACCTTATTTTTATTTGGCGGCATAGCTTCGATCGAATCAGAATCAAAAACTCCCGGCCAAGCTTTTCAAGTAGCGATCGCCGGCCCTCTTGTCAGCTTGGGGATATTTTTCATCCTCGGTTTAGGCTCTCAAGTTCTACCTCCAACCAACTTACTAAAAATTGTAGCAGAAAGAGTAGCAGAAATTAATCTAATTTTGGGATTATTTAACTTAATTCCCGGTCTGCCTTTGGACGGAGGACAAGTTTTAAAAGCAGCTATTTGGAAAATCACCGGCTCTCGATTTGTCGGTGTTCAGTGGGCGGCAAAAATCGGACAAGTTTTAGGTTGGCTAGCTATTGCTTTTGGCTTAATTTTATGCTTATTGGCGGGTGAGTACAGCGGTCTATGGATTGCACTAATAGGCTGGTTTGCCATTCGTAATGCCACTGCTTACAGCCAATTTACTTCGCTGCAAGAAGCATTGCTCAAAACTAAAGCTGGTGATGCGATGAGTCGCGAATTTAGACTTGTAGATGCAGATTCCACGTTCCGGGAATTTGCCGATCGATACTTGTTAGAAGTAAATCCATTTCCATTTTATGTAGCCTCATCTAACGGGCGGGATTTAGGTTTAGTGTCGATCGACGATATCCGCTTCACAGAACGCAGTCAGTGGGAAATTCAGACTTTGCACAACATTTTGCAACCGTTGGAAAAAATTGCGACAGTTTCAGAAAAAGCATCTTTAGCGGAAGTTATTAACAGCATGGAATCGCGCCAACTGCCACGAATAATTGTACTTTCGCCCATTGGTTCAGTCGCAGGGACGATCGATCGGGGTGATGTTGTGAAAGCTTTAGCAAAATATCTCAAACCCAGAATTTCCGATGCAGATATCAAGCGGAGTAAAGAAGAAAATAGCTATCCGCAGGGGTTACAATTGGGGGCGATCGCCAAAACTGCACAAGATAATTAAAAATGGTAAATTAATTGTATTGTACGCCGTTCTGCGATATGGTAAGAGACGATCGGGGTTTTCTCCCATCACGCACCCTACTTTAGGTGACAGATCGATTTTTAAATTGCCAGAATCGTTGCCTCCGCAGTTTAGAATAGACACAGATGGAGCCTAAATAGGACAACCTTCATGCCCGCCAAAGACCTCTATCACGATACCGTCCGCACCGCCCTCATCAAAGACGGTTGGACAATTACTAATGACCCGCTGATCCTCAAGATAGGAAAACGATCCACCTTTGTCGATTTGGGGGCTGAAAAACTCATTGCTGCTGAACGAGATTCGGAAAAAATTGCCGTCGAAATCAAAAGCTTTCTTAGCCCTTCGACCATCAATGACCTCGAAAATGCTTGGGGACAGTTCTTTCTGTACGCTAGAGCACTCCGAAAAAGAGATCCAGATCGTCGTCTCTATCTAGCCGTCAATCGCAACATCTTTGAGACCTTATTCCAAGAGGAAGCCGGACAACTTCTGTTAGAAGAACCTGATTTTCGCATGATAGTTTTTGACTCAAACAGTGAGGAAATAATTCAATGGCAACCGCAAATCATCCCCTAGACGAATGGCGTGAAATATTGGAGAAAATTCTCCAATATTATGCAGATCTTCCTTATAGTTATGGTGAAGTGAATACTTATGTTATTGTCAGCCGCGATCGCAACCATTTTATGCTGGTAGATGAAGGCTGGGAAAATAACCTCCGAGTGCATGGCTGTATCGTCCATGCCCAAATTCGCAACGATAAAATCTGGATTCACTATGACGGAATTGAAGATGGGATTACGGATGAACTTGTTGCTGCTGGAGTACCTAAAGATTGCATTGTCCTCGCTTTTCATCCTCCAGAAGTACGAGTGCATACTGGATACGCGATCGCATAGCTCTTGCAAAGCGAGCATTTCTGTGCCAACACTTTATTAAATCAGATGCAAAGCAGTGTTGAAAGACTGAGAATGCCTTACTCGCGCTTGCATACTCTGGCGCTAGGAATAGCGAATACCAGCCGATAGCTCCTGATGCTATAAATGGTAGATACAAATATCAAGCCACCTTTCAGTATAATAATGATTGGCAGTGTAAGTTCTACTCTCTCAAGAAGGTAGCACCAATTGTTGCCGAGACTGATACTGAGTTAGTCGTGATTACGGTCTATACTTTTTATTTTTGAGGTAAAAGTTGATGAAAATTAGTTATGATTCAGAAATAGAGGTTTGTCTACTAAATTCCCCAATATTCTCCCATTCCTCCTCCGAAAGCGGCTGCACCTCCAAATCAATCCCAAAACAACCACAAGCCGCCGCACTCAAAGCCTCGATCGCACTTTCAATAACCTCATTTTTCCCTCCCAAAAAAGGCAACTGCACCGGAACTAATTCCTCCCCAAAAACCTCATAAAACAAACCAATATCCGATCGCAAACGCATCGAACCGTGCTGCAAAATAGCATCGCCCCGGCGCAATTGTGCGCTGCCAATAAACTTACACCCATCAGGTGCCACCAAATCCGCACCCGTCGCAGTACCAAAACAATTAGGATTGCGAATGTAACTCCTTCCCGCTTCCCCGTAGTGCAATTCCAAGCCCAAAGCCCTCCAACCCTGAATCAAAAACTCGCAAATAGTCTGATAAACAGCAATGCGATTCCCCACAAATCCCGACGCCACAACAGCATAAGTTAAATCCCCTTGGTGCAAAACTGCCCGCCCGCCACTGGGGCGCCGCACCAACTCCACAGGCATTCCCCCAAAAGATAACTGCTGCCAAAAGTCCGGCCAGCGGCGCTGGTGATAGCCCAAAGAAATTGCCACCGGCTGCCAAGTGTAAAATCGCAGAGTTGGCGGATGTTTCCCGGCTAGATGCTTCTCTAGCAGCCACTCATCAATCGCCATCTGTACGCTGCCAGACGCTTGCAGCAGCGGAATTAGACGCCAAATAGAATTAGCCATTAGACATCTCCTAGAAAGAATCTCAAGCCGTTGGATAGATGTAGGGGGTACGCCGAGGGGCGACAATTTATACCGAAAACCCTCAATCTTATGTCCAAATGCTTCATCCTCTCCCGAACTCCTGAGTTTGCGATCGATAGTTGGCAGGATGTTTTAGAATTAATAACAGTCTTTTGAATCCGTCTTGTAAGTTCGTGTAATTCTTGCAGAGCCGCTGCTGTAGAAATAATTAGGAAAAATAATTGTAGAATCATGAGCAACAGTGTAATTGTCATTAACGACGAAAAATTTGAAACAGAAGTCTTGCACGCAGAGCAACCAGTGCTTGCTTATTTTTGGGCTAGTTGGTGCGGCCCTTGCAAGCTAATCGCACCTTCGGTAGACTGGGTAGCGACAAACTACAGCGATCGCCTGAAAGTAGTTAAAATGGAAATTGACCCCAATCCCACTACTGTCAAGCAGTATAAAGTAGAAGGAGTGCCAGCACTCAGGTTGTTTAAAAATGCCGAAGTAGTGCTTTCCCACGAAGGAGCGATTACCAAACAAACTTTAATCGGTTTGTTAGACGCTCACTTATAAAGTTTTGAAATGATTCGGGAGTTTCCAACTCCCAACTCCCAGCTTACAACTCACAACTTACAACTATAGCAATCGCAAATATTTTTTGAACATCTCTCTTTTCCCCTCAAGATTCCTATCTTTCTCTGCGCTCTCTGCGCTCTCTGCGGTTAAAAAATCTTTCACAAATCAAAGAAAAATAATTCACCAATTATAAAAAGATTCATTAACATTCCAAAAGCCGACAAAAAATATGGAATTTTCACAACGTTTAAAACGACTGCAATTTAATGTATTTGCCGATATGGATCGAGCGAAATCTCTCGCTCGAACCGCCGGAAAAAATGTAATTGATTTGTCTCTCGGTTCTTCAGATTTGCCGACAGCGGGTCACATTACAGATACGATCGCCCTTTCTCTAACTGACCCCAAAACCCACGGCTATTTGCTGTTTAACGGCACGAAATCTTTCCGGGAAGCAGCAGCTATTTGGTACGAACAAAAATTTGGCATTTCAGTCAATCCCGAAACAGAAGTGCTGCCTTTAATTGGTTCCCAAGAAGGTACGGCGCATTTGCCTTTAGCTATACTCAACCCCGGAGATTTTGCTTTATTGCTCGATCCGGGTTATCCCTCCCACGCAGGCGGTGTTTATTTGGCTGGGGGGCAAATTTATCCGATGCCACTGTTAGCGGAAAATGCTTTTTTGCCTGTATTTGATGATATTCCCCAACCCGTGTTAGCTCAGTCAAAGATGATGGTTTTGAGCTATCCTCATAATCCGACAACTGCGATCGCACCTATTGCTTTTTTTGAGAAAGCCGTAGCTTTTTGTCGGGAAAACGAACTCGTTTTAGTTCACGATTTCCCCTATGTGGATTTGGTATTTGAGGATTCCGTAGGGGCAGTGTCCCCGTGCCCGTCCTCCGAGGAACAGCGAAAATTGATGGCGCCGTCTATTTTTCAAACCGATCGCGATAAAAGCGTGTCGATCGAGTTTTTTACACTCTCCAAGTCATATAATATGGGAGGTTTTCGAGTCGGATATGCGATCGGCAATTCTCAAATCATAGAAGCACTGCGACAGGTAAAAGCCGTCGTTGATTTCAATCAATACCAAGGAATTTTAAATGGAGCGATCGCAGCTTTAACAGGCCCCCAAGACACGGTTAAAACCAGTGTAGAAACCTTCAGAAAACGGCGAGATGCCTTTGTCCATGCCCTGCAAGACATTGGCTGGCAAGTACCAATACCACCCGCCACAATGTACGTTTGGGCGAAACTCCCGGAACCTTGGGCTTTAGATTCAGTAAAATTTTGCACTCACTTAGTACAAAGTACAGGAGTTGCAGCTTCCCCCGGTGCCGGTTTCGGGAAATCAGGAGAAGGTTATGTGCGATTTGCCTTAGTTGAGTCGCCAGAAATCTTGGCCGAAGCTGTGAGGAGAATTGCTGAATTTCAAGTCGCCTCTATCTCGAAAAGTGCATGATATCATGTCCGGTGAATTAACCTTAATTAGGGCTTGCTGAATAACTCCCAAACATGAGTTATCTAAGAATTCTAGCGAAGCGATTCCCGAAGGGAATCGCCCGTCAAGTTCGATCGACCTTCTGATACAATTAAGACTGATTTTGGACATTACCAGCGTGCAAACCACACTCTTTTAAAGTCGCTTCTTCCCACCACCAACGGCCTTCGCGTTCGTGTTGGTTGGGCAATACAGCCCTGGTACAGGGTTCGCAACCAATGCTGACAAAGCCACGTTCATGTAATTTGTTGTAAGGCACTTCTAAAGCACGAATATATTCCCAAACCTCTGCCGAAGACCAATTTGCTAAGGGGTTGAATTTGATTAATTGATGGTCTTCAGTTGAGAAAGCGCTGTCAATTTCAATCACAGGAATATGGTTGCGGGTGCTGGGACTTTGGTCTTTGCGCTGACCAGTAATCCAAGCATCGAGGGTATTCAGTTTGCTGCGTAGTGGTCTGACTTTTCTGACACCGCAACATTCTTTGTGGCCGTCTTGATAGAAACTAAAAAATCCCTTGGCTTCGACTAGGGATTGTACTTCCACCGGATCGGGGAACATCACTTCTATTTTGATGCCGTAATGTTCTCTGACTCGATCCAAAAACTGATAAGTTTCTGGGTGCAATCGTGCGGTATCAAGAGTGAAAACACGAAAGTCTTTGGTAATTTTTGAAGCAATATCAATCAGGACAACATCTTCAGCACCGCTGAAAGAAATTGAGATGTTGTCAAAGGTTTCTAAGGCAAATTTGAGAATTTCTCGTGGCGTTGTTTGACTGTACTTGGCTTCGAGGTCGGCAATATTTAAGTTGTTCTGGGTGGCGACCATATCTTCGTGTTCTCCGTGTTCTCGATCGTTGTTACATTTATAGGACTTATGCAACAGGTTCTGCGTCAGTCCCGCTTTAATTGTACTCGATCGAGGAGTCACGTTGACAGTTGATAGTTGATAGTTGATAGTTGATAGTTGACCCTTCTACCTCAAAAAAAAGAATACCCAGATGCGAATTCTTAAAGAAGTCGGGCATCTAAAGTGCGAGATAGTTTAAGTCAAGTCAAAAGTGATTTTATTATTTCTCCGCAGCCACGGCAACTGCTAAATTCCAATCCGGCCGCAAATTTTGAGCTCCCCGCAAATAAGGGTGATAAATATCAGTATGTGCTGGCCAATTGACATGAATTAAAAAGCGGATGCAACGTTCTAAAGCACCTTTGACGTGCATTTGCTGGACATCCAACAGAGGAACATTGCACCAGTGCGGGCGTTCGCGAGCGATAGCAGCCGGAAAGACAGCATCTAAAT
This sequence comes from Microcoleus sp. CSU_2_2, assembly GCA_012035135.1. Taxonomy (GTDB): domain Bacteria; phylum Cyanobacteriota; class Cyanobacteriia; order Cyanobacteriales; family Microcoleaceae; genus Microcoleus. The sequence goes on from JAAUPI010000024.1 coordinate 6,765, forward strand.
CGCGAGTGGCAGAAAACGTAGCACTAATAATTAATTCTGGATTTAAATCATTTCTTGCTTCTAATTCATCTAATAATTCTTTCACCGCTTCTCGAATTGCTTCCACCGAATTATCGCTAGCAGTAGTTGCCCCACGAATACCCCGCACTTGCCACTCCACGCAAATTTCCTCCATTTTTTGTCGGTTGCTAGTTGTCAGTTGCTAGTTGTCAGTTGCTAGTTGTCAGTTGCAATTACCGATTACCAATTACCGATTACCGATTACCGATTACCGATTACCGATTACCAATTACCACTGCCAACTGACTACTGCCAACTGCCAACTGACTATTTAATCACGGGCGATACATCCACAGCGGCAAGCCGCTGCTAGATAGCTCGAATTCCAGCCAATTCTTGTAAGCTGAAAGTCCCGATGTATCCAGACTACTCCCCAATACCCGATTTAGGAAAGGTTTTGGTTTTTCGAGAGTGTAACATTCGGTTTTTTCCGGGTCCAGGCCTGCGAGTTCGGCTGTCCAGCGGCGGGCATCCTCTTCTGTTCCGAGTCTATCGACTACGCCCAATTCTAAGGCTTGCTGGCCGGTAAAAATACGGCCGTCAGCAAAACTTTTCACGTTTTCAACTGCCAATTTCCGGGCTTCAGCGACGGTTTCTACGAATTGCTGGTAGCTGGTGTCGATCAACTCTTGCAGAATTTGCTGTTCTGGTGTGGTCAATTCTCGATCGAACGCCAAGATATCTTTATACGGGCCAGATTTAATCACCTGAAAAGAAACGCCTACCTTTTCTAATAGCCGTTCTATATTGTTTCCCCGGATAATTACGCCGATGCTACCGGTAATTGTACCCGGATTGGCAACGATATATTCGGCTCCCATACCGATGTAAACTCCCCCAGAAGCCGAGATATTCCCAAAACTGGCAACAATTTTGATTTTTTCGCGCAAACGCTTGAGCGCGCTATAAATTTCTTGGGAATCGCCCACAGTGCCGCCGGGGCTGTCTATCCGCAGCAGCAAAGCGGGAAATTTACGTTCTTCAACGGTTTTGAGGTCTTCTAGAACTCGTTTGCGGGTATCTCCGGCTATGGCACCGGTGATTGCGATGCGAGCAATTTGTTTGCGGTAGCGGGGCTTGAATGGCCAAATCATGGGCAGTTTACGGGCAATGTTACGAAATTTTGTAGCTAACTTCTAGTTTGCCTTATTTATCTCGGTAGATGTTGTTAATTCGCGTCGATCAGAACCGAGATGTTACACCTGAAGTAGAATGACTACAAACTTCGACCGCGAAAGTGCTGCTGGTGGGACAACTAATCGCTTTATCGCCCAAGAGGGTGAGAGGGGGAGAAGGGAGAAATTAGCGATCGAGTTCATAAACGGTTATATAGGAGTTACGCACTCCGACAAAGAAACCGGGTTTTTTACCGAATCTGCGGGCTGGAACGAAGTATTTTTCGTAAAAAAAACTGGTTTCTCGGACCCCATGCGTCAGTCCTAATTTATTACCCGATCGCACGTCTTGACACTCAAAAATATTACCTGCAACCATTCATGAAACCATCAAACAAACCCTGGATTATCGCTTCCGTTGTCTATCTGTTATTTATTCTCAGCGTCATGCTCGTAGCAGATCTGGGACTATTAGTCAACTTTTCTCTCGCTCGTCCGCCTTATGACAAACTCGGACACTTTATTTTGTATGGAATTGCATCGTTTTTGTTCCATAGAGCGAGTGGCAAGAAAACCATCAAACTATTTAATTATAAAATGCCGATCGGTCCTGCAATTTTTACTGTTTTCACTGCGGCAGAAGAACTACTGCAAGCAATTTTACCAAATCGTAGCGCTAGTATAGAAGATTTTCTATTTAGTTTTGCTGGTATTGTCATATTCTATGGAATTGGAGAAATTTGGGATAGAAAAAAAGCTAAAAAATCGGTAGGTTAACCTTAATAGCTGTAGGGTGCGTCGCCATCTACAATCTTAAATAAGATCGACTATCTCGCAGCGAGTGCACCTACAAACAGAGTTCGGCAAACAAATATAACATGGTTTGTACTGAGGACTTTAGTCCTTCTTTTGTCAAGGACTAAAGTCCTCACTACAAACATTATCGATCGCTGGTAATTGACTGGACATGATATGATGTCAGGTCGATTACCCCATGACTTTTTAATTCGATCGCACTGACGGCACAAACTGCTGCAAATAACTCTTTTGCCACATACTAGAGAAATTGCTGGCTATTTGGCTTAAATTATCAAACTTAGGAATTAACTTAGATTCTTTATGCTTTTCTAATGCAGATATCGTAGAAAAGAATATAGCTAATATTAACAATATTAACACCATCACGATCAAGAAAACAGTCCAATAGATCAGAAACTCCGTCTGATAGCTTTCGGTGAATATCGAGTTAATTACGGAGTCCGATAAATATAAGAACAGCCCTACTGAAAACCACACCCCCAACAATACCCACGTCCACTTAAACATATCTGTTGCGGTCTTGTTATTTTTGGAAGCAGAAAGTTCTAATTCTCTAATCTTACTGTTGATTTTAGATGTGACTTCGTATAAAGTATACTGCAAAGAATCTCTAATAGAATTCAGATCGCTATCGAGGTTGATGCACTGTTCGCAAGTGCTGCTATCGACACCTAGACTTTGGAGTTTCTTCTGGTGCGCAGCCAGTTTGTGGTCTAAGGTGTAATCCCATGTTTGCAGCCTCTCTACAGTCAAATACAAAAGTTCTCTGTTAGCATCCAGCAAACCCTGGCAATCTATTATTGATTTAATTAGCTTGCTGAGATTGTTGATCTGCTCCTCTACAGTATTTTGGTATTCTAGGTGTTTAGCTGACAAGAAATTTGCCATCTCTGCATCGCGATCGCCACATACAGACAAAGCCTTAGAATACACGCCATCAATTTCTATTTTACACCGCTCAAATAACGCTTGACACTCCTCAATTTCAGGAATTGTCAGAGATTCTAACCGCTGGCTTTCTAAGTTAAATCTGTACGCCAGTGCTTTCATAATCAGTGCTGATTTTTGATCTAACCTGTCCTTGTAAGGCTCTAAAAGAGTAGCAGCTTCATCCTTTACTCTTGATTCTGGATGCTGGATAAACTCAAAAATCTTGGCAAGTATTTTAGAAAAATCAGCTTCGTTAAAATTATTTGCGATCGACTCTAAAAAGTTTTTGACTGTGGCATCATTTTCTACATTATTCAATCCGTACTGAACCTCCGTAACTGCGATCGGAGCAAATAGTAGATCGAGCCAAAATAGATATTCCTCGCAATCCATTTGCAAGCTAAACAACAGCCAACTAGGGCCGTACACCCAGAAATCCAAGAAATTTTCAAATTGCTTAGCGCTACCATTGTCAGTGTTACTGTCACGATATATTCTGTAGTCCAGCAACAATTTAACTTGTTCTTCCGCAATCTTAATCTCAATTTCCGGTGCATTTATATCTATCTTGACGGCACTGTCATTACTGTGTCTTTCCCCTTCTTCATCCCGCCAAATTGACTGAATAATAACAGCAGCAGACCACCGAATTAACGGAGTTTCTCCCGATCGCGCTTCCTGTTCTAACACTGTCAGCAGATTTTTGCTAAAATCACTTATTCTGACCGCGAACTCGCTTTCTAACTGCACATCTGGAATCTTACCCAATGCCTGAATTGCCAACGCACGAAACAGCAAATTGGGATGTGGTTTTCTGGCTGATTCCGGTATATCTTCCCCTAAAATTCCACTTTTAGGTATGTCTAAAACTTCTCCAAAAGGATCTAACCCGCACTGGTGTAGAATTTCTTCAACTGCCTTTATTCTTTGCCAAGGCTGAGTACATTTAGCGAGAGTGAAGATTAGCGCTGTGCCGCTGCACTCCATTGACTCAGGAATATTGCTGCGTTCGAGATTCCACTGATTGCTCACCATAATCGCTCGCTCTGACAATTGCTGGACATTGAGGCTGTTGTCTGATGCTGACTGCAACTTTACATCTACTGTTGATATTTGTCAATAGTAACTTACGCGGTAATTTCTAAAATGTCAACCCTACTTCGAGATCGTACCCACAAACTCAGTTTCTTGCAGAAACCGAGTTGCTCAAAACCTCGTGTTTAGGGTTTCTTTTGGGGAGATTTGGGAGATTTTAATATTTTGTCTGCTGCCATTTTGTCAGCAATTAAATCGCCGATAATTTTAGCTCCGTGGGAAGTAAAGTGTACGCCATCATTAACTTTTACATATCCTCGCTTACCAGATTTATCAGCAACTACTGGAGCAAATTTACCTGCTTCCGAAAAAGTATCCCAAGTAGAAATAAATTCGATTTTAGCAGAAGACTTACTGGCATTTTCATAGATTTCGTTCATCACGGGAAAATATTTAGCGTACCAAAATTTGTTGGAGAACGATTGACCGATCCAATATACCTTTCTCACCGAAGATGAATCAAGTAATTTCGCATACTTATCTACTCTTTCTTGATAAGCTTTTTGCCATTCCTTGGTTGCGATCGCCCGGTATTTTCCTTGAAAATCTGTGATATCTTGAGTGTCATTTCCTCCGAACAAAATCACCACTACGTCCGGTTGGTAATCCTTGATAATTTCTTTGGTTCTGGCATACCAGTCATAATAATCTATGCGATTTAATCCGCTAGATACTTTGTACTCAAGTTTAGTATCAGCGATATTATATTTTTGCTTCATCGTGTACTGAAGTTGAATCCCTAAATCAAACATTACTGAATCTCCAACAAACAAAAATCTGCGATAAGGTCGGGTGAGTTTTGGTTTGACTGCGACTGGCTTTTTTGTTGGTTTTTTCGGCGGAACAATTGGTGTTTTTGCTGTCTTAGCAGTTTCGGTTTTGGGGGGAGTGCGATCGAAATCAATATCTTTGATTTTGCTCCAAAAATCTGGTTCGGATTTTCGCGAACTTTGATTTTCTAATTGTCGTGCTGCTTGTTTGATTTCGGGAGTTGCGAAAGGAGTTGAGGAGAAACTCTTAAGAAATGAAGATAAGTTGGAAAAAATTAAAGTGAGAATTACAGAAGTAACAATTAGTAAAAATTCTCGATCTCTCATATAGCAGAAGGAAGTTCGGCAACGGATTTTATAACGGATGTAACGGATATCAGGAAGAAGGAAGTGCCAAGAGTGCGGGCCCTGTTAGTTGTAGGGTGCGTCGCCACCAACCATCCCAAACTAAAATCGACCATCAATGAGCGACGCACCTTACTGTTGAGTGTTGACAGTTGAGAGTTGAGACAAGAAAAAGGAAGAAGGAAGATGCAACCATAGCAATAGTTTCAGTAATTAAGAACGTTTTGCGCCGTCAGCAGCGGTTGCTATATTTCTTAAAAATTAAAGTAAATAAAAGGCGGAACGGTGCTCGGCCCTAGCTTCAAAATAGCATACACGAACAGCGAAACTAAGACAACCCGAAAAAATATGTTTTTTAAGGAAAATACGATTTGTAATAGTTGGGATATCCGATCGCCCCACAAGTTGATAGCGCCAATTACTCCAATTACTAAGTATAATTGCCCAAAGTTAAATTGAAATGTTGCAAATGAAAAACGAAAAATTCCCTGAAAAAACATCACCGCAGTTTCCCAGTTGGGAGTGCCGAAAAATACCCAGCTACAAGTGACAAAACTGAAGGTTAACAACCAACTCAAAAATCTGGCTGTTCTGGGATAATAATAGTCTAATTTAAAGTGGATAGCTTGGGGTATATCCCTGCATAAATGGGTGACAACTAATCCGCAACCGTGAATTGCACCCCACACAATAAAGTTTAAACCGGCACCGTGCCAAAATCCGCCGATCGCCATTGTTAAAAATAAATTTATGTACTTTCTCAACTTGCCATATTTGTTGCCACCTAAGGGAATGTAAAGGTAGTCTCTCAGCCATTCGGACAGACTGATGTGCCACCTTTTCCAAAACTCTGGCAAGCTGAGCGATCGATAAGGCATATTAAAGTTGGGAATGGGTTTGAAACCCAGCAAGCAGGAGATACCGTTGGCTAAATCTGAGTAGCCGCTGAAATCTACGTAAATTAAACAGGAATAGGAAATTGCTGCAAGGATTAAATCGATGCTGCTGTATTGCTGTGGAACTTTGAAGGGCAGTTGAGTAAAGTTAAATAAAAAGCTGGACAAAGTATACTTTTTGAACAAGCCCGACAAAATCAAAACTATAACTTCTTCGATTTGATATTCGTACTTTTTCGGGGAATTTAGCTGCGAGTAAAATTCGCGCGATCGAGAGATTGGGCCGGAAGCAATTTGGGGAAAGTAGGTGATGTAGGTGGCGTAGTCTATAAATTTAGGGCAGGGAATTTTTTGTTGGTAGCAGTCGATTAAATGGGAAATCATTCTAAAAGTGTAGAATGACACGCCGACGGGGGCGATAATTTGCAAAACTTGAAAACTGGCGGGGATTTGTAGCTGGTTCAGTACCTCAAATAAAGAAGTTACAAAAAAGTTGCAATATTTAAAGATGCCGAGATTGGCTATGTTGAAAATTAGTCCTGATATTAAAGCAAGTTTTTGATATTTTCCGTTGCAGACAGATCGAAGAATGATATAATTGTAGGCAGTAGCTAAAATCAGAAGCAGGAGAAAGTCCCAACTCCAAAAGGAATAAAATAATAAGCTGGAAAGTAGTAAAACAATTTTATACAGATCGACTTTTGGTTTCAAAGAGACGATCGCACTAAAAACAATTAGAAAGAAAATTAAAAATTGGTAAGTGGGAAATAGCATAAATGTCAGCAGATAAAAAATTGGCAACTGGCAAGATAAATATTTTGTAAGGACACCACACCGTACTCATTGGTGTCAACTTAAGCTTAAACCTATTCAGAGACTGCTGTTTAACTATTAAACTTAGATCCCCTAACCCCCCCTTAAGAAGGGGGGGAAAGGGGGGGGTGAAAGTCCCCCTCTTAAGTTGACACCTATAGGCATTGCCGTGTCTTGGAGGTTTTGGCAAAAAGTCAATTATGTAACAAGTTCAATGAATTAACCGCACTCAGAAGTTCACAATCTCGTTTAAAGATTAAGATGGTTATGAGATTATATATTCAGGGAGCAAAGCAGCATTCCCTAATGATTGCGAGGAACCAAAGTGCAGCCAACAGACCCTAGCAAATTTACCGATGAAGCCTGGGAAGGCATTGTCAAATCCCAGGATGTAGCCCGCCGCTTTGCCAATCAGCAGCTAGAGGTTGAACATTTAGCGATCGCCATTCTCGAACAGCTTGGTTTGGCAAACACCATTCTCAGCTTGGCTGGAGTAGATGTCACCCGCTTAGCCCAACAGTTAGAAGCCTTTGCCAAACGACAGCCTAGAGTTACCAACGCCGACCAACTATACCTGGGTCGTGGCTTAGACGTGATGTTAGATGTTGCTGAGGCCACTAGAGCGACTTGGCAAGATAATTTTATCGCCATTGAACATTTATTAATAGGCTTAGTAGAAGATGAACGAGTTGGTCGGCGTTTGTTGACCAGGGGCGATGGCCCACCTGGTCGCCCCGGTTACGATCGCAAACCTCCCGCCGGTACGATCGATCGCCCAAAACTTGAAGAAGCAATTAAATCCGTCCGCAGCACCGCCAAAGTTCCCGATCAAAATTCCCAAGCTAGCAAGACTCGTAATCCTAGCAAAGTTCCCGACCAAAATGCCGAAGCTAACAGCGATGCGCTAGGTAAATACGGCCGCGATTTGACGGAAGCGGCCAAAGCAGGCAAACTCGACCCAGTAATCGGCCGCGACGAGGAAATTCGCCGTGTGGTGCAAGTTCTGTCCCGCCGTCAGAAAAATAATCCGGTGTTAATTGGCGATCCCGGAGTGGGAAAAACTGCGATTGCCGAAGGTTTGGCCCAGCGAATTGTCAACGGCGACGTACCCGAATCTTTGAAAAATCGCCAACTATTTAGCCTTGACATGGGCAGTTTAATTGCTGGGGCAAAATTCCGGGGCGAATTTGAAGAACGGTTGCGATCGGTATTGCGAGAAGTCATCGATTCGGACGGGCAAATTGTCCTATTTATCGACGAATTACACACCGTTGTCGGAACAGGTGGCGGCGGTAGTTCCGGTTCGGGAATGGATGCGGGCAATTTGTTGAAACCGATGTTGGCCAGAGGCGAATTGCGCTGCATCGGCGCCACAACTCTTGACGAATTTCGCAAGAATATTGAAAAAGATGCTGCTTTAGAACGTCGGTTTCAACAAGTATTTGTCGGCGAACCCAGTGTTGAAGATACTATTTCAATTTTGCGTGGATTGAAAGATCGTTATGAACGCCACCACGGGGTAAAAATTACTGATTCTGCCTTGGTAGCTGCTGCGACTCTTTCTTTTCGCTATATTTCCGATCGATTTTTGCCAGACAAGGCGATCGACCTCGTAGATGAAGCGGCCGCCCACTTAAAAATGGAGATTACTTCCAAGCCCGTGGAATTGGAGGCGATCGACCGCCGGGTGATGCAGTTGGAAATGGAAAAACTGTCGATCGAAGGCGAAGGAAAAGGTCCTCAAGCCCCAGGCATCAGCCCCCGCATAGAACGCATCAAAACTGAGATTGATATTTTAAAAGTCAAGCAGGAAAAATTGTCGTCTCAGTGGTTGGGTGAAAAGCAGTTGTTGGATGCGATCAATAAATTGAAAGCCGAAGAAGATCAATTGCGAGTCCAAATCGAACAGGCAGAAAGGGCTTACGATCTGAATAAAGCTGCGCAGTTGAAGTACGGTAGATTAGAAACAGCGGTGCGCGATCGCGAAGCCAAGGAAGCCGAACTTTTGAAACAACAAGCTCAAGGTTCTTCCCTACTGCGGGAAAAAGTTACGGAGGGCGACATTGCGGAAATTGTTGCCAAATGGACGGGCATTCCTGTCAACCGGTTGTTAGAATCAGAACGCCAAAAATTGCTGCAATTAGAGAAGCATTTGCACCAGCGGGTCATCGGTCAACAGGAAGCCGTAACCGCTGTTGCTGCCGCCATTCGGCGAGCTCGTGCGGGCATGAAAGATCTCGCAAAGCCGATCGGTTCTTTCTTATTCATGGGCCCGACAGGCGTCGGCAAAACTGAATTAGCCCGCGCTTTAGCTGAGTTTTTATTTGATAGCGACGACGCCATTGTTCGCATCGATATGTCCGAATATATGGAGAAGCACAGCGTCTCCCGGTTAGTAGGAGCTCCCCCCGGATATGTCGGTTACGATGAAGGGGGACAACTTTCGGAAGCAGTGCGCAGACATCCTTATTCGGTGGTGCTATTTGACGAAGTGGAAAAAGCGCACCCGGATGTATTTAACATTTTGCTGCAAGTGTTGGATGATGGCAGAATTACCGATTCTCAGGGTCGAGTTGTTGACTTTAGAAATACCGTAATTGTGATGACCAGCAATATCGGCAGCGACCACATTTTAGAGGTGTTTGGCAAGAAAGAAAAAACAGTCAAAAAACCGGGAAACAGAAAGCAGGAAACGAAAGATTTGTCAAGTCAAAAGACAGATTATAAAGTTGATGCTGACGGTACTGTCGAGATATCTGCCTCGCGAGTTTCTGATGCTGTAAGTTCTGAAAAATCTCAGGAAACTGAAAGTGTATTGACTCAAGAACGGGAGACTGACGCAGAGTACGAACAAATGTTAAAACGGGTGATGACTGCGCTGCGATCGCATTTCCGGCCGGAATTCCTCAATCGAGTGGACGAGACAATTTTGTTCCACACTTTGAGCAAGACGGAACTGCGGCAAATAGTCAGCATTCAAGTCAAGCGAATCGAGCGGTTGTTGGCAGAGCAAAAAATTACTTTGGAACTGTCAGATGCTGCGAAAAATCATATCACAGATGTCGGTTACGATCCAGTTTACGGTGCTCGTCCCTTGAAACGGGCAATTCAACGGGAGTTAGAAAACCCGCTGGCAAATAAGATTCTGGAAAATGCGTTTATAGAGGGCGATACAATTGCGATCGACTGCGAAAATAACACTTTACAATTTCGCAAAAAAGAGTCTCGCCCAGCGCTGACAGGTAAAAGTTTGTAGTCTACTCGTTACTAGGCTCTGCCTGGTAACGCAGATCCGGAGGCTCTGCCTCCGGGAGAAGACAAGGGAGGCAGAGCCTCTAGATATCGGTTAAGAGGCAGAGCCTAGGAACCAGTTAATTGTCGGGAAACGGCACTGCCGTGTCCTGACTGCTTGAAATTACTAATTAGACATGGTGCTGCTACCATAAGCATCCAGGCTGTAGGCGGGAACGCGAACGCTGTAATCAATCTCTTTTCCCGTTACCGATTTGGACAGTTGTTCAAAAGATTCGGAGTCCCAATTGCGATCGTGAATGGGCTTGGACTGTTCGCCGAGGAAATATGCTTGAGTGCCAATTACTGAGGCTGCTACCCAACCGACGATTAACAGGGCGATTACGATAGTCATGGCTGCTTGTTCCTTAAGTTTTGTTGCTTTATGTAAATAAATGTAACAAAACTTATCGAAGAGCGTCAAGGTGGTGTGTTGCCGTGGCAGCCGTCCGTCAGGTAGTGAATACCGCACCTCAGATCGTTTCCGGTGGCATCGGAATTATATATTTGGAAGATCTACGTTAGTAAGGTCACGACACCTACCGGGTGCTTTCCAGCCTGTAGCTCTGTAGCCGGAGTATTAAGACCGCAATGTCTTAAGAATCTCAGTCGATAAGAGCGCTGAGAGTGTCAACCCCAAGAAACGCCCCATTGAGGCGGGTCTTCACAGAACAATATCAATAGCCTCTGTCCTGTCATGCCAGCAGGTATGCCAAAAAGAATGACCACTTTTGAGGCGCCAAGGTTTTCTTAAGTTAGAATTGTTGAGTTTAAAAATCACAATTTTTATTCATAGCTCATCACGACCGCCAGCAAATTACAAATTACCAATCATGCCAAGCTCAATCTTAAACGACGATCCTTTGTGGTTCAAAGACGCCATCATTTACGAAGTGCCAATTCGCGCTTTCGCAGACAGTAATGCTGACGGTATCGGCGACTTTCGGGGGCTGACAGAAAAACTGGATTACCTGCAAAACTTGGGAGTAACAGCAATTTGGGTGCTGCCCTTTTTTCCCTCCCCGCTCCGAGACGATGGCTACGATACTTCGCATTATACCACAGTCAACCCGATTTACGGCACTTTAGAAGATTTCAAACATCTTTTAGAACAAGCGCATCTGCGGGGAATTAGAGTCATTATTGAGTTAATTGTTAACCACACTTCCGACCAGCACGCTTGGTTTCAGAAAGCGCGTCGCGCTCCCAAAGGCAGTAAAGAAAGAGATTTTTATGTGTGGAGCGATACGCCGGAAAAATATCAAGATGCCCGGATTATTTTTCAAGACTTTGAAACTTCTAATTGGGCTTGGGATGCGGTAGCAAAAGCTTATTACTGGCATCGTTTTTATTCCCACCAGCCAGACTTGAATTATGACAATCCCGCCGTGCGCCAAGCTATTTTAGATGTGGTCGATTTCTGGTTGGAAATGGGGGTGGACGGACTGCGAATGGATGCCGTGCCTTACCTATACGAGCGCGAGGGGACTAACTGCGAAAACTTGCCAGAAACTCACGTATTCCTCAAGCATTTGCGGAAGCACGTAGATGAGAAATTCCCGAATCGGATGCTGCTAGCCGAGGCAAATCAGTGGCCTGAGGATGCAGTTGAATATTATGCTGCTGGGGATGAATGTCACATGAACTTTCATTTCCCATTGATGCCGCGGTTATTTATGGCTTTGCACATGGAAGATAGCTTTCCATTGAGCGATATTCTCCAGCAAACTCCGCACATTCCTAATAACTGTCAGTGGGCATTATTTTGCGCAATCACGATGAACTGACACTGGAAATGGTGAGCGATGAAGACCGAGATTATATGTATCGAGTCTACGCTCAAGACACTCAGGCGAGGATTAATTTGGGTATCCGCCGCCGCTTGGCTCCGCTGATGGGAAATAACCGTCGCCGGATCGAGTTGATGAATGCTTTGCTGCTTTCTCTTCCCGGTACGCCGGTGCTTTATTACGGCGATGAAATTGGCATGGGAGACAACATTTATTTGGGCGATCGCAATGGGGTGAGAACTCCGATGCAGTGGAGTGGCGATCGCAATGCCGGCTTCAGTCGCGCTAACCCGCAACGGCTGTATGCACCGCCAATTGTTGACCCTGAATATCACTACGAATCTGTTAACGTGGAAGCGCAGCGAGCTAATCCAAGTTCTCTTTGGTGGTGGATGAAACGCCTCATAGCAATTCGTCAGCGCTTCCAAGCATTCGGCCGCGGTACTTGCGAATTTCTTTACCCGGAAAACCGCAAAGTTTTAGCTTTTGTGCGTACTTATCAAGACGAACACATTTTAGTAGTGGCGAATTTGTCGCGCTTCGTGCAGACGGCAGAATTAGACCTTTCACCATTCAAAGGTGCTGTGCCGATCGAGATTTTTGGTCGTGCAGAGTTTCCGGCTGTGGGCGATGCTGCTTACTTTTTGAGCTTGAGTCCTCACTCGTTTTACTGGTTTACCCTCACTGTCAAACAAGAGGATTTCTCGCTGCACCTACCTCAAAATGAACTGCCGAAATTGGTGGTCAGCGGCAATTGGAAGGATGCTTTTTCTACAAGTAAATTAACCGATCGACTCATCTCTATTTTGCCCGATTACTTGCGCTCCAACCGCTGGTTCACCGGCACTGACAGAAAAATTCAATCTTTGCAAATCATTGAACGCGTGCCAGTTGAATGTAAACAGTCTGTCGGTACGGAATCAATAGTTTATATTCTGTTTGTGGAGTTAAATTATACTGAAGGGATGCCCGAAACTTACATTGTGCCTGTAGGTTTGGAAGAGCTTAAAGGCGATGTGGACGAGCGGGCGATCGCGCGGATTGAATTCTCAGAAACCAAGGAAGTCTGGGTACTGTTTGATGCTGCTGAAGACAAAGGTTTTCTGATGGCGCTGTTGGAGGGAATCTCGAATTCTTGCAATTACACGGGTGCAGCAGGTCAACTGCTAGGAATTACCGAAAATATATTGGCATCAGAACAAGATTTATCGCAGCTCGAACCTCACCTGTTCAAAAGAGAACATAGCAATACATCCGCAGGTTATGGCGATCGTTTCGTCCTGAAAATATTGCGAAAAATTGAGGAAGGTATCAACCCCGAATTAGAAATCGGACGCTTTTTAATCGATCGCAACTTGATTCAACACTATGCTCCAATTACCGGAGCATTAGAATACCGCACTGAAGGAAAACAAGTAATTACAGTCGGAATACTGCAAAAATTAATCCCCGACAGCAGGGATGCTTGGTCTTATACCTTGGACACATTGCGCGACTATTTCGAGCAAGTAATGGCAGTAGAAGCAAAGTATTCTGGGGAAAATTTATCTACTGCCCCCGAAAATTATTTGCCGAACGCGATCCCCCCACAAATGCAGCAGCATTCCAACTCGCTAGTATCCGATTTATCCCTAGAGATTCCCGCATTAGCTCGCGAACTCATCGGCTCTTATTTCGCATCAGCAACACTTTTAGGTCAGCGGACAGCGGAACTTCACCTAGCTTTGGCTTCCGATCCGCAAAATCCCGATTTTGCTCCAGAAAACTTTACCTCATTTTACCAGCGTTCCATCTATCAACACATGAGAAATGTGGGTGGCAGGACTTTTCTGCTGCTAAAAAAGCGGCTGTCCAAGCTGCCACCAGCAACGCAAAAAATGGCACAAAATCTGCTCAACCGCGAAGAGTTGCTCATGGAACGTTTCAAGTCTATTTTGAACTTGAGAATCACGGCAGAGCGAATTCGCTGTCACGGTGACTTTCATTTCGGACAAATTCTTTATACAGGTAAAGACTTCGTGATTATTGATTTTGGAGGAGAACGCAATCGACCTTTAAGCGAGCAGCGAATGAAGAGGTCGCCTCTGCGAGATGTTGCGGGAATGATCCAATCTTTCCATTATGCTGTGACTTTTGGACTGCGCAAAGAAGTAGAAAGCGGTATCATTCGCCCTGAAAATTTAGCTGAGATGCAACAGTGGTCAAATGTTTGGCATCGTTGGGTTAGCTTGACTTTTCTCAACAGCTATTTGCAAACAGCAGCCAATGCAACTTTCTTGCCAAAATCTACGCCGGAACTGGAAGTTTTGCTGAATGCTTACATCTTGGAAAAAGCAGTTTACGAGTTGGCATACGAACTCAATTACCGTTTGGATTGGGTAGAAATTCCGCTCCAGCGAATCCTGCAATTGTTGCGGTGGTAAGTAGATAAGTAGGGTGCACCGAATCGCACCTTATTTTGATATTATCAATCAATATACAGCATTTTTCAGGTAAGCAAAGATAGAGGACACGGCAGTGCCGTGTCCCCACGGATCGGGTGCATCTCACTTTTGAAGAGGGCGAAGCATTCCGGCCGATAAGTTATTAGTTAGAAGCTCATATTTACTGCCGGAATGCTTCGCCCCTACAGATATATTTGCAAAAATGAGATGCACCCTACGGATCGATCTCGCTTGGGGGTGTACTTCATCAACGTGGAATCTGCTGTATCTCCCAAATTAATTACTTGCATCCGACTTAAAATAAAGAGATGTTTGATACAAAACTTGTTCTTGATGCGTTAACAAAGTGCAGTCAGAAAGTGGGTAAGCTACACAAGTAACAGTGTAGCCAGCTTGCAATTCTGACGGTTTCAAAAACTTTTGTTCGCTTTGATCGATTTTGCCACTAACCAGTTTGGCAACGCAAGCAGAACACTCGCCTTGCTTGCATCCAGAAGGTAAGCGGATGCCGGCATCTTCTGCGATATCTAAGATATACTGGTCGTCTGGTATGGGAATTGTGCGATCGAGGGCGATCGACTCATTCACCAATCGAACTTGATAAACTGCCATTTCCACCTCTGATATTATGTTCGAGTCCGGGTGCGGTTGAAACCGGTTTTTGTCAAAGACAGGACTTACGCACCAATATCAAAGAAACCGGGAATAGGGCCGAATCTCGTAGTTCCAGCGCCTAATTTTCGCAAAAAACCCGGTTTCTGCCCACCCAATAATTGTGATTGGGGGAATAATTATTGCCTACTATATCTAGACAAGTGCTTGTTGATAATCGAGATTTTCATCTAGATAAATAGCGCGAATATCCTCCGGCAAATTCGACTCTAAAGTTTGATATCCTTTTTGCAGCAAAGCCTTGACTTGAGCGGGAGAAATTGCTTCACCTTCAGCTTGCAAATAAGCTGCAATTCGAGTTTCGCTCCAGCGGAAAGTCTGGGCCATCAACACTACTAAACGCGGTAGTGGTGCTAACAGTTCTAATGCTTGTCTAACGTAACACCACAGGGGAGGCGAAGCAGATTGCAAAGAATAATGAATCGTCTCAACTGGAGGCAATTCGGCTTGATTAATGCAGATAGCTGTCACATTAATGAGCCAGTTTTGGAGACTGAGATTTCCGCCATCAGATTCTTGCATTTCACGGCGCAAATCGAGGGCTCGGAGTTCGTGATAGATGTGCTGCCAAGTTTGAGCGAATAGATAATCTGCTTGTACGGGCGATCGTACCGAATGGCGGATCAGAGAGTATACAATTTGAGCATAGCGGCAAAAAATTGCGGTGAAGAAGCGACCCTGATCGGGGTGGTTTTGAAACATCGTCAATAATTCCTGGTCGCTGTGATGGAACAGGGATTTGACAACAGGGTGGTTGAGTTCGGAAAAATTAGGTGCTTGCACAATTGTTTTGGTAATATATGCTGGTGCAGCACGATTCTACACTATCTGTGTAAACTGGACAGAAGACACAGTAAAGGCGAGGTTCGCCATCAGTAGAGAAAACGCAGTGAAACAGTTAAGTTTATTCCCAGAAGCAGACATTATAGCGAGTCCGGGCGAAACTGCCAATTGTGCGGAACGCGATCGTATTGAAGCAAAATTTGCGCCGTACATGAATGAAGAACTGCGACTGGGACAACTCGTATCCTACGCAGGCAACAAAAGCTTGCCAGTTCTCCGCCTCTTCCGCTACAAAGAAGCATTTTCCTTTGCTTTAGTCAAGCAATTTATGCACCGTTTTGGATTAACAGAAAAGGATTATTTATTTGAGCCTTTCTGCGGCATGGGGACAACTTTATTTACAGCCATGCAGCACAATATCCCTGCGTTGGGAATAGACAGACTGCCAATAGCTACTTTTATTGCCCAAACCCTGCCTCTTTTCTGTTCCATAGAACCTCAAATTATGCGAAAAACTTTTGCAGAACTCAAAGCTAAGGCGGACAAAGCAGAACCTGCTGAGGTGGCAATGGATGTTAAGATTATGCAAGTCGCTTTTCCCGAAACAACGCTGCTAAAATTGTGTCAGTGGAAAAGTACCATTGAAAGTTTATCTTCACCATTGCGCGATATTTTTCAACTGCTGTTTTTGTCTATTTTAGAGCCTTGCAGCTACACAGCCAAAGATGGTCAATTTTTACGAATGAAACAGGATAAGTTAATTCCCGATCCCGGAGAAATGCTACAACAGAAAGTATATGAAGCTGAAGAAGACATTCTATCATTAAGGTGTTTGTGGGGATCAAAGAAATCGGTGCAATTTCCCACAGTTCAGTTAGGTGATACTCGGAATTTGAGCAATGTGAATTTTGCAAGAAAACCCACAGCTTTGATGACATCTCCACCCTATCCCAACCGTTACGACTACACCCGCACCTACTCGCTGGAACTGTGCTTTAACTTTGTTAAGAACTTTGAGGAATTAAAGGAGTTGAGGTTTGGGATTTTGCGATCGCACATCGAATCAAAAATTGATGCTGCTGACAAACCGCCCAATCCTGTAATCGCCGAAGTTGCAGACATACTCCGACAGCAAGGGAAAGCATTAAATAATCCCCGCATTCCCGATATGTTGATAGCCTATTTTGTGGATATGCAAAAAGCTATTTTGGAATGGGCAAAAATTCTAGCTCCCGGTGCAAAAGTAGCAGTAGTTGTAGATAACGTGCGTTTTGCCAGCGAGATCGTTCCAGTCGATTTAGTGCTTTCGGAAATAGCCCAAGAGCTGGGTTTTCGAGTTGAGCAAGTAATTGTCGCTCGCTACAAAGGCAACAGTTCCCAGCAGATGGGTAAATACGGTCGAGTTCCTGTTCGCGAGAGCGTGCTCATTTGGCATAAAGAATAGGTGACAGCAATGACATCGACGTGCGATCGAGCCTTTCACAGAGCCGCAAAGTTATGAAAAACTCTGGTCATATTACTCCCAATCACAAAGCACCTTCGCCTGCTTAAAAAATGTTGATATTTACATCAAATTAATTGTATAATAGAGTTATAGGTGATGCTGCATTAATTTCAAGTACATATAAACTCTATGTATTCAGCGAACCTAAAAAGATAATTAGTTGTTTCAAGGATCAAGTGTTTGTATGTCTAGCATTAATACTGGTATCGAATGGTGCGATCGCACATGGAATCCAACAACTGGCTGCGATAAAGTCAGTCCGGGCTGCACGCATTGTTATGCCGAAGCTTTAACAAAACGATTCCATACTAATTTTCCTAACGGCTTTGATTTAACACTCCATAGGAATCGTTTGGAAGAACCAAAACACTGGAAAAAGCCTAGCCGTATTTTTGTGAATTCGATGAGCGATTTATTTCATGAAGAAGTACCATTAGAATTTCTCAAAGAAGTTTTTGATGTAATGCGTGAAACTCCCTGGCATATATATCAAATTCTGACCAAAAGACACGAACGCCTGCGAGAACTAGCTGACAAATTAGACTGGCATGATAATATTTGGATGGGAGTTTCAGTCGAGAATCAAAACTACGTTAACAGGATTAACTGTTTGCGACAAGTGCCTGCCCAAGTCAGATTCCTATCATGCGAACCGCTTTTAGGTAATTTAGAACTAGATTTAACAGGCATTAGCTGGGTAATTGTTGGAGGAGAATCTGGCGTGAAACATCGTCCCATCCAACCTGAATGGGTTCAGAATATTAAGCAGCAATGTCAAGATGCTAAAGTAGCATTTTTCTTCAAGCAATGGGGAGGTAGAACACCTAAAGCTGCTGGGAGACTTCTGGATGATAAAATTTGGGATGAGATGCCGGAAGCATGGGAAAAACATCAAAGGCAATTCAATGGCTACACTTTCAGGATGAGTCGTAACTCAAATAAAGTAGTAGCACCTACTTTGGTGGAAATGAAACTATGACTTGCTCTCCAAATGTAATTTCTCCTTTTTGCTTCCTTCGTTGACTAGCTGGTGGATCTGCGATAATTTTACCTTGTTGTTCTAGTTTCTTAAGAGCTTCCTTGTAATTTTTACTAATGTAACGTTTGCCAACATGATGCTGATTGTAAATTTGTTCCATTGTCAGTGTTTGACCAGCAAATTCATGAAGTAGCATATTTTCAAGGTCATCGAGCGGTTGAGAATCAAAGAGTGAGAGCTGAATCGGCGCATGACTCTGATTGTATTCAAAAGAAGGTACTCCTTGAGTAAAAATAGAGCTTTTTTTAGCCATAATGTCTTTCATAATTGAGTGACCTAGTTTATCCTTAGATACAAAAATAAGATAATGGCTAGTACGGCTACCACTAACATTTTTGAAGCAGAAATCTTGAACGTGCGACCCTCCAACATCTTTTAAAGCTTGACAAATAGCATTAACAATGATTGACTCTCTTTGTTCGGGTGGCATTTTTAGTTCTGTCCGAAGGGAATCTACTCTATCCTGGCCAAAGAGAGAGTTCATATGTTCCTTTACTTTTGGGTTATTTAACCCCGGATTAATCCTGTTATAGTTAAAGAAAAATATACAATCACAACCCCAACCTTTAAGGAGAGATGCAATAAGTTTTAGGGACAAGCCTTTGTAACCCCAAGGATCAATAAAAAATAGTGTAGGAACATTATTGATTTTTTGAATTTCTTCGACAATTTCCTCTCCAACCTCCTTGTTCAAGACTATGGGTGTATGCTTTAATTTTCCTATATCCGGAATTGATTCTATAGCCTGCTGAAGAGACTGAGTATTATTTAAGTCCTTATCATTAAATAAGGTTACTAGCATTTGTGACATATCTGGATTGGCAATAGCACGTTCCAATATCAATAATGGAGTAGACTTAGAACCGTCTTTATAAGAACCAGGGCCAGAAAATAAATCGACGTAGGCAATATTTGTTTTTCTTTTTTTGGCTTGATTAATCATTACCTTTGCCCAGGCCCAAAAGTATTTAGCAACTATTTCTGATTTTACTAAAGAATTCTCTCTGGACTCATCAAAGAAAGAACTGTCAGCCATCACAGTCACCTCTACACTTTAGTTGATTTTACTGCTGCTACACAATAGTACCATAACCTCCGCCCCCCGGAGTCTCAATAACAAACACATCCCCCGATCGCATTTGCACACTCGCCGTACTCCCCAACTCCTCAACATTTCCATCAAATCTTTCAACATAATTACGCCCAACTTTCCCCGCTTCACCGCCGTGCAAACCGCAGGGAGAAATCACCCGCCGCCCCGATAGAATTCCCGCCGTCAGATTCTCCAAAAACCGCATCCGCCGCACCACTCCATTACCGCCCCGATGACATCCATTCCCGCCACTATTTTCGCGAATTGCAAAACTTTCCAACAACACCGGAAATCGCCATTCTAATACTTCAGGATCGGTTAAACGCGAATTAGTCATGTGAGTTTGCACCGCATCTGTGCCGTCGAAATCTGCACCAGCACCCGAACCGCCGCAAATTGTTTCATAATATTGATAGCGGTGATTTCCAAATGCGAAATTATTCATGGTTCCTTGGGAAGATGCGATCGCACCCAGAGCACAATACAAAGCATCCGTAATATTCTGCGACGTTTCCACATTTCCCGCAACCACCGCCGCCGGATAGCGCGGATTCAGCATACAGCCTGCGGGATTGATGATTTCCAGAGGCTTCAAGCAGCCCGCATTCAGAGGAATATCGTCATCTACCAAGGTGCGGAAAACATACAACACAGCCGCTTTACACACCGCAGCCGGAGCATTAAAATTGTTGAATTGTTGGGGAGAAGTGCCAGTAAAATCAATTTTTGCACTGCGCGCCGACTTGTCAATTGTAATAGCTACCTTAATCTGTCCGCCGCTATCCATCGGATAAGTAAACTCGCCGTCAGTCAAAACCTCAATTACCCGCCGCACCGACTCCTCAGCATTGTCTTGCACAAAACCCATATAAGCTTGCACTGTTTCCAAGCCGTAATGTTCTACCATTTTTAGAAGTTCTGCTAAACCGCGATTGTTGGCAGCAATTTGGGCTTGCAAATCAGCGAGATTTTGTGCGGGATTGCGAACCGGGAAATCCCCTGCTGTGAGAATTTGCAGTAATTCTGGTTCTCGGAATTTCCCCTCGCTTACTAGCTGGAAATTGTCCAGCAATACGCCTTCTTCAGTGACTATTTTACTATTCGGAGGCATGGAACCGGGAGTGATGCCACCGATGTCGGCGTGGTGTCCCCGCGAGGCAACATAAAACAAAGGAACCGAAGAAGTCTTATCAAATACTGGAGTAATTACAGTGATATCTGGTAAGTGCGTGCCGCCGTTGTAGGGATTGTTAGAAACATAAACATCGCCCGGTTGAATTGTATTGCTTTGTGCTAAGATTAAAGCTGCAACACTTTCGCTCATCGAACCGAGATGCACGGGAATGTGCGGCGCGTTGGCAACTAATTGCCCGTTTTTGTCGAAGATTGCGCAGGAAAAATCGAGGCGTTCTTTGATGTTGACGGAGGAACTCGTATTTTGCAACGTGACGCCCATTTGTTCGGCGATCGCCCGAAATAAATTATTAAATATTTCTAGCAAAACCGGATCTAATGCAACCGCAGATAAACGCGAATGAACGCGGATTTTATCAGCGTCCATCTGCGTGCATCTGCGGTTCAAAATTAGATCGTTCTTGGCAGTAATTTGCCCTTCCCAAACAGGCTCTATTATATTAGTCCCAGTTGCTTCAACAATTATCGCTGGGCCGCTGATGTAATCGTTCGATCGCAAATCGTCTCTTTGATAAACAGGCGTTTCCCGCCACTCACCAGCAACATACATTTGCACGGTGGAAATTGGCTGCACGGGCAAAATTCTCCTGTCACTTGAATTGGAAATTATCGACTCATCCGGCACATCCATTGTCTCGACAACTTCCACCGAAACCGCTTCGACAATTAGCGCTTTGTCCGACATGATAAAACTGTACCGCTGTCGGTGCGCTGCTTCAAAATCAGCCTGTATCTCCTCAATACTGCCAACAAAACTCACCATCAAAACCGAATCGCTTCCCTGATATTTGAGATGCAGCTTCCTAACAACCAAAACCTCTTTCTCTCCCTCTGCGCCCTCTGCGCCTCTGCGGTTCAATTCCCTCTTTCCATCTACCTCTAATTCGGCTAAAATAGAAGCCAAATCAGCGATTAATTCTGCATTTAATAATTGCTCGATCGCCCTTTCGCGCATAGCCCGCACATCAGCCAAACCCATACCGTAGGCAGATAACACGCCCGCGTAAGGATGAATAAACACCCGTTTCATGCCCAAACTATCGGCGATCGCACAAGCGTGTTGCCCGCCCGCACCGCCGAAACAGCACAAGGTATACTCGGAAACGTCATAACCGCGCTGAAGCGAGATTTTTTTCACCGCATTAGCCATCTTCTCGACTGCGATCGCCAAAAAACCCTCCGCCACCTGTTCCGGCGTCTTGTCGCCTCCAATTTCCCGCGCTAATTGCACGAATTTTTGCTTTACTACCTCAGGTGCGATCGGCAAATCTCCCTGCAATCCAAACACCTTCGGGAAAAAATCCGGTTGAATTTTGCCCAACATCACATTACAATCAGTCACCGTCAAAGGCCCGCCTTTCCGATAGCAAGCGGGGCCTGGATTTGCGCCCGCAGACTCCGGCCCGACGCGGTAGCGAGCACCGTCAAAAAAGACGATCGAACCGCCACCGGCTGCTACAGTGTGAATTGCCATCACGGGCGATCGCAATCTCACCCCGGCAATTTCTGTCTCAAATTTGCGTTCGTATTCGCCGTTAAAATGAGCAACATCTGTCGAAGTTCCGCCCATATCAAAGGTAATAATTTTATCGAAACCAGCTTTTTTACTGGTTTGAACTGCACCGACAATTCCCCCAGCCGGGCCGGACAAAATACTGTTTTTTCCTTGAAATTTGGCGGCATCTACTAAGCCGCCGTTTGACTGCATAAACATTAATTTAGGGAATTGGGAATTGGGGGTTATCGAAGAGGGCGGGCACGGGGGCACCGCCCCTACATTGGCCTCGTTCCCAGGCTCTGCCGGGGAACGGATATCCAGAGGCTCTGCCTCGATTAATTCACTGGTTAGTTGTTCGACATAACGGCGTAAAATAGGAGATAAATAAGCATCTACAACCGCAGTATCTCCCCGCGAAACTAATTTCATCAGCGGGCTGATTTCGTGAGATACTGAAATTTGAGTAAAGCCAATTTCTCTGGCTATTTTAGCAACTTGTTTTTCGTGTTCCGAGTAGCGGTAGCCGTGCATGAATGCGATCGCACAACTGCGAATTCCCTCGTTATACGCTTGCTGCAAAGACGGGATAAAATCCAAATTAACAGCAGTTAACTCTTCGCCTGTAGCGCTGTAGCGTTCTGCAACTTCGATCGCTCGATCGTACAGCATCTCTGGTAAAATGATGTGGCGGGCAAAAATCTGCGGGCGGTTTTGATACCCAATTCTCAAAGCATCGCCAAAACCTTTAGTAATTAGCAAAACAGTTCGATCGCCCTTTCTTTCCAGTAAAGCATTTGTCGCTACCGTCGTCCCCATTTTAATCGCTTCAATTTGGGCGGATGGTATCGATTCCCCGGCCCGAATTCCTAAAATATCGTGAATTCCTTGAACTGCCGCATCTGTGTATCGATCGGGATTTTCTGACAGCAATTTGTGAATGATTAATTTACCATCGGGGCTTTTAGCAACAATATCCGTAAAAGTACCACCGCGATCGATCCAGAATTGCCATTGAGTGCGATCGGCAAAAACAGCATTCATATCTTGATACTGGATTTTTTGCATAATTTTTTGATTGATATATCTACCGCAGATGAAAGGCAGATGGACACAGATTAACGCAGATAATTTTAAATTAAATAAAATTGCTACATAATATATCTAATCGCCTCAATTAAACCCCGACAAACACCCGCTAGAAAATCTAAATCCAAAGTCTCAATTTTATCGCTCGCTTGATGATAGTGCGGATTCCGCATATTAGCCGTATCAGTCACCATAATCGCCGGATAACCATTATCCCAAAAAGGAACGTGATCGCTGCGGCGAGTATCCGGCACAATTAAACCTCGATTCGGCACCGGCAACCACTCGCAAGCTTGACCGGATTTGCGGATGTTTCTGCTCAAATTCATCATATCGCCAACAGTCCGCAAATTTCCAATTAAAGCAATGAAATCCCCGCAATTTGGATAAAAATATTTCAGTCGGGCCGGATAGCTTTGCGAGTTCGGAGTGCGATCGCAATAACCCAACATTTCCAAAGAAATCATCAACCGAATTGACTGTTTCTGTTGCTTGTATTTAGCTGCATGATGAGTGCTACCGAAATAACCGGATTCTTCCATATCGAAAGCAACTAATTGCACCGGATATTTCAGCGGTTGAGAGGCGAGCTCCCTTGCGAGTTCCAGCAAAACAGCAACACCCGTAGCATTATCATCAGCCCCAGGCGTCCCCGGTACAGTATCGTAATGAGCGCCAATTATAATGGGCGATAACCCCTGCTGACTCGCCTTTTCGGAGGGGGGTAAATCCAAGATAAAATTGTGATGAATTCGCCCGCGTACCGCAAAATCATTAATTTCGACAGTTCCCCATTCTGCTAACTGTTCGCGGATGTATTGCTGCACGTAAAAATGACCTGCCGATGCGAGGTATGGATTGCGATCGCGTACAATTTGAATGAGATGGCTGTGCAAGCGTTCTTTGAGATTCATGCAGTCTGCTACACAACGAGTACGATCGAATTATATTCTGTTTGACGCTTGAGAGCGATCGGCACTTACGCACGGGTGGCGAGAAACCGGGTTTTTACGAAAATACTTCGTGACAGTACACAAACTCGGAAAAACCCGGTTTCTTTGACTGTGACGAGTGTCCAGAAACCGGGTTTCTCTGAAAATATTCGTTGCGACGTGCAGATTCGCGAAAAAACCCGGTTTCTTTCGTCGGAGTGCGTAATTCCTCTGTATGAGTACCTGTAGGGGCGAAGCATTTGCGAGATAATCTGTAGGAAAAAACCGGGTTTTGTGACGCAAATGCTTCGCCCTTTGCGAGTACCTGTAGGGGCGAAGCATCTAGATTTTTCGTTGGGTTGGGCATCTTGCCCGCCCCGAATAGATCGACTATTACTGGTATAATCATTGCAACGCGAGACTAAACTTCCGATTCCAATTCGCTTACCCGCAACGGCATCGGCAACTCTACAGAATTTAACTCCGACGATTCTAATAATCCTGTTGCTTCTCCGTCAGTAGTTGCTTCGCTATGTCGCACTTTTCGCAATTTCTCAGCCAAAGTATCCCGCTGATTGATCAAATAAATACTCACCAAAGTCAGCCCAACTCCCATCGATTGCAGCGGATTCAAAATCTCGCCCAACAACAAATTGCCGAACAGCAACGCAAAAACAGGGGTAAGAAAGGTAAGAGAACTTAAACTTGTGAGACTGCCACTAGAAGCAAAATAAAAGAACAAACCGTAGGCGATCGCACTTCCGAATACAGTAGAATAACCTAACGCCATCCAACCCGAAAAATCGATATTGACAAACTGTTCTGACTCAGTTAAAAACGAAAATCCCAACAGCGGCAAACCGCCCAAAATCATGTGCCAGCCAGTCGCTACTACCGGGTCAACATAACGGCAAACCCAGCGCACCAAAACCGTTCCCACAGCCATCGACAAAGCAGCCAATAGCATCAACCATTGTCCACCCTGAAATAACTGTTCGATACCCGCAGCAACCTGCACATTTTCAGCATGAAACAGCCCCAAAATCCAGCCATCCGGCAACCCAATTAAACTGATACCAATAACACCAATAGCTAATCCCAACCAGCCCCAAAAACCAATTTTTTCTTGAAACAACCACAAACACAAAATCGCCACGGCTAGCGGTTGAGAATCAATCATCACCGAACCCAAACCCGCACCGGTTCTGGTCAAACCTTCTGCTAAAAAGCCTTGAAACAAAGTACCGTCTACTAGCGCAAACAGCGAAATCCACAGCCAAGCTTTCCCACCCTGCGGCTGCGATTTTCCCATGAATGCTGCCGCCAGGAGCACTAACACGCCCGCGGGCATCAAACGCACTGTGGCTACAAACAGCGGTGTCGTGTGAGGCATTACTCCTTTCATGGCTACCATCGCGGTTCCCCAGAGGAAAAACGGCGCAATGAGCAACAGTGGCGCGAATGGTAATCTCGAATCGGTAAGTTTTAGCTGCATGGCGGGGACTCCAGACGATCGATGAGAGTGACTCTCACAGTAATGATGTAGAATTGTTAAGCAATTTTTACAATTATATACCCAATTTGGGTTAAGTGCGATCGCCCAAACCACGATTCCCCCTAACTTACCCAGGCCAGTTTCATTCTCTGGTGAAATAAATTATTAACAGAACTTAGATCCCACATTCCGTCCGCACCCCCAAAGGGCATCGTACACGCTTGCGCTCTCTGATTTCACAAATTCGGTTGATTCCGAGTCAGCGCACACTCACTATCTTGAACAGTAATTTCTAGTTCAAATCCTAACGCTTCAATCAATAGTAAGGGCGATCGACACCGCGTTGAGCGGACAAATCATACTTAAGATAGAGGCGTTCGATCGACACAATAGTCAACCTTATTGCAGGAAACAACGTTTGATTAAAACAGGGAATTATGAATTTAAAATCGATCGTCAAAACCAATCTACTATTTGGCAGCTAGTGCATTCAGCCAGCTATCACTGGTTTGCGCTTTCAATTATAATATAACGCCGAATTTCCCTCGGTTTTACTTCCATGATTTTTGTGAAATATACATATTAGCCTGTGTGGGTTTCAATCTGCTAAATTACTCTTTTTCCGCCTGACTTCTCATCAACCTTTGCACAGTCGCTAAAGCCCGATTTAACTCGTAACTTTTTCTTTCAGAATTCTGCAAAAAAGCCTGCTGTTCTTCTTCAATCATTAACACGTCCTGTCGTACCAATCCCTCTAATAATTTTTGAGCCGCACCGAAACAGCTATCTTTGACAAACTTGCGAAACCAAACAGGCAATTTGTGCAGCCGCCAAAACGCATTTAACGAGGTAAAATGAATTAAATAAGCACGAGTTGTGGTCTCGCTGACGGGACAAACCAAGCAGTAAATTTTAAAATCTTTGCCCAAAGTTGAAACCCAGTGTGGGTAAACGTAACTCACCGCTAGCGGTTCCGGATGCAGTTGGCGCAGAGATTTAAAAAACAACTGAGAAATTGACCAGATTTTATCTATTTTGTAATAACTTTGTGCTTGATAGCGAGCTGTTACTTGATGCTCGTTTTCTTCTATAGTATCTAACACGGGATTTGCCCAAGCTTGCAAGTCTTCGTGCAAGTGTCCGTGATACATATCCATCAGGTTTTCAATCAAAAATGAGTAGTGAGCCTGACAGTCAATAACTGCAACTGAAGCGATATAATTGAGATTTTCCCATTCGGGTAAACCCAATAACTCAAATTTTTCGGCTTGGGTTTCTTCGCCGGGAAACAGCCAGATAAAACCGTCTTGTTCCTTGACTGGAAAAAAGTCAATTTTGCAGTTTGGCAACTTTTGATTTTTTGCCAAATAATCAACTTCTGCGCATTCTCCCCTCGAATTTAACCGCCATCCGTGGTAGGCACATTCGATTAAATCGCCTTTGATTTGACCGTGACTGAGTTTGACTTGACGGTGCGGACATCTATCTTCTAAAGCGTTAATTTTGCCTGTACTGTCGCGGAACAGTACGATCGCCCGATGCCAAATTGTCACGGCTAGTGGCTGTGTTTGTACTTCGGTGCTGCGAGCAACTGTATACCATCGATCGAGATTAATTCCCAACTGGCGAATGTGAGTTTTTTGTACGTTGGAAAATGCAGATTTTAGCGAGTTATTTTGCATTATAAATATTCCCAAATTACACCCAAAAAACTATCTAATTTCACAAAATAACAGCCGGGAAAGTAACGACTGTATATTTTTTTAAATCGACCTTCTGATAAATACCTGTGGCTGGCCAAATGTTTCAACCAGCTTGGAGACGTTCTAAATTTGAACAGTCTTGAGGCATTGCGAAATCCGTATTTGGAACAGTCAGAAATAAACTCTCTACTTGCACCTGCTATGTAGCTGCTGATGCCAGGTGTTTCAACTTCCGATACATTATCTATAAAGACGACTTTTCCGTGGGGGTTTAACAATTTTTTAATTGCTTGGAGGGTGGTGGGTAGATGTTGCAGGTTGTGAAAAGTGGAGGCACTAACGATTAAATCAAATTTGCGATCGAGCGTTAATTGATTCGCATCCATTTGGATATATTCGATATTCAATGCAGAGCGTTTTTGACTAGCGATCGCGAGCATTTTCGCTGACAAATCTACTGCCACTACATTAGTATAATATTTAGCCAATTCAAAAGCAAGAATGCCAGAACCGCAGCCGATATCGAGTGCTATACCTTTGTTAGTGGAGAGGTTTTTAGTAAAAAAATCGTTCTGGCTTTGCAAAGTAGCTGCAAAATCATATTCGGTTGCAAAAGCATCAAACGCTACATATCGATCGGAAAATTTTCGGTTATTAATTTTTAGCATTTTTTCTGACTCCATCCTAATGAAATATTTTAACTCCAGATGCACGCAGAGCGACGCCAATAATTTTTGAGCTTCTGGGGTCTGCTTTTTGGACTAGGGAAACCATACCCACAAACCGTAACTCATCTGAATTGCTACCAATATTAGCAAAAAATTCAGTAGAGCGATCGCCCCTACTCCTCTCCAAATCAACTTGAAAATTTCACAGCGACGCACCATACCAAATAGCGTAGGGTGCGTCGCCATCGATTCTCTCCAAATCAACTTGAAAATTTCACAGCGACGCACCATACCCAATAGCGTAGGGTGTGTCGCCATCGATTCTCTCCAAATCAACTTGAAAATTTCACAGCGACACACCATACCAATACGACAAACCTTAGATTTTGAGCACGCCTTCAGGAGTCACGGTGAAGAGCGATCGCCTCTGCAAACCCTCCCGATATAAAATAGCATTAGCTGCCAATAAACCGCTGCTAACCGCCCTTTCCATTAAACCGCAAGGAAACGGCATTTTTACCCAATCTCCCGCAAACAAAAGATTGGGAACGCCGCAGCAAGTCTCCGGCCGTTCCGCATAACTACCGGGCGGATAACCGGAGAAATTCTTTTGATTTACGAGTTCCCGGTGCAGCATATTTGCCGACTTTAATTCCGGCACGATTTCGTACAATTCTTGCTCGAAAGTAGCAAGCAAAACCTGCTGGTTCGGGAATTCTTTCTCCTTGTAACAGTAAGCGTGTAATTCCACTACACTGCCACCAGTTTTCTGATTCCACTCGATAAATTGATCCTGAATCCGGTGGTAAAGCGTAATGCTGTCAGTGAGTTTGTAGCCGGAAAGCGAAGTGAAATTGCTGTGTTCCCAGGGAAATTCTCGATCAAACCAAAAACGGCCCACCGCAAACGGATCGGCTATTTTCAAACTCTCGATCCGACTCTGTACTTGGGGATTCACCTCACCGCTTGCCAAACTAAACAAGTGCTGCATCCCCGGAACATCGGCAGCAAAAACATAGTAATCTGCCTTCACCGTTTCCCCCAAAAGTTGGGGCTGCAATTTGCTAGTAGCGGCTGCCAACTGTACCTGATCTTCTTTTTTGGCAACCACATTAAATCGCGGCAAATCCCGCTGCGCTGGCCCGCTCACAACTTGACCCTCAGCATCAAAAACTGCTCCGTGACAAGGACAGTGAAATTGACCGTCATTCTGCTTCTGAACCGTACAACCTTGGTGAGTACAAGTCAGAGAAATCGCCTCTTTTCCCTCCGGTACCGTGGCAAATACGCTATCCCCAGCGCCAAAATATTCTGTAGAGTTACTATCATTTAAAAGCGAGTTTCGCTTCACCCAAAAAGGTGCGTTACTTCGCACATCTCCCGATTGGTAACTCAGAGAATCAATCTGACCGTTTTCCCAGTGAATGCCACTAACTGCGACATCTGTTAATACTTTTCCACCTTTACTTTCAATCGATCTGGCAATTGGCTGCACCAAACTAGTACCCATATCTTGCCGGGTACCGTTGAATGCCAAACCTTCGGGATTACCGAAAAAATAGAAGTGGAAGAATTGCATTAATTCTCCCACGCTCAATTCGTCAGGAGAGTTAAGACTGGACTTTGCAAAAGGCAGAAAATACAAGTCGTAAAGCCCGCGCGGAAATTCATCTTTTACCCAATCGGCAACTGATATATTGTCGAGTCGATCGAAACTTTTTTGAGTTTGAAAACCGCCGATTTCTCGAAACACTTGCCAGTGAGCGGGTTTAGTCAGATCTATTCCCCATTTCATCCAGTTGGGAGAAGCTATCCCCAAGTCCACGACATTCCAAGGAAAAGCTGAATGGTTGGGGCGGAAGACTTCTGGTTTGTACTTGCCATTTCTAAATACAACGGCATAGGATTCTAAAGATACAAAATTCTCAGTAATTTCTAGTTCTTTTACCACACTTTTGAGGTTGTAGTATTGCGGAAAAAAACCATGGAAACCATGTTCCATCATAAAGGTTTCGTTCCCCACTTGAATCGGCCAACTAGCAATTTTGCCACCGAGTTGGGGCGATTTTTCCAACAGCGTCACGGCAAAACCCCGCTGGCACAGTTCGTAGGCACAAGCAAGCCCTGCCAAGCCACCTCCGACAACTGCAACGGTTTTGCGAGTGGAAAGCAGCCGCGGCAAGTCAAGGGAGTCTTGCTGAAAAACAGTTGGCTGTGGCTTAGAAAATCGAGAGTAGCCTAGCAGCCCGCCGGCGGCACCGACTCCGAGGAATTTGAGGGCTGTTCGTCGAGAAACTGGCACAGGTAGCGGTGAATTGGTTGATTGACTCATAAAGGGGGTTAAACAAAATAGGTCATCTGTTGGTTGAAGGCAGGCACAATTTAGAGACGCAGAAGGTACGCCACAGAATCAAAAATTATGACGAATGCCTTCTGACGAATGGCTGCGGAAGGGGCAGACGCCATAAGCCATATATCATAGAGCTTAAAACATGATACGTGAAACTCCCCTGACATCAAGGGGAAGGGATTTTTGGTTCAAATCAGACTGGGGAGTGCCAACTCATCTGTCAATCCAGAAAGTAGTGGCTAGCCAATATTTTACTCTCCCTAAGCGATAAGTTCCCGTATGCCCTAACATACAGTTCACAATTATTCCCCTCCTGATTCAGTCCTTTTTTGCAATATTCAATTTCGCTCTATGCCCGATCGATAGATTAGATCGATCGCAAATAATCTATCTTAGGTATGATCTTTTGTGACGCTGATGTAAAGTTATGTGTAGCCTCGATCGCACCCCGGCTCTAAAATCTCCCACCTAAAATCTAAAGTAATTGATCAAAGTGCCCCGATTGGCTGCTAGAAAAAACCGATTTTAAAAAGGGCGATAAGTTACTGATTACCCATTACCCATTACCCATGACCCATGACCCATGACCCATGACCCATTACCCATTACCCATGACCCATGACCCATTACCCATTACCC
>JAAUPI010000264.1 GCA_012035135.1 Microcoleus sp. CSU_2_2
GGCTTATTCATCCCCGTTATAAATTGTATGGTGCGTCGCTCGTTTAATCTCGGTTTAAGCGCGAGAATTATTCGTGGCGACGCACCCTACGCTCCTGCTCATTATAAAGGGGGTAACAAACCCGGACTTGATATTATTGGTTATTTGTGAGTTGATACCAATTACCAATTACCAATTACCCATTGTTTTAATTCCGTTGAATGCTGCGCGGATCGAGAGCATCCCGCAACCCATCACCCAATAAATTAAACGCCAATACCGTTAAAATAATCAGCGTCGCCGGTGGCCAAACCAACCAAGGCTGCAACACTAGAATTGAAGCATTAGTAGACAGCGATAGCAAATTTCCCCAAGAAGGATCTGGCTGTTGAATTCCCAAGCCAATTAAACTCAAAACCGACTCGGCCACAATAAAACTAGGAACCGACAAAGTAGCGGAAATAATCACGTAAGTTGCAGTTTGCGGCAGTACGTGGCGGACAATAATGTAAATTGGATTCGCGCCCATTGCGCGCGCTGCTTGTACAAATTCTCGCTCTTTAATTGAGAGAACCTGACCGCGAATTACCCGCGCTAAACCCGTCCAACTGATGAATGAAGTAATAATCACGATCAACATAAATCGCTGAGCGCTTGTCAAGCTGGGGGGCAGGACGGCTGCTAGTGCTACTAATAAATAGAGACCGGGAATCGTCATCAATACTTCGACTAAACGCATCAAAATACTATCACTCCAACTCCCAAAATAACCAGAAATTCCTCCGATTAATAGCCCTAAAGGAAAAGAAATTGCTATTCCTACTAAACCTATGCTGAGGCTAATTCGGCTGCCGTGTACTAAGCGGCTGAATTGGTCGCGAGCTTGTTCGTCCGTACCTAAAATGTTAATTTTGCCTTCTCCTGTGGTGCCAAACAGGTGTCGATCGAACGGCACAATTCCCAAAAATTTATAAGGGGAACTTTTGACAAATAAACCCATAACCGAGGGTTTTCGATCGTCTACGATTACTTGGCGATCGCCTGTATTCGCATCCACTGGCCCTTGAGTTGTCGGATAAACGTGCGGTACTAATCGCCCGTCTGGGGTTTTGAAATGGATCTGGGTTGGTGGTAGTAAAGAACCGTTTAATTGAGAATCGTAAGGGTCGTAAGGCGCTACAAAATCAGCAAAAAGTGCTACTGTGTAAAAAATCAGCAGTAGTATAGCTCCCAACCGAGCTAGAGGATTATTTTTAAGATTTTGCCACCATTTCATAAGTTTTAAGTTTGAGATTTTAATTTGGTTAGTAGTGAGGACTTTAGTTATTTATTACTAGGTTCAGCAGCAAGGACTGAAGTCCTGACTACTAACTTTTTTAAGGACTGAAGTCCTGACTGCGAACATTAAACTATTTGCGTTCATCGGCGACTAAAATTTGTCCAGTTTCAGCTTGTCCTATTTTTTCCACTTCTTCCCCATTAAAAGGATTGTAGAAAAATGAGCCTGTTTGCGGGGGCAGTTTGGGATTGAGTACAATTTCTACTATACTTTTTACTACCCCAGTCAGGGGAATTGCCAGGATAACTCCTAACAACCCTCCCACTCTACCCCCTAACAGCAAAGCTGTGAAAATAACTACCGGGCTTAATCCTGTGAGATTACCCATGATGCGGGGAGCTACTAAATTGTCCTTGACTTGCTGAAGGGCGATCGCAACTACTAAGACTTGCAGCGCCTGCCACCAATCAATAAACGCTACAATTATACTAACTGCTCCAATTCCCAAAGTTGCACCGATAAACGGAATTATTTCCGTCAACCCGATAAATACGGCAAATAGCAGGAAAAATGGCACTCGCAGCCACCAAAAAGCTAGAGTCAGTGCGAGCGCCATAAATAGTCCCAGCAGCAACTGTCCCGATACAAACCGCTGGAGGTTTCTCTGCAAAGTGTCGGTTAAAACATAGCGAATATCTGGAGAAAAAATACTTGTTAAACCACCCCATACTCTTTGCCCGTCTAGGAGCATATAAAATGAAATTACTAGAATTAGAATTAAGTCGAGAAACCAGTTGACAGTACCGACAACTAAGCCCAAACCCGTACCCGCGATCGCCTGCACTTGTTCTTGCACTTTAGCTGATAGTTGCTGTTCCAAAATTTCCACGTTAAACGGCAAATTACGATCGGCACTCCAAATTTGGAATTCACCTAGCTGCTGTCGCCCCGACTCCAGCAATTCCGGGAACCTCACCCCCAACTGTCTCGCTTGGCTAAACACTGGTGGCACAATAGTTAAACCAATTACTACTAATAGCAAACCCGCAGTCAAATAAACCAGCCCCGCAGCGATTCCCCGTGGCAAAAATACTTGCAGTCTTACTACTGCGTAGTTCAATAAAAAGGCAATTAGTCCCGCCGTTACTAAAATGCTAACCAGTTCTCCAACATAATTAACAGCAGCTAATGTAAACCATCCCGTCACTAGCACTAGCAGCCAAGTGATTAGAAACTGTTGGACAGGAGAAAAGATACTATTCATTTTAAACAGTTGACAGTTGACAGTTGACAGTTGACAGCTAGGTTTTTAAAATCGGGATTTATACCCCACCCTCAAAACATGACGCTGTCATGCGGGGGTTTTAAACCCCTGAATTTTGATAATTTTGGTCTAAACAGGTACAATTTTCTTGGCAGATTTTTCGTGTTCTATGACACACATTAGAGCATAGATAAGCGATCGCCTGCTTGCCCCGGAGCTAGATAAAATTAAATGCCGATCGCACAAACCGAGATCCCTCGTCAATGCCATCGAAATTACGCTACAGTCACCCAAAAGGAGGACGCGCTACTGCTGATGCCCTCCGTTAAAATGATATAAATATTCAGACTGCAATCTTTCTTTACAATATCAAAAACCAAAGGCTGATACCGGCGGGAGGAACTACTGTGACCAATCAAGTTATCTCAGAAGCGGAAGAAACGCAACCCCTTCGCCACATACAGAACGGGCGCAACAGCAACGAAGTCGCGAAGGTGTCTGAAAGTGGCGTCAAAGATGATTCTCGCCGGGAATTCGCTTCTGAGGAAGATGAACGAGAAATTCCTCTGGAAGTTCCAGAAATGGATGGGGAAGAATCAGCAGTTTGGGAATCTGAAGCAGCGGAAGTTCCACCCAGCAAAGGCATCAGGTGGCCGGCACTGTTGGCGGGCGTAGGAATTGGGGTAGCTGCAACCCTGGCGGGGGTACACTTGGTTTCGGGAAAAACTCCGCCTCCTGCAACTACAGCGCCAGCAGTGGCTCAAGTACCGATTTCTCAGACTGTGACGGTGGCACCGGTGGAATCTGTCGAGGTGGCTCAAACTCTGGAGGCAACGGGTACTGTGGCGGCTTACGATTTGTTGCCGGTGCTACCACAAGCAAACGGCTTGCAAATCAAGCAGGTTTTGGTGGCGGAAGGAGATGTCGTACAAAAAGCTCAGGTGATGGCGGTTTTGGATGATTCGGTGTTGCGATCGCAAATTGCCGAAGCTGTTGCTAAAGTACAATCTGCCGATTCTACCGTAGAACAAGCCCAAGCTCAGGTGCAGCAAGCTCAGTCAGCGCAACAAGAAGCCGAAGCAGGCGTCGAGCAAGCTCAGGCTGGCGTTGAAAAAGCCATCGCTGACGCAGCACAAGCCAAAACAGGTGTCGGACAAGCTAAGGCAGGCGTCGAGCAAGCTAAAGCAGGCGTCGAGCAAGCTAAAGCCGGGATTGCTTCGGCTCAGGCTAAATTAGATCAAGCTCAAAGAGAAGTAAACCGCACCCAAAATTTGGCTTCTCAGGGAGTAATCAGCCAGCAAGATTTGGAACAGCGGAAAACGGAACGCCTGACTGCTGTTCAAGATGTGAATAAAGCGAAAGCCGATTTGAATAAAGCTGTGGAAGAACAGAATAAAGCAGCGGAAGAAGTACGATCGACTCAAGCTAAAGTAGCTACTGCAGAAGCTAATATTAGTACGGCGAGAGCGGCTCTCAGCAGCGCTCAAGCTAAAGTGAATACGGCCGGCTCCGCTGTCAGCAGCGCTCGCGCAAATGTCGGAAATAATGCAGCAAGTGTTCGCAGCAATGATGCGCGAGTCAAACAGTTACAAACTCAACTAGAACAAACTGTGGTTCGAGCGCCGGATAGCGGTACTGTTGCGGAAAGAATTGGTCGAGTTGGTGATGTTTCTTCGGGGAGCCAAAAACTTTTTTCGATTATTCGGGGCAACAAGCTGGAATTGCAATTGAAAGTGCCGGAAACTCAAATTTCGCAAGTGAAGTCGGGAACGGAAGTTCGCATTACTTCTGACTCTGACAAGCGCATTAAATTGCAAGGAACTGTACGAGAGATTTTGCCGTTAGTCGATCCTCAAAATCGCCAAGCTACGGTGAAAATTGATTTGCCTGAAAGTGAGTTATTGCGATCGGGAATGTTTCTGCGCGCTTCGATTTCCACGGCAACTACGCCCGGTTTGAAAGTTCCGGCAAAGGCTGTTTTACCGCAATCTGACGGCGGTGCTGTGGTTTATAAACTTGTAGGTGAGGATAAGGTGCAGGCTCAACCAGTGGAAGTTGGGGAAATTTCCGGGGGGGCTGTTGGCGATTTGACCGATGCTAAAGTGGAGGTTAAAAAGGGTTTGAAGGCGGGCGATCGCGTGGTGGTGACTGGGGCTGGTTATCTCAAGGATGGCGATCGGGTTAAGGTCGTTAAATAATCATTATACCCTTCTGACCAAAAAACTCAAATGATGGGGAGATGGGGGATGGGGCAGGGCTGTTTCATTCTCACCAAAAAACTCAAATGATGCGAGATGGGGGGAGAGTCCTGGACGCATCAAAATCAAAGAAACCAGGTTTTTATGCGTTTTGCTGACTTTAACGGATCTTCTCACAAAAAACCCGGTTTCTGACTACCCGTGCGTAACTCCTAATATAGTTCTCCCTACAAACGACAAGTCTGCCGTGTCCTTTCATCCTCCGGTTCTTGCCACCCGTAAGAAAAATGACTCACTGCATCAATTTGTGGCGCAACAGAGCGAATTGCTCGCATTTGAACTTCCAAAGATGGCCGATTTGTCAGCGGTTTTCCCCAATCTCCCGCGATCGCAGGAATGATTTTTGCCCCCCGAGGTGCTAGACTTACCGTTCGCTGCACCTGTGGCACAATGCAGCTTACATCTCCACAATTACCGTAAGCCATCGCGTGAAATTCCACAGCAGCCGGAAACTTGTCCCAAGGTTGTAATCTCGAATCAAATCCCCCTTGATTTATCGTATTATTCCCATGCGGAAAAAATACCGCTCCCACAGGCACTCCCATTCTTTGAGCGGGTTGAATTGCCATACCAAAAAAGTCTAAAATTCCTTGAGCTGCATGAGCGACACTAAGTTGCCAAAGGTCTTTTTGGATAATACCAGTATCTGGAAGTGGTACTGTCGGAGTCGGTGTTGGGCTTGGAATACTTACCCTACCACTAGCAGTTTTTTTGGAAGCTGTAGTTGCTGTAGAATTCTCCCTGAGAGAAACAGGAGTTGCTATCGGTATCGGCCGCGGAGTTCGCCCTTGCCAAAGAGGTTCTCTCTCAGTTGGATACTGTTTGACTACCGTTTGAACGTCATTAGTATTCACAAATCCTTTCGTCAAATATCGCTGAATTAAATCTCGCCCTTGTTGATTGCTAGCCCGCTGTAAAAGAGCTTGCTGCGATGCCGAACCGTAAATCCATAAGTCTTGAACTTTGGTGGCAACTGAAGCTGGTCCGACCCCTCGTACATAACGAATATAGTCGAATAACATTCCTTGTGGCCGACGTTTCAGCACTTGATTGACTAACAAAGAATAGTCTTGCTTTGCTTGGGGGCTGTAGGGGTCTATAAAAACATAAGTGGCGTGACTTTCGCCAGTTTGATCTTCCAATGCCGTGTCTTGAATTACGGTTAAACTTGTCTGATTTTTGCCGTTTTTAGCGATGGTTTCTTGTCTGTCAGAACGTTGAGCATAGGTATAGCCAAAGTTCATGGTAAATAACCAGGCGTAAACTTTTAAACCTCGTTGTTTCCCTTTGGCGATCGCCTTTTCTAGCAAATCGTATTTCTCATAGCCGCGATTCCTTAAAACCGAAGGCCAAACAGTCGGATTGTCTGCCACAGGCAGCAGCACTTGACCGTCGTAAAATGTTTCTATATAGACTTGGTTGTATCCTTGATTGACAACTTTATCTAAAACTCGATCGAGCTCTCCAGCCCTGACATCGCAGGGATACAAACGCAGCCAAATTGCTTGAGTTTGTGGCCAAGTTTTTCGGCGACATTCTGCTATTTCTTGCGCGTGTTTGTTCAAAACAGCAAAATATGCCTGTTGAGATTCCCGTTTTCCTGACAGCGCAGCCCTGCGCAAGTCTTCTTTTTGATTTACTTGCTCTTTGGATAATTGGCAATAGGCTGATGTTTGGGCAAAAGCAGGTCGGTTTTCGACAAATGGCAAAATAAGCTGGCTGACGAAGCTGCTGGTTAAAACAGCACTTACCGCACTTAAAAAGCGTCGCTGGTGTTGGGGAATTGCGATGCGACGAGTTGGTGCAAATTTCATGGGAAAATTCAATGGTTTTGCTAGTTAAACTTAAGTAGATCGCGCAGTTTTACGCAACTACAAACTTTCTGTTTTTTGAGGTTGACCTAGTTATGGCACAAGTAGATCGAAAAATGCAAATCTGATAATTGGTAATTGGTAATTGGTAATTGGCTGGAACTCAGATATCGTAACAAATTCGGATTTGATATCAGTATTTTCACGCAAAAAAAGCCACATAAAAAACGCCCTGCTATACTGGGCGCTAAAAACAGTTGAAATTTATAAAACAAGGACGGAAAGCGGAAAACTCATCAGCTTTAGCTATGAGATGTAAGCGACACGAGCGGTTTTAACCGCCGTCAATCTTTCTTGAATCTTAACATTTTTAGCGGTGTAAAAAGGGCTTTCGCCCTTATACTTAAGATGA
>JAAUPI010000265.1 GCA_012035135.1 Microcoleus sp. CSU_2_2
CCCCAATTATCATGTAGGGTGCGTCGCCACAAACAACTTTCGTTACTATTGGGAGATCTCCTAGCGACGCACCATACCAATTATCATGTAGGGTGCGTCGCCACAAACAACTTTCGTTACTATTGGGAGATATCTAGCGACGCACCATACCAACCTCCCCTTAATAAGGGGAGGGTTGGGGTGGGGTAAAAAACTTTACGACTCCTGAAAGGACTGCCATATCATACCAGCGGAAGTGTTACCACACAATTTGTGCCAATGCCGACTTCACTGGTAATGTGAATGCTACCTTGATGTAAGTCCACGCACTTTTTGACCACGATCAATCCCAATCCCGTGCCAGGGATGGTTCGGACATTCTTACCTCGATGAAATGGTTCAAATAACTGCTTGAGATCTTCAGGGAAAATGCCAATTCCTCCATCTTGAACCCGGAGGAGAACTCGATCCAAATGAAACTCTAGACTAAAATGAACATTGCCTCCTGTAGGCGAATACTTAATCGCATTCGATAATACATTGGACAGAATAGAGCGCAACAATTTTTCATCCAAACAAACAGCAATTGGATTTCCCTCACAGGTAAACGTGATGGTATACTGACTGCCAGCACTGAGCCGCATTTCCTCCACAAATTGATAGCAAAACTGTTCCAAAACCAGCAGTTTAGGATTAAATTCTAGTTTCCCAGTCTCGGCACGATTGATGGTTAAAATATCGTCGAGCAATTGCACCATATTCCTCACAGAATCCTGAATTCGGTGCAGATTTCTCAGTCGCTTTTTGGAGTCATTCCATTCGTCTGGACTGTTTTCTAGGATTTGAGCTGCTGCTAGGGCGGTACTGAGTGGGGTGCGAAATTCATGGGATGCCATTGAGAAGAAGCGGGTTTTGAGAATACTGAGTTCTTTTTCACGCTCTAGCGCTAACCGAATTTCGTCCAGTCGTTTTCGTTCGGTGATGTCACGAGCATTGACTATAATTTGTGTGGTGGCGGCATTGTCGATAAAAGGCTGACTAATAGCTTCCAATGTTCGCCAAGAATTATCTTTGTGCCGATAGCGGAACTCGATCGGACGGTTTATTTCTGCACTTTGCAGAGTATTGGTGAAACTATAGTAAGTAGTGGCAAAATCATCTGGGTGAATTGGCTCAAATATTTTCTTGCCCACGAGTTCAGATACTAAATATCCTAAAACTTTTTCCACAGAAGGACTGACGTAGCGGATAGTGCCCTCTGTATTTAAAATCATTATGATGTCGAGAGCATTTTCAATTAGCGATCGAAACCTTTCTTCGCTTTGTCGCAGGGCTTGTTCTGCTTGTTTGCGTCCAGTTGTATCTCGCTGTATGGCGATCCAGTGGGTATACCAACCTGTGCGATCGGCAACGGGTACAATACTGAATTCATTCCAATATTCTGAGCCATTTTTGCGATAGTTAATCACTTCAACGGTGACAGATTCCCAGCGCGAAAGTGCATTCCGAATTTTGTCTAATTCGGCGCGATTAGTTTTTGCACCCTGCAAAATCCGGGGTGTTTTTCCCAAAACTTCCTCTGGGCTATATCCTGTAATTTGGGTAAATGCTTCATTGACATAGATAATGCGAGGGCCAAGTTCGTCGATCGATTCCGCTTCGGTAATGACGACGGCATCGTTGGTGTTGACGACAACCGACTGGAGGAGTCGCACCTGTTCAGCTTGTTGCTTTTGTTCGGTAATGTCGGCAATCACCGCCACAATGCCCTCAATTTGATTTTCACTATTCTTCAAGGGGGCAGCGGAAAAGATGATGTCGATCGCACTACCGTCTTTTGTGTGGCGACGTAGTTCTACCATGCTATAGGTAGTACCTTGCAGAAGATTGCTGCGAAGGGTGGAATAGTCTTCTAATCGATCGTCGAGAAAAATTGGGTTAGGGCGGTTGATGACTTCTGCCTCAGTCCAACCAAACATCTGTTCGGCGGCAGGATTCCAAATCTTCACATACCCTTCTATATCCAACGTGAAGATAGCACGAGGAGAGGCGGTAATGAGGGTTTGCAGGGTGTGGTTGGTGTGGCGCAATTCCACTTCAGTGCGCTGTCGTTCGGCAATTTCGGTTCGCAGCGCCACGTTCACTTGAGCTAATTCTTCGGTGCGTTGCTGAACGCGCTGTTCGAGTTCGGCATTGAGTTGTTGGAGCTGTTGGTATAATTCAGATTGTTGAATGGCGATCGCCACCTGTGTCGCTAATTGCTGCATTAACTCCACTTCCCAGGTTTCCCAGGTGCGGGGACTATCGCATTGGTGGGCAATCAATAACCCCCAAAGATAAGGTACAGAAGGATTCCCCTCAATCTCTCGATTCTCTTGGAGGATGGGGACGACCAATTTTGCTTTGACTTCAAATTGTTGGAGAAAGTCAGTCAGACAAGGATCGAAATCGGCTTGTTCAATATTGGCAATCAGGCTGGTTTTCCCCAGAGAGTAAGCCTGATGGTACTCGCTGGGAAAGACTTCTGCTGGGAAGGACATTCCTAAAATGACGGGATAAGGGGGTAATACTGCTTCGTTAATGGCGCTACCCGTTCCGTCTGCCCAGAGGCGGTAAATCAGAACCCGATCGGCTTCCAGAAAGCTCTGCACATCTGCTACCGTGGTTTCTAGTACCTTGTTCAAATCCAGAGATTGCCGAATGTGTTGAGCAATTTGATTGACTAACCGTTCGCGATCGGTTTGTTGTCGCAGCACTCCTTCTGCCGTTCGTCGTCGGGCTACTTCCTGTTTGAAGTAGGGACAAATGACTACCAGAAGTAAAACGCCGATCGCAACTAGCAAAATGCTACTCAGCATAGAAATATGAATAGGGGAATCGATCGCCTGTTTGCTACAAGTTACAGCATATTCCATGTATATGTGGTACACACAACCTTCTAGCAAGTAAGGTGCGTCGCCATCTGTCAAGGAGCAAGTTTTATCCAAGATCTCGCAGCTACACACCCTACAGATTAACACCACACAATATAGGCGCTACTGTTCTGCAACCAAGTGTTAGCCAGATCAACAACTTGGATCGAATCGAGTATGAAAACTGCCATATTTAAACCAGTATTGCTTGAGGTTATGACAAGGCGTATGCAAACTGGCTTTGGCACGATATAGAACTACTTGACGATGATCGCCCATCCAAATTTTGTCGATCGCCTCGACCGAGATTAATGTTCCTCCTAAAGCCGTAATAGACTCTGTAAATCGCTCAATCGCGCTATAATCTATTGTTTCAAAGATATAAAAGTTGCCCGAACAAATTAAATGACGGCTCCGAATCCAGCATTGCAACTTTTTTTGGGCTTGTGGCGGTAACATTCTAATGTTGAGTGTGAGACTCATGGTCGAGCGGAAAAATGTAATGAGAATTTCAAATTTGATTTTGTCAAGCTAGTTTATCGATCGAATTAAGATTCTCTCGAATCCGATACGCTAAATTCGGGAGATGCAGAAGAGTCTCAAGATGGTGTAATACCAGTTCTCCAAAATCATCCAACATTAACAACAATAGATTGATTGTAGGAGATCGACCCAATAATGTAGATTGTAGCATTCTTTTGAGGAACTGGTATCAGATCAAATCTGGTCAATCGATCGTAATGACTGTAGGCGCTGGTCTTACTAACAACATGAGTTAAAAACTCATAATGAGGTGTACGAGCGAGCAATTAGGGATTAGGAATTAGGAATTTATGGATTACCTATTACCCAATTCCCCCAAGGGGGGGTGAGGGGGGTTCCTATTACCCATTACCCATTACAGATCGTGCCTGATTTTACTTAGAAGTCTTGTTTGAGTTTGATTTAGCTAATCTCCGTGATGCTCACAATTGTTCCAGAAGTGCGATTAATCCGCTGAATTTGCGGGGTCATATGGTTGCCTTGCACAATGTATGTCGTGGTACTGCGGCGCCGAGGTCTGTCGAACTTAGACCCTGTTACTACAATCTTGAACATCTTTTCGGTTGCGACATAGGCGCCTCCTCGACTGGTTGCAGGCTTGATCGCGTTGGCACTGTTGGTGGCAACGGCGTAGACTAACTGAGATGCTTTGACGGCACTGTCGATTTGAGCAAAACCGCGATCGAGAGCAGACATCCGATTGTAGCCGACTTGTTTTGTATTGGTTTCGCTGCTTCTGCCTCGGTAGTAGGGAACAACGTTTTCACCAAACGCAGATTGATACTCGTCGCTGTCGATATAGGAGTCTATTTCGGCAGCGTAGCCTTGTTCAATACAGCGGATAATGTGTTCGGAAATTTCAGTTTGATCTTGAGGTGCACGACCTAGCAAATGCAAGAAATTGAGTTCTACAAATCGGTAAGGAGCGCATTTTTGAAAGTAGCGAGTGCTATAGAAATCAGATTTAGCAACCAATCGTACAAATTCACGCACGGAGATAGTACGATCGCTCAATTGAGATTCCGCAGATACCAAACGTTCGCTTTCCATCACATGGGGATTGCCCAAAACCTGCTTATAGACTGCGCGAATTACGGCCTGGATCTCATCCAGACCACTGGTTGGCC
This sequence comes from Microcoleus sp. CSU_2_2, assembly GCA_012035135.1. Lineage (GTDB taxonomy): Bacteria > Cyanobacteriota > Cyanobacteriia > Cyanobacteriales > Microcoleaceae > Microcoleus. Next base: position 4,562 of record JAAUPI010000265.1, read on the forward strand.
ACAGTTCATATTTAGTTGAATCTGTCATTGCAATTAATCCCCTCTACAGGTAGTTGGTAATACAGGACTTATATCAATTCCGGTTGTGCCGGAATGATTGTTGATTGTTGATTGTTGATTGTTGACTCGATTGAAGCAAAGTTCTGAATCCCGATCGCAAGCCCCCGGATTTATCAGTTGGTCACTTTCTTCAATCTAAAATCTAAAATCTAAAATCGCTTGATCGATCAGTGCTTAACTAGACAGGAGTGATACTAGCGATCGTCCCACCCTGTTTGTGAATCCGTTGATAGGTTTCGGATAGGTCATTAAAGGACACTAGGTAAACCTGATTACTGCGACGGAATTTGGAAATCCGATTCACTACATTGGCGCGATAGCCCGTAACTTCAATGCGATAGACTTTCCCGTTTTCATCCGATCCGGCGCCATGACGAGTCCGAGCACTGCCCGATGGATTGCGGAATGTCGCCCCACTGCTGGCTGGAGAAATTACGGCGGTTGGCGTTCCCTGAATCACTAGGGAATTCAAACGTGGACTCTTACCTGCCAGATTGCCCTTCAAGCTACTGCTAGAAGCACCCCGCACCAACTCGAAGGTATGGGTAAACTGCACCATGCTTTGGCAAGCTTCAGTTTTGTATCCCCGGATGTAGGGAACAATGTCATCTCCAAACGTATTCTGGTATTCATCGCTATCGAGATAAGAATCGATCTCAGCCTCAAAGCCCTGGGTATCCAGAATGGTACTTTTGCCCCGCATTTCTTCGAGATCCAGGGGAGGACGACCCAGCAGATGTCTGAAGTTGAGTTCGATCGCTCGGTAACGAGCACAACTGTCGAAGAATCGCGATCGATACAAGTCAGATTTTGCCACCTGGCGCACAAAATCCCGCACCGTCAGTTCGCCGCGTTTAAACTGCGACTCAGGAACGCTGAGGCGTTCGCTTTCCATCACGTAGGCATTCCCCAAAACTTGTCGGTAGACTGCCTTAATGATGGTTTCAATGTCTTGATTTGAGTTGCCTGTAACCCACTCGAGTGGTGGGGTTTCATCAAACAAGCTGACTCCCAATCTTGAAGCTGGTCCAAAAGCCATTTAACTGTAATCTCCAAAATTAAGAATAAAGTGGGTGGGAAAATTTGCTCCATTCCAATGCTGATGCAACCCAGAATTACATATCACAAGTAAAGAAATGAGTCAGAAAACGGTAAAGAAATCGGAAAGATTCTTAATTAGTCATAAATCTTGATTTTTAGCAATATTTTTTAAGAAAGCGTTGACCGATCGTTCCCGAACCTCCCTTGAGTCAAAACTTGTTGACATCTCGATCGGCTATCTGTCAAATTTGGAGTCCAAATTCTAATACAATTTTTACGAGCGAGCAATGCCGATCGCCCTATTTACAGGCTGATGAGGTTGGCTAACTCAATCTTTTCTCAAGTCACTCAGTTGCTTTTTATTCTCCCCCAGCCTCTGTCCTATGAGGATTCTCTTGGTTGAAGACGATCTGCGCCTTGCAGAAACCTTGGCAGAAGCCCTGACAGATCAGCGCTATGTTGTTGATATTGTTACCGATGGGGAATCTGGATGGCATCAAGCAAATATGCTCAATTATGATTTGCTGCTAATAGATTTGATGTTACCAGAACTAGATGGTATTGGTTTGTGTCATCGATTACGATCGCATGGCTATAGTATGCCTGTTCTCATGATCACGGCCCGTGATACTCTCAGCGATGAAATTAATGGGCTTGATGCTGGGGCTGATGATTATGTGGTCAAACCCGTAGATTTGCAAAAGCTATTTGCTCGGATTCGTGCCTTATTGCGTCGAGGGAGTAGCACTTCTCCGCCGATTTTGGAATGGGAAGAAATTCGCCTCAACCCCAGTACCTATGAAGTCAGCTACAGACACGCCCCACTTCATCTCACGCCCAAAGAATACGCGCTTCTGGAATTGCTATTGCGAAATGGTCGCCGTGTTCTCAGTCGAAGTGCGATGATCGAACACGTCTGGTCGTTGGAATCTCCACCCGAAGAAAATACTGTAAAAGTTCACATCAGAGGGTTGCGCCAAAAGCTTAAAGCTGCCGGTTCCACTGAAGATTTAATTGAGACGGTTCACAGTATGGGCTATCGTCTAAGACAATCAGATTCCCCTACAAATGTATTGAGCAATCCTATGGAATTGAAAACCACTGGTTAAGCGCGATCGGGCATAAATTCGGAATTCGCTTGTACTTTATTGCTAAGTAATACCAAATCCGGGTTACTTACCCCTTTTATAATCTCGTAAATGTAGTAAATGTATGGTGCGTCGCTACGAACAACTCTCGTTGCTATTGGGAGATCTCATAGCGACGCACCATACCAATTATAA
>JAAUPI010000025.1 GCA_012035135.1 Microcoleus sp. CSU_2_2
ATTTGGACACAAACTAAGAGGGTTGGGGACACAGACTATCGCCCAATAAGAAGGGCGGGCTCTCTTGGCACCGCCCCTACCCCCTACATCGATCGAATGGCTTAAGATTCTTTTTAGGAGATGTCTATTAGTCATTAGTTAACAGTCAACCACCAACAGTTAACAAATAATAAATGCTAGATTTAACTAAAGCAGCAAAAGCAATGCAGGGAATGAGCCAACATTTAAATGTGGAGGCCCAAGCGGCTCGCCAGCGTTTGGAAATAGCTCAGAAATTGTTAGAAAAGGCGGCAGCGGGACAGGAAAAATTGGTAGAATTACAAGCAAGTTGGCGCGATCGCACTTTATTTAATTCTGCCACACCGATCGAACCTTTGGGCGATCGTACTTATATCCCACCGCCCCCCGCAGCCCACACAGTCTTTGCTACTGACGGATCTCAAATTTCACCAAACCATCACGAAATCGCCTACTGTTACTTACTAAATATCGGCACCGTCATGCTGCACTACGGACAAAGCCGCCACCCAGTTTTAGATAGCGTACCGGAAGTTTTCTATAAGCCAGAAGACTTGTATATGTCACGACAGTGGGGAATTAGAACAGAAGAATGGATGGGATATCGGCGGGCAGTTTCCGAAGCAATTGCCTTGGCAGAAATGGGTGAAGATTGGGTGAAAGTTAGCAACCATAAATTGCCCGCGCCAACTTTAGCAATGGTAGACGGTTCCCTGATTTATTGGTTTTTAGAACCGTTGCCCAACGAAGCCCGCGACCAAATTTTACAGCCAATTTTAGAAGCTTGGGACAAATTGCGTTTAGCCAGAATTCCCCTAGTAGGATATCTGAGTGCTTCTCGCAGCAGCGAAAGTTTATCTTTTTTGCGATTTGAAGCTTGCACCCACGAAGTACCCGACTGCATAGCTAATTGCCCGAATGTCGGATTTACTGCTACAAGTTCTCACACAGACAAAGCACCTTGTCAAGTATTTGAACCCTTGCGAGATGCCATTTTATGGGCAACAATACTATCACCGGGACAAAGAAGTCCTTTATGGAAATCCCAAGCTCGAATCTTGGATTTGTACGGCATGAATTCTGTCTATTTTTGTTACGTTCATGTCGGTACAGAAATTGCTAGAATAGAAGTTCCCGAATGGGTTGCAGAAGATGCAGCCCAGCTAGATTTAGCATTAGGAATGATGCTGGCTCAAGTACACAAAGGCGGCGGCTATCCGGTAACATTGGCGGAAGCTCATAATCAAGCCGTGGTTACAGGTGGCGATAGAGGTCGCTTTTTCGCTTTGTTGGAGCAACAAATGATTAAAGCTGGTTTGAAAAATGTGGGAATTTCTTATAAGGAAACACGGAAACGCGGTAGTATTGCTTGAAGCAACAAGTAGAGTAGTCTTGGAGACAGAAACCGGGTTTTTTACGAAAATACTGCATCTGAGCCTTTAAAATTGGTAAAAAACACGGTTTCTTTGGTATTGATGCGTAAGTCTTGTAGAGTTAAATTAGAGTTAGAAATGTTATAGCAACTGCCACATCGGTTAGTACATAAATTACCTAATGAATAGAGTCTCAAATCCGCGTTTCATAAACGGTTGAATTAGAGTATCATAACTGTCAACTGTCAACTGTCTGCCCTGAGGGTAGTCGAAGGGTCAACTGCTATATATGCCGATCGAACTAATTATCTTAATTGCTGCATTACTTGTATCTTGGTTGGTATTTAATTGGGCTGTCAAAGTATTGAAGGCTAGCATCGGGACGGCGATTGCTTTGGCAGTAATTGTGCTGACGATGCAGTTAATGTTTGGTATCGGGCCAAATCAGTTGTTTCAGTATGTAATTCACCTGCCCGAAACACTTTGGAAAATGATTTCGGGTAAATGAATCAATTTTAGACTAATTCTCCAAACTCATGCAATAGTAGCCGTAGGGTGCGTCGCCATCAAAAATCCCAAAAAACAGCGACAATCGATGAGCGACGCACCTGATATTAAATCCAATAGTCTCTCAATCTCGATAATTCATCGGTGTATCCGTGTAGAAATCCGTGTACAAGCTGACTTCAAATATTAACTTCCTAGCATTTGCAACTTGTACAAACTGGCATATAATCCTTCTTGCTGCAACAATTCTTCGTGGCTGCCAGACTCTACTAATTGACCACGTTTGAGCACCAAAATGCGATCGACATTTCGGATAGTCGAGAGTCGGTGCGCAATAATTATCGCCGTTCTTTCAGCCATTAAACGTTCTAGAGCTTCTTGAATTAAAGCTTCTGTACCGACATCCAAACTAGCAGTTGCTTCGTCGAGAACTAAAATACTGGGATTGCGAATGGCGGCACGAGCAAATGCTAACAATTGCTTTTGTCCGCCTGAAAGATTCGTCCCCCGTTCCCGCAATTGCGTATCATAACCTTGAGGTAATTCTTCAATTAATTTGGCAACATTTGTCTTTTCTGCTGCTGCTTGAATTTCCTCGATCGAGTAATTTTCTCCCAGGCTGATATTGCTTTTAACATCGCCAGCAAATAGAAAGCCATCTTGGATAATCACGCCGATGTGCCGTCGCAATTCTGCTTGAGGCAAATCCCGAATATCCACATGATTAACTAAAATGCGTCCTTGAGTAGGTTCGTAAAGGCGACAGAGGAGACGAATAATCGAACTTTTGCCCGCACCGGTAGGGCCAACCAATGCTACTTTCTCACCGGATTTGATGGTAAAATTGAGGTCTTGCAAAACATATTCGTCTTGTTTGTAAGCAAACCACACATTGTCAAATTGGATTTCTCCCGACTCAGACTTCTGCGATTTGGCATTTTCTCCTCTTTCCGTTACATCCGTTACATCCGTTACAAAATCCGTTGCCGAACTTTTTTCTTGCTTCTTCCCAGTGCTTGGATCTTTAATCTCGATCGGTTCATTGAGGATATCACTAATCCGTTCAACGGCAGTAAATCCTGCTTGAATAGCAGTGAATTTCTCAGCAAATTGCCGCAGCGGATCGAAAAGACGCTGAGCAAATAGAATGAATGCAGAGAGAGTACCAAAGTTAAGATTATCTGCCAAAACGCTCTTGCCACCCATCCATAATACGGCTGCGATCGCCACTAAAGCAATCCATTCTAATGTAGCAGATACCGCAGAGTCGTAAAAGATAGTTTTGTCAACTGCATCCATATAGCGGTTGTTGGTAACGCGAAATAATTCTGAGTTAAATCTTTCGCGGCGAAATAGCTGTACTACGCCAATACCAATGAGATTTTCTTGCAGTTGAGCGTTGAGGTCAGAAAGTTCTTCTCTAGCATTATAATTGGCGAGGCGAAATTGGTGCTGAAAATAAATTATTAGTGCGGTAATTGGGATCATCATCAACACCAACATTGAAGCCAGTTGCCACTGCATGACAAACATAAAGACAGCGATTACTACGATCGAAAACAAGTCGCCGACAATGCCGATCGCCCCAGAAGAGAACACTTCTCCCAAAGCTTCCACATCGCTGGTGAGGCGAGTCATCAGTTTGCCTACAGGAGTGCGATCGAAAAATCTCACTGCTAGGGAAGTGACGTGGGCGAACAAATCATTTCTAATATCAGTAGTAATTATTTGCCCTACTTTCGTGACTAAATAACCTTGAACTGATTGCAGTGCTAGCCGAAATGCTATAGTTAGCATTAGCAGAATTGCCAGAATATTTAATCCGGTAGATAAAGGGATTCCCCGCAGAAATTCGTAGGTAGGTTCAGCTCGAATTAGCGAAATTGCCTGTCCGATCAAAATGGGTTGAACTGCTCCCGAAATCGCCAGCGGTACTAATAGGACGATCGAAATAATTAACAAGCGTTTGCTGCGGGTTGCGTAAGATGCCAACCTCAGGAATAACCGCCAGTCTGTTTCGCGACGGGGTTGGTTTTTGGTGTCTGCTACTGGTGAAGAAATGGTCATCCGATTTTAGATTTTAGATTTTAGATTTTAGATTTTAGATTGCAGAAGCGATTCTGCGACTCTATGTACTAATTGTATCGCATCTATCGTAACAGTAGGTTGGGTTGAGGAGCGAAACCCAACTAAAATGTTTGCAACCAAACAAAACTGGTATTATAATCTAGTGATATGAGCTTATATTGTCATCATGCAAGAGATAGAAACAGCAAGATTGTACCTCAGGCAATTTACTCCTAACGATTTAGATGAGCTGTACCGTATCTACAGCGATCCGGAAATAATGAAATACATCGGCAAAGGAGTTAAAACTAGAGCAGAAACAGAAAGCGCCATTCATAATATGCTCAAATGTTGGGAAGAAAATAACTTCGGATAAACCTAGCTGTGTATTGCTGTCAAAGCCTCTGCGATTACTGTTTTAAGCTGCATTTTTCAGTCAACTAATACAGATAATATCAATCTATTACCAGTTATTTTGGCATTTGTATTGCCCGCGCAAAAGTCGATCAATTTATTAGCATCATCACTGCTAATCCCCAATGCTTCGGCAACGATCGCACTACCCGCTTGAACAAGCAGTTGCTGAAGATTCATGCCATTAAAATTTTGGAGTTCTTGATTAATAAGTTTGTTAACAGCGCCATTGATCCGAAATCTCGAAATCAAAGCATAAAGAATTTCAGGATACCACTTGTCGGCACCTTGAATATCGATCTTGCCAGCTTCTGCAACCAGCCTGCCGTTGCCGATTTTAACAATGAAAGGTTGAGAGAATGAACCTTCGATCGAAACCCAGGAAGTATATTTCTTTTTTCCTCGGAAACGTCCTAAATACTCTCGGACTTGGAAATGCCAGTTACCGTCGATCGCTAAGCCACCTTCTGTGAACGAAACTCGCATATCGCTAACATCAAGTTGCCGATCGTCCGTATCTTCATATTTTCCTCCATTGACACTGACAATAGCATCGATCGGACCTTCCAAACAAGCCACTGGAATAAGTACATGAAGAACTCCTTTACTGACTGAAACTTCAGGCTGCATAATTACCTCATGATTTTTTTATTGTGCTGGTTGCTGAATGAAGTTATCTCAAATCCGAGTTAGCCATCCCTTTTATGACTCGTCGGTCAAAACCGCACCTACACCAACTTTTATTGCCTTCTCTGACTCAACAACAAAGGGGTTATAACCAGGATTGGGTATTATCTTAATAAGATTTTTGAGATATAACAATCATAAAAAATAATAAAACATCTCAGAAATTACTGCTTTTTTAGGTCAATAAATAGGGAGTTCGATCGGCGACTCATAAAAAATAAGAAAAAATAAGAAAAACTGGGTTGGCTAACGGAAAATATAGGCTTAGGTACTATGTTCTCTGACAGCAACCCAATTTTTGTGAGGGATGCGAGTTTAAGTTGTCACCAACTCACTCTGGTTTTCTAATGGCAGCGATCGAGCCCCTGTAATTGACCGATCGGGAACAATTGTCGCGAGCTTTTACCGCGAACATCTAAACTCCAAATTCTGGTGTACCTCATAAACCTGCAATCTGGTGTACGAACAATAAACATCTCATGGTCCCGATGACGTTGTTTAACCAGTAGTTGCGATCGCTCGTCCGGATCTTTGTGTTGTCCTTTGTTGGCATTTACAATAGAATCGATCGGAATATCTATGAAAGAGATGGGAGAAGCCGCTGGTGCAGGACTTGCAATAGAAATCAGGGATGTTGCGATTATCGAGGCAATTGTCGCCTGTCTTTTGAGGATAATATTCATCATAATTACCTCGCAATTCTTGGTTGTGTTTTTTGATTTATGAATCGATCGTAAGAGTTATTTTTAGATATAACAATCAGAAAAAATATCAATAAATTACCAGATTTACAGCATTTTTTTAAGTAAAAAATAGGGAAATCCATCGACAAATAAGAAAAAATAAGAAAAAATATGATGTGAATAATAATAAATATCTAAACGGGGGCGATCGGCTCAGTCCGGCAGGGGTTTAAACCCCTGCCTCAAAGCTGAAGTCCTCTCCAAGAGGACTAATAGACATCTGGCATAATTCTTGTGGAACAGGCATCTCGCCTGTTCTTAACAGGATTTTTAGGAGATATCTAATGAATAATTCAGTCCTCTTTGAGAGGACTTTCGCTATTAGACAGGGAATTGATTCCCTGGCGGACTGGTGGGCGAGTGAGAGGAATGGCGGACTCACAGCTTAACTTGACACTAATGGACTCTTGGAGTGTCCGATTTATCATGCCGGTGCAACCGGAATTAATATTATTTATGTTCTCTACTTGTGGCTCTCCCGCTGTAGATTTTTTCTGGCATTTTTTTCCGGAAAACTGGCAATTAAAAAGAATACTTACGTAATCTTAAAGCACAAACTTATTTGATATGGACAAGAAACTTCTCATGGGAACGATGAAGTTGGCAAGGTTCATGCTGTTGCCAACATTGATGGTAATTACAAGCCTAAGCTTGGCTAAACAGGAGTTGTCATCTGTACGACTGACTGAAGATAGTGTATTTAGCAATTTCCCGCAAGAGGGTGGTTTGTACGCGGCGAAGGAGCAACCAGATAATTGGTGCACGCCTCCGGGCACCTGTGAGCGAGCTACTAGCTAGATTATAATTACCTTAAAATTTTTAACAGTTACAGTTATCAGTCAATCGTCCTGCTGATAGCTGTAATTGTTAATCATAAATTTCGGGGCGGTGGCGATCGCTCTTACAGCCACTCGTCAGATTCTTGATATAGCTTAGTTCCAGCATTTACCTAAAGCTATTTAATTTCTCCGTTCGCCAATTTAAATTGTAGCTTTCTGGTATTTTTTGCCTGAGATTTACTAGCAAACAAGAATGAATACTTAATTCCTCGATCGAAATCTAACTTGATATGGAAAAGAAACTGGTCATAAAAACAGTAACGATCGCAATATTGCTGATATTGCTAATATTGATACTAATGGTAGTGAAAACTCCATTAGATCCTCCATTCGAGCTCTGCCCTCCTCCCGGCCCTTGTAGTTAACAGTTAACAGGTAACAGTTATCAGCAAGATTGAGCTGATAACTGTTAAATGCTATTGCTTAACAAAAAAGTTAAAATTTATATTTTTTTTTCTCGATACCCTCACAAAGATGAGATTCGCTGCTTTCTTTCAAACGATTGTTTGTCTTCAAATAATCGTGCAGCCAATTACAACCGGACGCTACGAGTTGCTCTAAGTTTAAAGTTTTTAACTCTAAACCATCAAGGCTCCAGATGTTGACAGTTCCATCAAAACTGGCACTAGCAATGGTTTTACTATCTGGGCTAAAACTTACACTACTGACTCCGCGACTGTGCCCCTTTAATGTTCTAAGTTCCTTACCATCCAAACTCCAAAGTTTGATGGTTTTGTCATTACTGCCACTAGCAATAATCTTGCCGTTGGGGCTGAAAGCTACGTTAAAGATTCGCTCGCTATGTCCTTCTAAGGTTTTGAATTCTTTACCGTCGAGATTCCAGAGTTTGATAGTTTTGTCATCACTGGTACTAGCAATAGTCTGACCATCACGGCTAAAATTTACGCTGAGGACTGTACCGCTATGACCTTTTATAGTTCGTAGGGGCAGTGCCTCCGTGCCTGCCCTGCTATCGAGATTCCAGAGTTTAATTGTTTTGTCATCACCAGCACTAGCAATGATTTTACTGTCAGGGCTGAAGATTGCGCTAAAAATTATACCGCTATGTCCTTTGAAAGTTCGTAGGGGCAGTGCCTCCGTGCCTGCCCTGCCATCTTTAATCCAGAGTTTGATTGTTTTATCATTACTGGCGCTGACAATCATATTGCCATCAGGGCTGAAACTTACGCTTTCAACAGCATCGCTATGACCTTTTAGAGTTTGTAGGGGCAATGCCTTCATGCCTGCCCTGCCATCAAGATTCCAAAGTTTGATAGTTTTGTCTTCACCAGCGCTAGCAAGAGTTTTGCCATCAGGACTAAAACTTACGCTATAAACCTGGTCAAGATGCTGGTCTAGGGTTTGTAAGAGACGACCATTACTATTCCAAAGTTTGACCGTTTTGTCAATACTGGCACTAGCAAGAATCTTGCCATCAGGACTGAAACTGACACTATGGATTCTATCGCTATGACCCTTTAGGTTTGCCAGTAAAGTATGTTGAGTCTTCCATAATTTAATAGTATTGTCGGCGCTACCACTAGCAATCGTTTGGCCGTCGGGGCTGAAGCTTATACCTAGGAGTCCAGTAGTATGCCCCAGAAAGGTCATGAGTTCGCTACCGTCGCGACTCCATAGTTTAATTGTTGCATCACCGCTGGCTGAAGCAAGGGTGTTACCGTCAGGGCTAAACCTTACACCATAAACTGGTGAATTATGTCCTGCCAAAGTTCTACTCGATCTAAAATTGTTATTCCACAGCTCGATCGTTTTGTCTAAACTAGCACTAGCAAGAGTTTTACCGTCAGGGCTGAAACTCACGCTTACAACCATATCGCTATGAGTATTTAAAGTTTTCAACTCTTTACCTTCAATGCTCCAGATTTTAACTGTTTTGTCTCCACTACCACTAGCAATAGTCTTACCGTCAGGGCTGAAAGTGACGCTAAAAACCGCGCCTTGATGCCCTTTTAAGGTGTTGAGTAAAGTACCGCTTTCAAGACTCCATAGTTTAACGGTGTTGTCCTTACTAGCGGAGGCAATCAGTCGCCCATCTCGGCTAAAACTTACGCTATGAACTGAATTGCTATGACCCGACAAAGTTCTTAACAACTGCCCGTCAAGACTCCAAATTTTGATGGTGTTGTCCTGATTTCCTGAAACAAGCAGCCGCCCATCGGGGCTGAAACTTAGGCTGTAGACATCAGCACCCACGTCTATAGTTTTTAGCAACTGACCGTTCAGGCTCCAAAGTTTAATAGTGCGGTCCACACTGCCACTAGCAATTGTCTTGCCATCGGAGCTAAAATCCACACAGGAGACTGTACCGTCATGTCCCTCCAAGCGATTCCGTTCTTGTATTTCGTCAAGTGTTTGTTTGAGTTGTTTTTCAACCCGATTTTTGAGTTCTATAGGTGCATCAATTTCGAGTAATTGACGACCTGCTTTGACACTATTCACTAATGCTTCAAGCTGATTGTTTGAGTTGAAATCAACTGTAGATAAAGCATTCAGTTCAACAATTTCTGCCAATCTTTTTTGATGCTCTGCTTTCCTGACACGGATGTCTGCCCATTTGACTAAGATTACGATCGAAACACAGACGATCGACAGTACAAAAAATCCAAAGCCAATTATCCGCCGAGCTTTCTTTTGTGCCTTAATTAAAGTCTGATTGGCTTCAGTTAGTGTTAAGTTAGCTTCACTTAATATCTGACTTGCCTCTTGTTCTGCATCTAAAGCAATTTGAATATTTTGCTTCTCCAACTCTAGACTTGCTGCTAAAAACTGATAATCCAAATCGCTTAAACTTTTACCTTCTGCCCATGCTTGAGCATTCCGCAATTCCTGCCCGCGCAAAAGCTGTGAATAATCTTGACCTGAAGATGCTTCCCAACCACTAATCGCCTCTGCATAAGGACGCACCGCAGCTAGCTTTTTCTCAACCCAACCCCCATCAAATACCTCTTGATAAATGCGATTGTAAACTCTCAAAAAGCCATGCTGCTTAACTACTAACCCAGAGATCCGCAATTGCATTTGTTCAAAACTATCATCGCTGGCAATCTCGCCCGATCGCAAAATTTGTTGGTACAATCCTAACAATCTAGAGATTCGCTGTTCGTTACTCAGGATGCGATCGCATATTGTCTGTAAATGCTGTTGTTTATCCTGCACCCACCAATTCTCTACAATCCGTTCCCGTACAATTGTAGCTATCCACTCTGATTCGCTAGAAAGATGACAGCGTAAAGGATATGCACTAAACAGTTGACACAACCATTGCGTGAGAAACGGTTGCCCGCCCGTCCATTTTAAGATTTCTTTTAACACTGTTTTGGGATTGTCAACTACTCCAATCAGTCCTTGTTCTAAAGCCTCGGTTTCCTCTAGTTGAAAGCCAGTCAGTTCAACGGATCGACTATCAATATTAAAAGACGTACACTTGTGATTTTCAATCAAGTCCTCAGGTGTTGCGACTCCCAGCAATGCAAAAGTGAGGCGATTATATTTTCGCTTGTCTGCACGTTTGTTATAACAGCTACGAATAAAAGCAAAAAAATCGTCTTTGAACTTGAGATTCAGAACATTATCAATTTCATCAACGAAGATAACAATATTTTGATTAACGTTGCCTAGGAGTTCTTCTGAGACAAACTTACTCAATCGCATTAAGGGAGGAAGATATTGATACTTGTACCACCAATCTCCCGGATCGACTTCCAAATTGAATCCACTTACTAGCAGGCTGAGGAAACCGCCAAAAAATTCATCCGGCGTTACTTCATAACTGCAAATATCCCTCATTTCAATTCCACAACAAGCATATCCTTCTTTTTGCAGTCTTCCCATTGTTCGTACCCGCAAACTGGATTTACCCATCTGTCGGGAGTTTAAAACATAACAAAATGAACCGTTTTTTAACCCTTCATAAAGTTCGCTGTCTGCCTGTCGCACTACATAAGTGGGCGCAGATTCTGGGAGACTTCCCCCTACTTGATAAGAGTTGTGCTTGTTGTGCGTTGAGTTCATATAGCAAGTCTAAATCATCGGTACAATCTATCTCTTACTCCCTCCCCTTACTAAGATGAGGGTTTTTGTTTCGGGTGCATCTCACTTTTGAAGAGGGCGAAGCATTCCGGCCGATAAGTTATTAGTCAGAAGCTCATATTTACTGCCGGAATGCTTCGCCCCTACAGATATATTTGCAAAAATGAGATGCACCCTTTGTTTCTTACTCCCTCCCCTTGAGTTCGGGGAGGGTTGGGGTGGCGTAAAAACTTTACTGCTCGTTTAAACCCACTATAGGTTATGTTGAAAGCGATCGCTAAAATACTGGCGGTACAATTCATAACGTGCCGTTGCACTATTGTTAAAAAGCTTCACCAGTCCCAAATCATTTAACTTCACTACCACATTTTGATTTAAATGAGAGTTAAATTCTACGGGAGAATCAGCTAGAACTATCTGTTGAAAAGCACAAGCCAATTCGGAATTAGATTGCAAATTCCTCCAGTGTCTTTCTAAGTGGCGGCTGTAGATTCCCCATGCTGTGTGAGATGTTTGCAGCAATTCTTCAAGAGTTGTATCTTGTTGTGCTAGATGTTCGATCGCATCTGCTACTAAATAGGGATGTCCTCCCACTACAGCCATTAATTGCGTAACTTTTGCTAAATCCCAATCCAGTCCGTACTGCCGTGCTAAATCTAGCACTTGCCCTTGGTTGAAGTCTGTTAATGTCATCTCGCATCCAGCATTAAACGGCGACTGATTGATATCAACCTCAGTATAGATTTCCGAATGCAATACAATTTGTCGAAATTGCCGCCAGATTTGGCGAGTTTTAGCGTCTTCATGCCACGTTCGCAACATTCCTAAAAACTCGCTGGCAATTTCCCGATACGGAAAAATTCGGTCTACCTCATCTAAAGCCAAGACTAAGGGACTTTCGTCCGGTAACAAATACTTTTCAAAGTAGCTGCGGCATTTAATCTTGCTATTTCCAATACTCTTGCGCCAATGTTCTTCAACGCTTGCAGGCAACTCAAATCTGTCGGCGATGATATTACAAAAACCCTGCAAAAATTTATCCAAGTTGCCGAAATCTTCTTGAGTCACATCCCGCAGGTTTAAAACTGCTGTTCGATATCCCTTTTGTTCGGCGTAATGTATAAGTCTTGAAATTAATTCGGTTTTTCCTGTCTGCCAAGGCGCTTTAATTCGCAACAAACATCCGGGCTTGATAATCTCTGAGTAACAACGTTCTTCAATAGGAGGGCGTTCTATATAAACAGTAAAATTCTGCTCTATTGATTTGGGAGATTGCGGTTCTACCAAAGGTGCAAGTAGCGTAATTCCATGAAGGCGCCGTCTTTCCCATTCTGTTCTCAAGGGTTGCCGAAAAGTTTTTTTACTAACTGTTTTTCCTAATGCTTCTGAAAGCTTACTCCATAACTGCTTGCCAACCCCTGTAATGTGACCCGTAGAATAACCAACCTTTTCGGCGATTTCATGATAATCCTTGTCTTCCCAACAACCTTTGAACACATCTTCTTCAAGGTTAGTTAAATTTTTGCTGGTTTGGAGATTTATTATTTCGTTAGCAAATTCAACTGCGACTTCGCAAATAAATTCTGAGTCTGAGTTCATAAATTCAAAATGATGTAAAATTTCTCTCCAAATCCACGGTAATCTAGCAGTCACCGGGCGCGGTTAGGAGGTGGATGATTGCTGAAACCCTTAATATCTTTGGATAGGCTCAGGGCAACGCTCCTGACTCCTAAATCCGGCTATAAGATCTAATCATGCGGCTGCCACCAACAATCGTCCGGACATTTCTTATACCAATTTCCTAAAATAGCGCTACATATTTACCCCCCCAACCGGGGCAGGCACGGGGGCACCGCCCCTACAAGGTGGGGCTATAGTTGTATCTGTAGCAAATGTTTATCAAATTGGTATTAGTCAATAGTCTGAAACCCTTGATTGTCCGTTGGTAACTCGATTGTCGAATCGCCCTGATTAATTGATCGATCGCTTCGATAGAATGATCTGTAGTAGCAATTCCATTTAATCGGCGACCGGGAGCTGCGCTTTTTAGGTAAAACATCTTGACAGTAAAAATGCGGTAGTGTATTATAAATGTAGTGCAATTAATTAAAAGTAAAAACATGAGACTAAAAAGTTGGGAGTCTCCCCGCAGTGAGGGCAGAAACTCCAAAGGTAAAGGCGGTTCGGCTAGAGCCCGACAGCTCAAAAAGCAACAGCAAACTCTGCGAAAACAGCTAAAAGCGCAAAATGCTCCGTTAAAAGATCGCCCGAATCATAAACCGAACCATAAATTAAACAATAAAGGGAAGGAAACCAATATTTCCTTCCCTGATTTTTTTTGTTTCTACTCATGCACGCTGGATGTTCGGACAAATAGTGCGATCGATCGCGTCTAGCGACGGTTGCTCTTCCCAGCGGTTGAGAATTCCCTGCAATTCTGTATTTGTTGAACTTAACCTTGCCCAGCCTCTGAGGCCTTTAATAGGGAGGATTTTTCTTGGACATATTGAGTACGGGCAACTGGGGTCGAGAAGAATGAGGAGGAAGATAGTATTCTGGAGCTGGTGCGGGCTGTTCGGCTCCCGATCGGTAGCTTTGCCAGAACTTCAGACCGATCGCCACCCCAGCAGTACCCAGCCCAAAAGCTAATAGAGAGCCACTTGCACCGATGCTGCCGATCGCTGCATCGACCACCCCCACTGTCACCACAAAGCTGGTAAGTGGGTCTTTACGGTAAGCTGACTTCAAAAGTCGCGTCCAGGAAGCATTCATTCGGTTTTACTCTGTTATATATTATTTCTACAATCTCTCAAACTTAGAGTTGGCGGGACGATCGCGATTTCTAGCTCAAAAACTAGCTTAACCTAAATTAATCGTCTCGCCATTGGGAATTGTACGTTCGCCCGGCCAAATTGCCAAGCTTGTCAAATTAAGTTTCTACCCGAGACACACCTCATAATTCCAGTAGTTGCTTGGAGATAACTTATATCTCAAGACCGACTGGTCGCTGGGCTTGTTTCCGACCTATAGCGATTCTCAAGAGCCGCGGGGGGTACATCGCGATCGATTCCCCCATTACCCATTACCAGCGGGAACCTCATCTATCTGAGAAAGGCTATACATATTCTATATTCTAATAAATTTCAGCAGTTGCCACCGTCAGGAAATCTCACACCGGCCGGTTCGATCGAAGCATGGTGTGAGGCTGACCGCGTACTTGCTAAAATTAGTTGAGACCCAGCCAAGACAGCAAACCCTGTCCTGTGACATACTCGATAATCAAAGTGATGCTAAAACCGATCATCGCAGCTCGACCGTTAAGGCGTTCGGCGTAGTCGTTGAAGCCAAACTTTGGCTGTTCCAGCTTGGGAGTAGTGGTGGGTTGCAGTTGTGTCATTACTTTCAATACCTCGGGATGAATTCCAGTCAAATTTGAACTCGAATGTTAGTTACAATTCTTCAACATTTCTTCTTTTATTGTAAAGATAGTTAAGCAGCAGTCAACCGTCCCATCTCAAAAAAACCATTCCTTACTGGAATCCTTGTGAAGCGAGAGTCCCCACGCCTTTTGGCTGGGGAGTCTCAATAAAACCCAGCCATTTACACCCTCGGAACATATGACAGATCAGTTAGATACCGAAAAGCTGCCACCAGCCGCCCAGCGAGTTGCTTTTGCCCTTCGTACAGCAGGCTGGGTTTGCTTCTGGGTGCAGTTAGTGCTAGCGGTGGTGGCGACGATAATTTTGTTGTTTGCCATTCCATTCGCCTTGCCTAGGGCTACCCCTACAGGGGGGACAACCGGTGCCGGCACCGGTGGTGGCGTATTTTTTGCAATTTGCGGGTTGATCGTGCTCGGATACAGCGTCTATCGGGCTTTTCGCTTTACTCGCCTGTCTAGAGAAATTCGATCGCCCGCCAATGCTGTCCGTCCCAAAAAGGCAGACACCATTAAAGATGTACGACTGACACTGATGAGCAACATGGCGGGGATGCTACTGACGCTAATCGGAGCCGAAGCGATCAGCGGTACGCTGTTAGCCAAATCGCTAGCTCAGCCGCAAGCTTTCTTCGGTACCGCGATCGATTTGAGCAGATTTATTCAGCCACTGGATATATTTGTGGTACTGGCAAACACTCACGCTACTGTTGCTCATTTTGTCGGGATTGTCGCGACACTTTGGTTGCTCGATCGAATAAACAAACAATAAAAAATTGAGAATTGGGCATCAGGAAATTTTAGATTTTAGATTTTAGATTGAAGAATTGATGAGTGACTTTAATCTAAAATCTGCCAATAGACTAATGACTACTGCTTTCGGAGTCAACTGCTTTCGGAGTCAACTGTCAACTGTCAACTGTCAAAATCCGGAATCATCGCCAACCTGTCGAAGAACGTATTTAGATACCTTCTAGCAAGACAACATAAATATCATGGCACTGAAACCCGAGGCTTATTTTGGGGTGACAGACAACCCAACTATTGAAATTTCTCAAGAAAATTTTCGTTCTGTCCTTGGCCAAATAGAAAATGAACTTTTGTGCAGCGACACATACAGCCACGCTCTGGCTAGCTTGCAAACTATGCTGGGCGAAGCAGCCTCCGCTGCCGAAATTTTAATTAGAGCCGTTAGCCGAGAAGCTGTCAAGCTAGCATTTCAGCGGTTTCCCAAACAAACTAAAACTCAATTGCAAGCTGCCCCAGAGAGTTTTGTTGCTGAAAGTCCCGTTGTTGAGGCTGTTAGAAAATTGGAGCCACCAGCACCTGCTCCTGTGATCGCTGAAAATCGTGCCACTGAGGCTGTTAGAGAATTGGAGCCACCAGCGCCTGCTCCTGTTTTTTATTGGCGCAGTGCAGTTGCCGAAGCGATCCCGGAAATAAAATCGGACACTGAAAATAGAGATCGAAATACTGACATTTCCCAAGAAAACGAACAACTGCCCCAAGACAAAACTCAACTCGAGTCGGCGGCACCCTCTACCGTGCTTGTTCCACGAAAATCCTTCCCTGGATTTGGTTTTCTCAAGAAGCAAAAAAAACTCACTAAGGAAGAAACAGCAGCAATAGCCCTTCAACACCGGAAAGATTGCTTGTGCGAATTGGGCCTAGAATTGCGAAAAGGGCGACAAATTCGCTCTTTGTCTCTCGATCAACTCCACAGTCAAACTTTCGTGCCACTGCACCACCTGGAAGCGATCGAAAATGGGGAAATCGATAAATTGCCCCAAGATATTTACCTTAGAGGTTTTATCCGCCGGATCGGGGATGCTTTGGGACTCAACGGCCAGGCTATGGCGGATGCTTTACCTCTACCCGATCCGAGAGAAACTGCGAACCCGTATTTGTTGTCTGTTTCCAACTCCGAGTCAGATTCCGAATTTCAAATGCATCCGGTGCATTTGTACCTCAGCTACACGGCTTTGATGGCTGGGGCTGTCGGAGGTGTAGCTTGGCTGTCGCAGCAACCCGTCGTACCTGTAAATGCAGCACCTCAAGTGACACCGCCGTCAGTTGCGCCGGCTCAGCAGCGGGAAGCCCCGACTCCTCAACCCGGTTTGAAGAAGTCTAACAGTCACGGGGGAATGATTATGGGGGCTGACATGGCGCCACCGGAAGTGATTTTTGGTTAGATTGCTGAGTACAGCTATGCTGGGGGCTTTCAATAGCCCTCAAGCTAAAGAACAGCTTGGTGCTTTCAGATCGGTGAGTGTTTTAACTAATGGAGCTAAGCGGGCTCGAACCGCTGACCCCTACAATGCCATTGTAGTGCTCTACCAACTGAGCTATAGCCCCTTTCTTTCAGCGTTTTTAATCATGCCTCAACTTCCTTACTTTTGTCAAGCTTTTTTATAAAATTAGTCGCAGACCTTTTTTTGGCAAGGCTTTCGAGCCGTTGCCAAGAAATTTTTGTCACAGACTCTTCGCTCATCTCCTCACTTAACGCCAACTGTCAATCCTTAGTAGTATTGATAAGAGTGCTGGGATATTTCACTTAAGTGACTTAAACAAGACCCCATGAGGAAGTAGACCACCACTAGCGCGGCTGCTGAGACTGCAACTAAAGTGCCGGCTAGCATTAGTGAAAATTCCCGCTGCGCGATCGCCTCCTGCATCAAATGCAAAGACCAAGCAACTAGGGCAACGTCAATTATTAAAATAGAAACCAGCATAAGTTACGATTTGTAACAGCTCACCTATTCTAACAAAACTTTTGATTAAGTGCCGATCCTCTCTGGTGTATTTAATTATTGCTTTTAAACGCACGGGGAGCAGCGGAAAGGTAACGAAAAAAATGATAGATTTTCTTAATAATTAAAATATGCAAAGTAGATGAGAGCCAGCTCAGCGTTACAGGGGACTAGTTTGAGCTTCAAGTGGGCGATCGCCCTTTTTTTGTCTGGGAAGGGTGCAATATGAACGGGTCGATCGAGAGTTGAATGCTTTGGGATGCACGCTAAATGATGGCAATTTGCTTGAGTTTGACACCGGAAGAGATAGATTTGATGTGGAAAACAGCACCTCCGCGAATGCCGATCGTGAGACAGATTTAATCTAATAATCGATTATTTTTTTGAGCTAATATTAGAGCAGCATCACTGAGAATGAGTTTCTTATAAAGTGTACTCGGAAGATTTCACAGGAATTCGCATCTTGAATATTTTTAGGAATATCGAACCCCAACCCAGGCACAACTTGCTGACTTTATTCACCGCAGGCTTGCTATTCTGGTCTAGTTTGGCTTCACTGCTGCCAACTTTGCCACTTTACGTCCAATATGTGGGTGGAACAAAGCAGGAAATTGGCTTTGTGATGGGTGCATTTGCGATCGGACTTTTGCTGTCGAGGCCGCAGTTGGGCAAAATGGCCGATACTAGAGGTAGAAAACAAATTTTACTTTTAGGTGTCTTGGTAGCTGTAATTGCCCCTCTCGGCTACCTATTCGTTAAATCTGTCCCCTTACTATTATTTATTCGGGCTTTTCACGGCATTAGTATCGCCGCTTTTACTACAGCTTACAGCGCTTTAGTAACAGATTTATCTCCGCCAGGAAAGCGGGGCGAATTAATCGGTTACATGAGTTTGGTAAGTCCGATTGGGATGGCATTTGGTCCGGCAATGGGCGGATTTTTGCAAGCTTGGGTGGGTTATACTCCTTTGTTTGTAATGTCTGCGACTTTGGCGGGAATGGCTGTGTTGTTCACAGTACAAGTTACGGAACCGGATTTTGGTGAATCATTAAAAACAGAAGCGTTATCTGAGGAAGAAAATAGCAAAAATTATTGGCAAATGCTGTGGAATCCACGGGTTCGGATTCCGGCTTTAGTGTTATTGCAAATAGGTTTAGTCTTCGGGACTTTGAGCACATTTATGCCTTTGTTCGTGCAGGAAACCAAGGTTGATTTCAATGCTGGGTTGTTTTATTCAACGGCGGCAATTGCCAGTTTTGCTATGCGATTAGTCACGGGACGGGCTTCGGATAAATACGGGCGCGGCTTGTTTATTAGTGGCGGATTAATCTTTTATGCCTGGTCTATGTTTTTGTTATATGCTGCTAACAGTACCAGTGCTTTTTTAATAGCAGCTTTATTGGAAGGCCTAGCAGGCGGTACGGTTTTGCCGATGATGATAACGTTGATGTCTGACAGGTGCGAACCTCAAGAAAGGGGTAGATTATTTTCGCTTTGTATTGGTGGGTTTGACCTGGGAATTGCCCTTGCCGGCCCGATTTTGGGCTTTGTTGCCGAACAAGTTGGCTACAGAAATATGTTTGGCTTGGCTGGGGGACTTGCTGGCTTGGCATTGGTGGTATTTATTACCCAGTCTAGTAAAAATTTATCTCATTCCCTGAAATTTGCGATCGGTCAAGGCAAAGATATTTACGCTTTGAATAAGTGATATGGCAGAAAAAAGTTAGAACCCCGACTTCTTTAAGAAGACAGCTAACAGTGGACAGTAGAGAGCAAAAACGCCGATCGAATTTTCGCTGTTAACTATGAACTATGATATCGTTTGCGCTGGCATCAGAATTATATATTTGAATCGTTTCAGCGCGAACCACCCCGCGAGCGGGGTGGTTCGCGAGCGAGGACGCTCGCACTACAGAATTCCGATGCTACCGGATTGGATATGAAGGTCAACAGTTAACGGTCAATTGTTTAAAATGGGCTTGGAGGGATTCGAACCCCCGACCTCATGGTTCGTAGCCATGCACTCTATCCAACTAAGCTACAAGCCCCTGTTGAGTTTAGATTTAATCTAAAATTGATTAAGTTCTTTTCTCACAGAATCTAATAGTAACACCATTCCCAAAATAATGCAAGACCTGCCGCCAAATTTTTCTAAGTTGCCTGTTACCGGGCAGCTAACTCACCTCGATAATAGCGGTGAAGCCCAAATGGTGGACGTTTCAGCCAAAGCGCTGACTTTGCGGCAAGCTGTGGCTGCCGGACGCGTGCGGATGCTGCCGGAGACGTTTGCGGCGATTGAAGCGGGAAATGCGCCCAAAGGCGATGTGTTGGGTACTGCTAGGCTGGCTGGAATTATGGCGGCCAAGCAGACAGCGCATTTGATTCCGCTGTGCCATCCCCTGCCACTAAGTAGCGTGGAAGTGTGGGTAACTCCTGATGCCGAGTTGCCGGGGTATCAAATTCGGGCCGAAGTGAAAATTAAGGCAGAAACTGGGGTGGAAATGGAGGCGCTGATGGCGGTTTCGGTGGCGGCGCTGACTTTGTACGATATGGCGAAGGCTTTGGAAAAGTCGATCGAAATTGAATCGATTCGGTTGCTGAGTAAAACTGGTGGCAAGTCAGGGGATTATCAAATCAGCGACGATTGGTGAAGTCAGCCCACGTAAAAACCCAATCCCCGATTTCTTAAAGAAGTCACGGATCAAGCCGAAAGAGGGATGCAGCATTCAAAAAGCTGCACATAAGATTAAAATGACGGCAGAACTCTAACATCAAGTGAAAAGCTATGCCTCCTCGTTGGCCCCGCAAACCCGATCGCCAAGATCCAGAGTACCGCCGTTTAGACGATCGGATGAATTTTGCCATCCACGTCGGTCTTTTCTCGGCGGCCAATTCTGTGATGTGGTTTGTTCACAATTTGCAGAAGGCTGATTGGCCTTGGGCAGTTTCAGTCACGGGTGGGTGGGCGCTGTTAGTGTTAGCCCACGCGATTTACATTTTTGCGATCGCAGATTATTCGCCCCTCAATAAAGATTCTGGCTGAAGGGAGTTATCCGCGATTTGTTAACTCTTTTAACCGAGCACAAATAACTTGCTTTTTTGATATATGGCTAATACTACACAGGCGATCGAATCCTTGGCCGCTGAAATTGGCGAAAATGTCTACATCGATATTGCTAAGTGGCATTTGTATCTCAGAGATGCTCACCTGCATACTGTCGTTGCCCAGCAGCTTTATTCGATGCTGGAAGATGGCAATTTAGATGCTGACAGAGTTGGACAAGTTTTGCAAAGTATTCCAGTCAAATTGGGCGGCGGTAAGCGGGAACTTCCACTAGCAGATTTGATTCCGATGCAGTGTCAAGTTCAATTGATGGATATTCTTGAGGAATTTCAGCGGGAAATGTAACATAATTTGCGCCGCAAGTTTTGAGGTAAGGCGGGAATTTCCCGCCTTCATCTTTTAGCTAAACTTCAATTGAACGTTTTCAGTTGCCGATCGGTCTAAATTGAACAGACGCCCGATCGGTCTAATTTATATGTACTTAGTAAAGCATCTTCAGATTAAAAAAGGGCTGACTCCGTGGGTAAGCGGGCTTCTCGCCGCCGGATTGCTTGCAGGAGTCGGCTACACAGCTTATAGCCAACTCACGGTTCAATCGCGCCGCGAAACCAGACGCAAGGAAAAAACCGTTGCTGTCGAAAGAGTGAATTTGCCGATCGCAATTTCAGCAAATGGTACAATTGCACCGGAACGCAGCGTTAACGTCAGTCCCAAAACTTCAGGAGTGCTCAAAAGTTTGCTCGTCAAGGAAGGAGACAGCGTTCAACAAGGGCAAATTCTAGCTCAAATGGATGATTCCAACCTCCAAGGGCAGTTGACCCAAAATCGCGGACAACTCGCCTCCGCTGAAGCGAATCTGCAAAAGTTACTCAACGGTAATCGAGTTGAAGATATTGCAGCAGCAAAGGCGCAATTAGCAGAACAACAAGCCAGTCTCGAAAAATTACTTAATGGTAATCGCAGCCAGGATATTGCTGTCGCCGAGGCACAATTAGCAGAACAACAAGCAACTCTCCAAAAATTGCTCAACGGTAATCGCCCCGAAGATATCGCCCAAGCCCAAGCTAAACTGAGGGATGCCGAATATGCCAAAAACCAGGCCTCAGAAGAATTTCAAAGAAATCAAGAACTTTATAACGCTGGAGCGATCGCTCTCCAAATATTAAATAATTCTCGCACCGCGAGCGATCGAGCTCAAACTCAAGTCAGGCAAGCCGAACAAGCTGTAGCTTTGTTGCAATCTGGTACTCGATCGGAAGATATCGCTGCTGCGCGGGCCGCCGTAGCTCAAAAACAGCAAGCTTTGGCCCTCGTGCGATCGGGTGCTCGATCGGAAGATATCGCTGCTGCGAGGGCTGCCGTAGCCCAAAAACAGCAAGCTTTCGCCCTCGTGCGATCGGGGGCGCGATCGGAAGATATCGCTGCTTCCGAAGCCGCAGTGGAGCAAAAACAGCAAGCTTTGGCATTAATTGAAGCTGGTGCTCGGCCGGAAGAAATAGCGATCGCCCGTGCCCAAGTTCTCTCCGCCAAAGGTAGTCTCCAAACCGTGCAAGCGCTGATTAATGATACGAGAATTCGTGCTCCTTTCAGCGGCATTGTACTCGTAAATATGCCGATCCGGGGGCTTTTGTGACTCCAACAACAGCAGGTAGTTCAGTCTCTTCGGCGACTTCTTCTTCGATTTTGTCTTTAGCTTCCAAAAATCAGGTAGTGGCTAATGTGGCAGAAAGTAATATTGCTCAAATCCGCCTCGGTCAAAATGCGTCTCTTCAAGCCGATGCTTATACGGGAAAGACTTTTACAGGCAAAGTTACTCAAATTTCGCCTCAGTCGATCGTCCAGCAAAATGTGACTAATTTTGAGGTGAAAGCTTCAATTCTTGATGATGCTAAAAAAATGTTGTGATCGGGAATGAATGTGAATGTGGAGTTTACAGCGGGTGAATTAAAAGATGTTTTGGTTGTGCCGACTGCGGCAATTGTCCGTCAACAAAAGGAAACGGGGGTGTTTGTGGCGGGTGGTGAAGGTGGGAAGCCTGCGTTTGTTCCGATTAAGACTGGGATGACGGTTGATGATAAGACGGAAGTGCGATCGGGATTGAAAGGAAATGAGCAAGTTTTTATTAGTTTCCCGCCGGGATTGCGGCCTAAATCTCAGAATCCATCGGGGGGAATTCCGGGTTTGCAGCCGGGGGGTGGAACTCGTTTGCGTTAGTTGACAGTTGACAGTTGACACCGCGAGTGAGTCAGACAGTCCGACAGGGATTGAAATCCCTGTCTCATAGCGAAAGTCCTCTGAAAGAGGACTGAAGAGTTAGTTGATGTACATTGGTTTTAGATGAATTTTCAGTCGGTTTCAACCGACTTTAGCTATGAGACGGGGGTTTAAACCCCCGGCGGATCGTGTCACAAATCATATCGTTTCCGGCTGCATCGTCAGGTGATAAATTAGGAAGCAATTTAGGCATAATTCTTAGAAGTTGCCACCAAATAACCAATAACCAATAACATGAAATTAAAGACTCTCCCAGTTATTAAGAAAATCTCGAATGTTCAAATTGTGTTCATGGCGACTGAGGCGCTGTGGAATAATAAGTTGCGTACTAGTTTGACGATGCTGGGTGTAATTATTGGGATATCCTCGGTAATTGCGATTACTTCTGTAGGACAAGGAGTACAAAAGTCTACTGAGGAACAGTTGAAGGCTTTGGGTACGAATGTGCTGTTGGTTTTATCTGGTGCTTCGCGATCGGGTGGTGTGAGTCAGGGTAGCGGTTCTGCTTCTACTGTAACTTGGGATGACGCTAGGGCGATCGGCAAACAAGCACCGGCAGTTAAGGCAATTTCGGCTTTTTTGCAGCGCCAAGTGCAAGTAGTTTATGGCGGGCAAAATTCCTTTACTTCTATCTTGGGAACTGATTTAAATTACCCCGATGTCAAGAACATTCAACCTCAAGAAGGACGTTTTTTTAATGAAGATGAATTGAATGCTGCTGAGCCTGTAGTTGTTCTTGGTTCTAAGGTGCGGGACGAGCTTTTTGGAGTTGGTACAAACGCGCTATCGGCGGATATTCGCATTCAGGGAGGTCGCTACAAAGTGATTGGAGTGATGGAACCCAAGGGTTCTGTAGGGGGTACGGATCAGGACGATCGCGTGTATATTCCCCTCAAAAATATGTCGGCTCGGATTGTGGGTAGAAATTCTTTGGCTGGAATTGCAATTTCTGGTTTTTGGTTGCAAACTAACAGCGAATCAGATTTAGCTGATGCTCAATTTCAGGTGGAAAATATCATGCGTTTACGTCACAACATTTATCTGCCACAACCGGATGATTTTCGAGTCATCAATCAAGTTGATATTGTTAATACTTTTAGCAATGTGGTAGGTTTATTTACAGTGATGGTAGTGGCGATCGCCGGAATTTCTCTAGTAGTTGGTGGCATCGGGATTGCTAATATTATGTTGGTGTCTGTGGTGGAGCGCACTAAGGAAATCGGGATTCGGAAAGCGGTAGGCGCTACTAATGCAGCTATTCTGATTCAATTTATGGCTGAATCGGTTTTAGTTTCGACGGTGGGGGGTACGGCGGGTATTGGGTTGGGAATTGCGATCGCCTTTGGGGCCGCCACAGCATTTAGTTTTCCGTTTGTGATTTCAGTATGGTCGATCGCTGCGGGTTTTGGGCTATCTTTTACTGTAGGCTTATTGGCTGGGGTGTTACCGGCTAGGAATGCGGCTAGGTTAGATCCGATCGCAGCTTTGCGAAATGATTGAAGTTAAGTAGGTGAGTGCTATATAATTAGAGATGAACAACCAGCCGAAATTAGATAAATACAAGCAAGAAATTGCAGATTTGTACACCCGCAGAAGTCAAAATTATGACAATAGCGATTGGCATTTGCAGATTGCTCGCCGCCTCGTTGAATACGGGCGAGTGAGTCCCCGACAGCAGGTATTAGACATAGCAACTGGAACCGGTCATGTGGCGATCGCAGCCGCTCAAATTGTCGGCTCTGAAGGTCGGGTGATGGGCGTTGATATTTCGCCTGGAATGCTTGCTGTAGCCAGAAACAAAGCTCTAGAATTAAATCTCAATAATACAGAATTTGTGCTAGCGGATGCCGAAAATCTCGACTTAGCAGGTAATAGTTGCGATCGCATTTTTTGCTCTTCAGCCTTCATTTGGATGTCGGATCTGCACGCAGCCCTCACTCACTGGCACACATTTCTCAAACCTGGAGGAATCATCGGCATTCATGCCTTCGCCGACACTGCTTTTGTGGGCGGAGTTGTGACGCAGAAAGTAGCCGAAAAATACGGCATTTCCTTCAATATGAGCAAACCCACAGGCACTGTTGACAAATGCCAAAACCTACTCGAACAAGCAGGATTTGAGCAGATAGAAATTAAGATTGAGCCAGAGGGCAGCTATATCAGTTTAGAAAAAGCAAAAGCAATGTGGGCTGGAAATTCCCATCCCGCCCCCGGACAATATCCGCCCCCGTTATCAACACTTTCAACCGAGCAATTAGCACAAGCTAAGGCTGAGTTTGATGCAGAACTAGAAGTATTGGAAACCGAACTCGGAATTTGGAACGACATCACAACTTTTTACGTATTTGGTCAGAAATAATAAGCAGTTATTAGTTATTAGTGAGGGCTTGCTGAATAATCGATCGCGTGTTACGTGGCGAAAGGTTATGCGATCGCGCGATCGATTCGTGTTGGCGAAAGTTGACGCTGGGCGTGTGAGAGTAAGATGCGTCGCTCATTGATTGTCGCTGAGCCTTGAGATGATTGATGGCGACGCACCCTACTGCTACTGTTGCCTGAATTTTGAGAATTAGTATTATTAGTTATTTGTTTGTTCTAATAACTAATAACCAATAAACCATGCCCAATGCCCAATTGACTAATTAAGATTCAGCCACTTTTGAGCGTTCAGCCGCTGAACAACGCCAAACACCATCAAGTCTAGAGTAATCTTGCGCTCGTCAATCAAAAAAGGCTCCAGCGTGCTGGTTTTAGTGTTATTTTCAGCACAAGAAAAAGCCCTTTGACTTTGAATGTCTTCTTGAGGAAAATACAGGTTAAATTGGCGCTGACCTTCTTGGAACTTGCCGATTACTTGCCAGCAATCCCCAGCGGAACTCATGCCAGCAACGGGGAGTTTTTGTTTAGCCAAATTCACTTCTAAATCCTTAACACCCTGCTTAGTCAAAGCAGTTTGCAGAGCAGGCAAATAGTCTTGTTGAATAAATTCTGCAAACGGCTTGTCTTCAACAGCAGGTGCTTTTTCTTTTTTAGCTTTAGCGGGGGGCTTGTCACCGTCAGCCTTAGCGGCCGCTTTTTTGGCAGCTGGCGCAGGCTTGTCAGTGCTGGGGATATTTTCAGCAGAAAGGCTAGGAGTTTCGGCTTCGCCTGCTGGATTCTTCGGTTCTTCTGCCATTGGTACTTCCTGTGAAAAAGTTACTATCTTACGAGTGACGTACCCCCAACATCAACCGTAAACGGTATGATGTGGGCTTCTCAAGAGTCCGGCAAAGGATATCAAGAGCTTCCTTCGAGGTACTCGAATTGTTTCCCTCTACGGCGTTTTATAGTGAGGAATACGACCAGCCCCACTTGTCAGATGAAAAGTTTTTGATCTAGACCTAGATTGTTATTCTGCGATTCCAGATATTGAGTATTTTACCAGAATTATTGCAATCAATGATCCAGAAGGTCATCCACCCACCCATTACCCGTTGCAGTGCTTATGGAATCATGGGTAGGTGGAATCCTCGCCTCGCGAGGCGAGGATTCCACCCCAAATCAAAGATTATGGGCTGGGGATTTTCGCCTGCCTAGCTAAATCTCAGCGACAGCTCGTTCAATCAAACGGCGGGCGAGAGTTTGAACTCCCGTGTGTTCGTAGTAGTTGGTAGTCATGTCGAGGAATGCCCCCACATAGTCCACCTTATCAGCAGTAATTTCCACAAAATTCTGTAAGTGGCCGAGTACATTTTCCGGTGTCAAACCTCGATCGCTCACAAAAGAGCTCATCCAGCCAGAAACTGAGCCGAAGCTTTGCCCAATAAAGCCTAGCTGGCCGGCAGGATTACCTCCAGGAATCATGCTGCCGATCGACTTGAATGCCACATTGTCTTGCAAATCGTTGGGTGAAAGCTTTTCAATCCAAGACTGGGTGGTAAGGATAAAATCCGGGCCGAGGGGAATCAAACCATCAAAACAAACCAAAGCAGCCATCCGCATCAGAGACTCGCCACCGTAGTCGCCCAAAGCCCCGGCAAAATCGCCGATGCTGTCGCCCGGAATGCCGTTAATTTGGCAAAAAGCCAGTAACTCGGTAACTAACTTCAAGGACAGATCGATCGTTTGAGCCTTTTCAGGCTTGGGAGTGAGGTTGCCCAGCATGGACAAAAACGGCACATTTTGAGCAACCTTATTCGCGAGGGCAGCAGTACCCAAAGCACTAGAAGCGCTGTCGATCGTTTGGTACAGCCATAGAGCGCGCTGGTAGCCTTCAGATTTATCGTTGTAGAGGGTGATGGCTCGATCGCCAATTTGCTGAATCAGTTCTTCGTCTGTTTCACCAGTAACGGTGCGAATGGTATTTTCAAAACCCACTAAATTATTCCACTCGCCTGGAACCACAAAGTCAAGCGCTCGCAGAGCTTTGACAGTCATGTTGTCCTTAGGCAGTTGATCGACTAATTCAAAAACAGTTTTACTCACAACAGGCTCCTTATAGTTGAGCGGGGTTCAAAAGTATCGCGAGATACTTGCCCACAATCTAACAGTTGGCTCCGGCAAAATTCAGCAGGTGTAGATGCTGGCAAGTATCAGCAGACTTGGGAAAAATCTCACAGTCTAGCGAAAGCAGACTTCGCATTTGTAGTGCCAGACTCAAATCGGGCGCGGACTCTGACCTGGGGTATTGCTATTTGACGCTAGCGAGGCCACCGAGGTTAAATTTTGATAGCCAAGCTTCGCGATCGCTAGCTGTAAATGAGGGATCGCGGGATTGGACTTTCACCTGGTAACGATTTGCTACTAAAACAGCAGTAATGTTAGCACCCTGAGTAATTGCAGGATAGCCACCAATTTTCTTGGTACTGTTTTGGAATTTAGATCCAGCCGAGGGATTGCCGGCAATGTCGTTGATCGAAAGCATGGCCACATTTTTACCGTCTTTGTTCAACTTAGCTTCCGCAAAACCAGATTTTTCTTGAGCAAAGACTCGATTGAATCCGCCACCACCTGACGGGAAGTATTTATTTAATTTGCTGCCTGCTACTGGCTTCTTGGGCAGGTTTTGATTTTGAGCTGTTGATTTGTCGGCTTTTGTCTGTCTAGCTTTAGCGGGTTGGCTGCTTTGCTCCTGGGCTTTGTCCCAGCGAGAGGGCGTCTGAGTTTGACCGCAAGCGGTTACGAGCAGCAGTACCGATATCAGAAAGGGAGCTAAGATTCTGCGTGCGGGGGGTAATTTCATCGGTGTCTCCTTATGGGATAGTTGCTGTTGACAATTGTGGCTCAGGATTTGGCAATTTGTCTTGTCCGATCGGATGAGTTGTGCCTTTTTGATATACTCCCCGGCCTGCGTCGGCGCGGGGATTCTTGACACTTCATCGGGATGCGCCGCGAGCGGTCTTACCTTCTTGCAGATGTCCGTATAATTGCTGTACGCGTTTGTCAAGTGCCGCACAGATTGCTGCAATGGAACACTAGAAACTTCTTTTAGCCACGCTCTTTCAATAGTCTTTTTAGATGCTGTTAATAGAGCCGATAGCTGATTGTATGTCGGCAATTTTTCGGACTGTTTGCAGCAAGCTAAAGCATCATTCCATGCTACCCGCACGCAACCAAACAATCGGGCTAAGCTTAGCCTTTGTTGGTCTGTTGGATAGAATCGGATTTATACCTTGCTTTCATGGACTGTGTTACTATTGGTCTGTAATCTATCTTAGGTTGGTCTATAGGCAATGTCAACCCGTTTTCGCAAAGAAAGGCATTCTGTTACAGACTTGTTGATTCATTTGGTCTGCGTAACCAAGTATCGCAGACCCGTGTTTGTGGCTAAAAGCCTTGCCTTGATTGAAGAATCATTCCGAGAAGTAGCACGGAAAATGGATTTTCAAATTCTTGAATTTAACGGTGAATCCGACCACATTCATGTATTAATCGAGTATCCGCCCAAGCTCTCTGTCTCCAGCCTTGTCAACGCGCTAAAAGGAGTTTCGAGTCGGCGTTACGGCCAAGCCGGATACCCCAAGCCCTACAACAAAGATGCTTTGTGGAGTCCGAGTTACTTTGCTTCGTCAGTTGGTGGTGCCCCTATTGAAGTATTGAAGCAGTACATCAAAGAACCAGAAAAGCCGTCCTTCTAGGGCGGGGTTTTAAACCCATTTTTCTGATAAAAAAATCCTCCGCCCGGAGGCAGAGGATTTTTGGCAATTGCGAGTTGAAAAGCAAGAAGACAGAAAGATTACTCCACAGAGCAATTCTGTAGATGGGCGTAAAAAAACTAAGTTTTCCGATCGCCAGCAATCTCAAAACAATTTTTTCTGATTCTCCCTAGATTTAAGTAGAGGCTTCAGACCAATTATTCGTCAACCATCCAACTTCGGTCTTGCTTTTTGGGTAACGATTAGGCGTCGCTTTCAATGTGGATAAACAACAAACCCATTACCACAACTGGCATCAGCCAGCAAACTACCGGAATCAAGATCCAAGGCAAAAAAGAAGCAGCGTATGAACCTGTCATAAAAAACCTCAGTAAGTGGGAAACTCAGATTCTGAAGACCTGAGAGGGAAACAGCACGAGCGGTTTTAACCGCCGTGAATCTTTTTGTGTGGCATTGTTGTGCCACGTCCAATTGCTTGTATTGATTAGAGTGCATCTTTCATCCCAGATCAAATCAAAGATTATGGTCTTGGGATTTCCGTCTGCTTCGCTAAAGTTAGTGTGTTGCAACAGAGATATTTCCGAGTGCCGTCTAGTTGACTAAACCACGGAAAATGGCATCAACGCCCTTAAAGTTTTCGAGTAAGAAATAGGCAGCAAAGACACCGCTCATTCCACCAACAAAGAAACCAGCAGTGAGTTGGCTCCAGCCTTCACCAGTTTTCAGGGCTTCGGGAGTCATGGGATTGGCGCTCGGGTAGCTGCTATTGTCATGTTTGAAAGAGACTAAACCGTAGGCAGACATACCTGCTGTGCCGAGCAGAACCAAGACGAGGGCTGTAATTAGTCCGCCGAGATTAGCTGCTTCTGGATAGTCCCGCAGTGGCCCGAAGACGATTTCTGGGCCGACAAGGAAATAACCGTGTGCCAAGCCGATTTCTAGGCCTCGAACTAGGGGGGAGAGTCCTTTACGGTAGGCGGGCAAGTTGCCAATGAATGCTTTGGTAAAATCCGAAGCACTAATGGGGGTTGCTAGATGACCCGTGAAGGGGTCGCCGTTAAAGGGTTGAATAAGTTCTGCATTTCTGGGATCGGCCATATTTAGTTTCTCCTCGCTGTGCTGTGAAAGTTGAGGCGTTCAAGTCATATTTTACGCAGGGAGGTGTAGCCTATTTACATAATTGACAGCGAGCTTTAGAAAAGTTCACTATTCTTGGTATTCAGAAAAATTTTTCTTGTGCCTCTTATACCAGATCGCGAGTCGATCGGCAGACACTCCCAGAAAATAGGCGATGATGATAGTTTGATTGATGGCAGTGGTTTTGAGTACCCCAAGCTGCTGCCATCGGCGGGCTGATGTGATCACTGCCAGGGGTACTATGTCGATGTGACCTTGTTTTTTCAATCGGCGTACAAATTCAAAGTCTTCCATGACTGGCAATTCGGGAAAGCCACCAATTTTTTCAAAGGTGGCTGTTTTGAGGAAAATGGCTTGGTCGCCGTAGGGCATTTGCAAAAAGTGCGATCGGCACTTTACCCCTTTTTCTACCAGTCGCAGGCTCGGTAAGGGGGCATCAATCTTGAGTTCAAAGGCACCACCGACAGTGCCTGCTTTGGCTAATGCTTGACGGGCACAAGTGTCGAACCCCTGAGGCAACTGAGTGTCGGCGTGGAGAAACAGCAAGATGTCTCCGGTGGCGGCGGCGGCACCTGCGTTCATTTGGGTGGCGCGCCCGGTTGTGCTGAAGACGACTCGGATGCCCAAAGATTTTGCTATTTCAGGAGTGCCGTCACTACTGCCACCGTCGGCGACAATTATTTCGACATTTGTGGCTGTTTGGGCGATCGAGATGACTTGGCTAATTGTAGGTGCTTCGTTTAAGGCTGGAATGATTACGGAAATTTTGAGATTGGGAGCTTCTGGCATAAAGCGTTTTCAAGAATTTGAGGTTTCAAGTGAGTTTTTGTTCTTATTGGCAACTTATCACTCACAACTCACAACTTTGTCGATCGGCTCTATTTTTGCCATTTCCCGCGATCGGGACTATTGTCCCAATCGCTGTCTAACCACTACTGAAAGTCAGCATTTGGTTAGACAAATACACTTACTATATTATGACCTTTTGGTTTCACAATCAAGTATTTTTTCAAAAACAATGATGATATTTTTTAATGTTTTGTCTTGCCAATATCCATTTTAATTATTGCAATATATTCATATCTAAATCTAAAAGATCTTCTGGTTGATCGATATCTGTCAGAGTAGGAAGCTCGGCAATCTTTAGATCGAATTTTTTGGCGATCGCCCGCGTCTGGGCCAACACTTCCTCTGTTCCCCAGTTAATTCCATAGAACAATTCGGGGAGCGATCGGCGCAGCCCAATTAAATAATAACCTCCGTCTTGGGCAGGACCCAAAACTACATCCGATCGCTCTAGTTCGTCAAAAGCCTTGGATATAATCTCTGCTTTTAGATCGGGACAATCTGTACCAATAATTGCAACTTTGTCAATCCCTGAATCAAAACAATTTTGAAACGCTGCTGCCATTCTTGCGCCCAAATCGCCGTCTCCCTGATTGTGATAAATCATCTCAGTTCCCAACCAGTCCTGCATCAGTTGTTGACTGCCACCGGCGTAGTAAATTTCTACTGAGAATCGGCCAGAGTTTTCGATAGATAGCGCGCGGGCGATCGTCTTTTGGGCCATCAGACGATGCAGGTTAGCAGCACCTTCTTTTCCCAGCACGGGAATCAGTCGAGTTTTGGTTTTTCCCGGTGCTGGATAGCGAGTGAAAATAATCAATTTATTTCTGACAGTAATCATTTTTAAGACAATTTTTGAAGTTCTTTGGCAGTCTGATTTAGCAGGATGATGCTATCTTTAACCCTAGCAATACCTGCGGTAGTTTCGTGAGTTCCTGAGTTAATACTTTTCATCGCCTCCAGCACTTGTTGGATAGCAAATGCTTGTTGATTAACATTGAGAGAAATTTGTTGATTGTTCAAAAACACCTTACCGATGGCATCTTTCACACCAGTAAATACTTGATTCGTCCCTTGAGCCAACCTAATTCCTTCCTCCGCTGTTTTTGTACCTTCTTCTGTCACCATCACTGTATTCCCGATCGCCGATTGAATTTCTTTAACCAGAATTTTAATTTTTTGGGCGGCTATTTTGCTTTCATCGGCGAGTTTGCGAATTTCTCCGGCTACTACAGCAAATCCCTTACCGTGTTCGCCAGCTCGAACCGCTTCTACAGCAGCATTGAGAGCTAACATATTTGTTTGATTAGCTAGCTCGGCAACCAAGTTAGAAATGCCTTCTATCTGGACAGTTTGCTCGCTCAAGTCCATAATTTGTCCGGCGATTTTACCAACTTTTTCTTTGAGAATTTCTATCCCCTTCACAGTATATTCTACAGAGTGGGTTCCTCCATCAGCAAGGGATAAAGCTTGATGGGCTGCAACTGCTGATGCTTCGGCTTGCTCTGCTGAGTGCTGAGAAGATACCCCTAATTCATTCATCGTGGTTGTTGTTTGATTCACCGCAGTAGCTTGCTGGGATATGGTGCTTTCTTGCCACTCTATTGTGGTTGAAATTTCCTTGGAAGAATAGACAATCTTATTGACAGATTTCACGACGGGCTTAAGGATATTTTGGCTAACAATAACTATCATAGTTAATGCCACTAACAGAGCCAAAATAAAAGTGAGGATGAGCAAGGTTGTTAGCGATCGGACTTTTGCCTCAATGTCATCGTGTTTATTTTTACCAACTTCTCGCTGGAGGTTGATCAGAGAAGAAAATTCCTGAACGGTTTGAGCGCCAAAGGGAGTGGTAGTAGCAGCGCGATACTCTGCTGCTTCCTGGGTTTTGCCTGCTTGTTGCAACTCAAACCAGCGGGGTCGGGCTGCGACATACTTTTGATAAATATTTTGCACCTTCTCGAAAGCAGCTTTTTCTTTGAGTGTTAATTCACCTGTGGCATATTTTCGCAGATTCTCATCAATAGCCTTGTACAATTCCGGCTCTTGAGACAGAATTTCCGATCGCTTTTCTGGTTGAACTATAAATTGGGGGAAACCATAGCGCAACTTCCACAAAGCTGACTCAGAGTTAGCAAGGGCAACTGTTCCTTGCAGTTGATTGGCGTACAAACCTTCCGCTTCTTTCGCGAGTTCCATAGTGTTCTGCCAGCCAATAAACCCGACCCATCCCATTAAGAGGAGCAAAGTTGCGAAAATAGCCCACAATTTAGCACGAATTCCTTGTATTTGCATAGTTTTTTTAGTAGTGAATAAAATACAGATGATGGGGATGCTTAAGCATAGTGCTTAGGAGCATCATACTGTATTATATTCAACACAAGGAAGAAGCAATAAGCAAGAAGGTTTGAAATACTAATTTTCGACTTCCCATGCTCGATCCTCCATCTACCATGACCTATACCTCACGATCCATGACCCATGCGCCATCGTTGTCAAGAATTTATCAGCAATCAACGGGACTTGAGATAATTGATAGCTTTCTCATCAAACACTCATATCGAGCATTCGCTGAATCGGTTGGAGGGCTGCGACTCTAATGTTTTCTGGCAAAGTAATTTCTGGAGTACGATTTTTCATCGCCAGATACAACTTTTCTAAAGTATTTAGCCTCATGTGCGGACATTCGTTGCAAGCACAATTATTATTGGTAGCAGGAGCAGGAATAAAACGTTTTTTAGGAGCTTGTTTTTGCATTTGGTGAATAATTCCGGGTTCAGTAGCAACAATAAATGCTTGGCTGGAACTGGATTGAGAGTATTTCAGCAAAGCAGTAGTGGAGCCGATGTAATTAGCATGGCGAAGGACGGGAGGTTCGCATTCTGGGTGGGCAATTATTTCGGCTTCAGGATTTTCGATTTTGAGTTGAACTATCTTTTTTTCTGAGAAGTTTTCGTGAACGATGCAAGCTCCTTGCCAGAGTTCCATTTTTCTGCCAGTTTGTTCCATGACGTAGCGACCGAGATTGCGATCTGGTCCGAAAATTATCTGCCGATCTTCAGGAATTTGGCTGACAATTTTGGCGGCGTTGGAACTGGTGCAAATAATATCGCTCATTGCTTTAATTGCTGCGGTGCAATTAATGTAAGAAATCACCAAATGTCCGGGTCGATCGGCCTTGAAAGCTGCAAATGCTTCGGGAGGGCAACTGTCGGCGAGAGAACACCCGGCATTCAAATCTGGCAGCAATACTAATTTATGGGGATTGAGAATTTTGGCGGTTTCTGCCATGAAATGCACTCCGGCAAAGACAATGACATCGGCGTCGGTGTTGGCGGCTTTGCGAGAAAGTTCTAAGGAGTCGCCAATGCAGTCAGCTATCTCTTGAATGTCAGAATCTTGGTAATAGTGGGCGAGAATGACGGCGTTCAACTCTTGCTTGAGGGCGCTGATGGCTGCAAACAAGTCGTCGGGGAGTCTAGTTTGGGTGAAATTTGGGGAAGGTGCGGTGGTAAACACAGTTAAAATATTCCGTGGAAACTAGGGGCTGGACTAAAATGTATCTTAGTGAATTATAGTTGAATTCACCAAAAATGTCTGGTGAAGCAAGAAGGGAGAGGGAAGAAGGCTTTAGTTATTGTTGAGAGAGGATGCCACAAAAATCTCAAATCTAAAATTCGTGGCGCAAGAGTGTAAAAATTGGTCGCTGTTTCCTATCCTGGTAAGAAGGGGTTAAGGATCGATCGCCCAAGGCAAAACAAATCAGTACCCTGGTCTCAAAAACTCGTTCGTTTCCAAAACTATCGGATTTTTCTTATGAATAAGGCTAAAGCGATCAAAATTGCGGTTGTGGGGGATGTTCACGATCGGTGGGAACCTGAAGACGGCGAGGCTTTGAAGCGCCTAGGCGTGGATTTGGTATTGTTTGTGGGGGATTTTGGGAATGAGTCGGTGGAGGTGGTGCGGGCAATCGCCGAATTGGACATTCCGAAAGCAGCAGTTTTTGGCAATCACGACGCTTGGTACACGGCGACGGATTGGGGCAGAAGTCAGTGCCCTTACGATCGCACTCAAGAAGATTGGGTGAAACAGCAGTTAGATTTAATGGGAGAAGCTCACGTCGGTTACGGCAAGCGAGATTTTCCTGAATTGGACATAACAGTGGTGGGGAGTCGCCCGTTTACTTGGGGGGGATCGGAATGGAAGTATGCGGATTTTTACCGCGATTGGTTTGGGGTGGAGAGTTTTGAGGAGTCGGCCAGACTGATTGCAGGGGCTGCTGCGGAGGCGGACTGCGAAAATGTGATTTTTTTAGGTCACACTGGCCCGACAGGCTTGGGAGAGGCTCCAGAAGACCTCTGCGGGCGAGATTGGAAGCCGTTAGGGGGGGATTTTGGCGACCCGGATTTTGCCGAGGCGATCGATCGAACTCGTAACAGAGGCAAGCACGTACCTCTGGTAACTTTTGGTCATATGCACCACAAACTGCGACATACGAAGCAGGAATTGCGGAAGTCGCTAAGCGTGAGTGAGGAGGGTACGGTTTATTTGAATGCGGCCAGCGTACCGCGAATTGTGGACACAGAGCGATCGAAACTGCGGAATTTCTCGATCGTGCTGCTGGAATCTGGAGTAGTCTCGGAAGTATCCCTGATTTGGGTGGGCGACAATTTAGGTGTGGCTTTAGAACAAATTCTTTACCAGTCCGCTGAATCGGCTGCAATTATTTGTAGCTAGCGACAACTAATGGTATTATGGAGTTTGTACGCCTGGAGAGGTGGCAGAGTGGTCGAATGCGCTCGACTTGAAATCGAGTGTGGCAGTGATGTCACCGTGGGTTCAAATCCCACCCTCTCCGTTGATTTTGTTCGTTGATTTCTCAAAAAGAGTTCCCAAAAGTGGTTCTCTCCTAGTTATGGTGATAACTAATGGTTATAAAATATTGACCGTTATTTACACTTTAATTAAAGATTTCATCCCACATAATTGTGGACTAATTCCGGTTGAATCTTGAAAAAATTCTACGGTACGTGTTATCAATCTTAGGAATTACGCAAAGAAACCGGGTTTCTCTGAAAAATCTCAGATTCTCAACGAAGAAACCAGGTTTCTGACATCCCATCTAAGTCCTAAATCTATCTCTATATCCTCGGTAACAATGAATATTTCGCTTACAATACACTTGTAGCATCTAACCAAAAGAGCGATCGCACTATGGGAATGAGCATCACTGAAAAAATCTTGGCCAAAGCATCGGGCCGCGCTAAAGTTGAGCCCGGAGAAAACATTTGGGTAGAAACAGACGTATTAATGACCCACGATGTCTGCGGCCCCGGCACCATTGGCGTATTCAAAAAGGAATTCGGCGACGACGCTAAAGTCTGGAATCCCGACAAAATCGTCCTAATTCCGGATCACTACATTTTTACCAACGATGAACGCGCTAACCGCAATGTGGATATTCTCCGCGATTTTGCCAAAGAACAAGGCATAAAATACTTTTACGACATCACGGATCGATCGAATTTCAAAGCCAACCCCGACTACAAAGGAGTTTGCCACATCGCCCTCGCCCAAGAAGGACACACCCGGCCCGGCGAAGTTTTGTTCGGCACAGATTCCCACACTTGCAATGCCGGCGCTTTCGGACAATTTGCCACCGGTATTGGCAATACTGACGCAGCTTTTATTATGGGAACCGGCAAATTATTGATTAAAGTTCCCGCAACCATGCGCTTTGTACTCAACGGCGAACTGCCAGATTATTTGTTAGCAAAAGATTTGATTTTACAAATTATCGGCGATATCAGCGTTGCCGGTGCTAACTATCGATCGATGGAATTTGCTGGCGATACAGTGGAACGTTTGACAATGGAAGAACGGATGACGCTATGCAATATGGTAATCGAAGCTGGTGGCAAAAATGGCACGGTTGCGCCGGACAAAACTACGTTTGATTACGTTACTTCTCGGACTAATGTGTCGTTTGAGGCATTTTACACCGATGAGGATGCTATGTTTTATAGCGATCGCACCTACGATGTCACCAAATTAGAACCAGTCGTCGCCAAACCCCATTCCCCGGACAACCGCGACTTAGCCCGCAATTGCCGCGATGTTAAGATCGATCGAGTTTACATCGGTTCCTGCACCGGTGGCAAAACCTCCGATTTTCTAAGTGCCGCTAGAATTCTGAAGGGAAATCAAGTTAAAGTTCCGACTTATTTAGTACCAGCAACTCAGAAAGTTTACGAAGATTTATTTGTCACAAAATACGACGGTCAAACCCTGTCGGAAATCTTCTTAGCAGCGGGCTGTATCGAACCCGCCGCACCTTCTTGCGCCGCTTGTTTGGGCGGGCCAAAAGATACTTTTGGGCGGATGAACGAACCGGAGATTTGCGTGTCTACAACTAATCGCAATTTCCCCGGCCGGATGGGGAATAAACAAGCGCAAGTTTATCTTGCTTCGTCTTATACGGCGGCTGCTTCTGCGTTGACTGGGTATGTCACAGATCCGCGCGAATTCCTGCGTTAAAAGTTATTTTTTACCAGTTGCAGCCAATTGTAGGGTGCGTCAGAATTTTACTCTAGAATTTATCGAGGGTTTCGGATCTGACGCACCTTATATTATGTCCGGTTGATTAGTATCGAGGTGAAAGTATAATCGTAAGGTGCGTCGCTGTGAGATTATCACTTTTTTGAGGATTGTCGATGGCGACGCACCCTACAGTAGACATCTCCTAAAAAGAATCTTAAGCCATTCGATCGATGTAGGGGGTAGGGGCGGTGCCAAGAGAGCCCGCCCTTCTTATTGGGCGATAGTCTGTGTCCCCAACCCTCTTAGTTTGTGTCCAAAT
>JAAUPI010000266.1 GCA_012035135.1 Microcoleus sp. CSU_2_2
TTATTGTTTACTGGATTATGTTGATCGGATTATTGTTGATCGGATTATTGTTGATCGGATTATTGTTTACTGGATTATTGTTGATCGGATTATTGTTGATCGGATTATTGTTTACTGGATTATTGTTGATCGGATTATTGTTTACTGGATTATTGTTTACTGGATTATTGTTGATCGGATTATTGGGTGTCAGATTGTCGATCTTTGGATTATTTATCGTTGGATTATTTGATATTAAATTGCCTGTTGTCTGTTGGTTAGTGGTTGGTACGATCGCTCCTTTAGTGCCGTTAGCCGTCGCACCCCCTATCACAAAAGGCGTTGGCGGGATAGTATTGGCGCCACCGTGGTTAATAGTAGTTGAACCGGGCTGACTGCCGCCAACTGTAGAGATACTAACTAAAGTGCCATTTTGATTAAAAGTATCGGTTACTTGAACTAAACCGGGAGTTGTAATATAAACATTACCGCCTGGAGCATTTATGAATTCAGCAGTAATATTATTTTCGGCATCAAGATTGACTGTCGGAACAGGATCGGTTGGCTCTTCTGAGAGGATTTGCTGTGCAGCTACAGTGCCAACAGTTTCAGGCAACTTAACACTTATTGCCCCTGTTGTGATGTCCTGTCCCGCTAGAATTCTGACATCTCCAGTAGTAGCAATATCCCTCGTAATGACACTGCCATTGCCACTGGTAGCATCGACAGTTGCAGCAGAGAGATTGCCTGCATTTAAATTGCCAGCAGCTTTCAAAATGAGATTTCCAGTTGATAACGCAGTACCGCTGAGTACAATATTCCCCCCATCGCTATTAACATTAATTGCTCCCCCTTTCAAAATCCCTGCATTTAAGTCGCTGGATGCTCTCAAAGCAATAGTACCTATACCAGCATCGATCGAAGTAACGGTAATCTTATTTTGGGCATCCAGATTGACCGTGGGAATCGAATTAACTGGATTTGTGGCGACAGGCTTAACAGTTATTATCCCTGTATTGATTAGCTGTCCCGCTAAAATTCTGACATCTCCAGTAGTAGCAATATCCCTCGTACTAACACTCCCATTGCTGCTAGTAGCATCGACAGTTGCAGCAGAGAGATTGCCTACAGTTAAGTTCCCAGCAGCCTTCAGATCGATCGCACCTACATTACCCAGATCGATCGACCTTGTTTCTATATTACCCTCGCTGCTGTTCAGCTTAACATTGCCGTTGACATTGCCCAACTCAATGTCACTTGTCAAGATAATATTTTTGAGCGCCTGAATCTCAACTTCCGAACCAAACAATCCGCCACCAACTACAACTGCCTTTCCGCTGTTCAAACTAATTTGCCCGCCGTTAATCGTTCCAGTTGTGATATTTCCCGTCGGCGCCGACAAAATCACCCGCCCATTTGGCGCATTAATATTAATATTCTCAACAAAAATCAAATTGTTTTCAGGAATCGTCACCGGATTAAATTGTGCATCACCTGGATCTGGAGGGGAATCGAAATTCACCAGATTATTAGGAGTAATATCCGCAGGAACATTATTAGGACTCGACAGATTTAGCACTCCTGCTCGCAGAATTAAAGCTGGTCTGTTTCTTAAAATCTCTAGATCTTCACTCACATTTCCAGGAAGAAAAATATCCGGACCGGTAATTGTAATATTGCCACCAATAATGCTTCCCTTCGCTTCCACTTTTAGCGAACGCCCCTCATACTTGTCAAAATAAACACTTTCGTCTGAACTGATAATCGGATCGAATAAACTTACAAAACTTCCCGGCCTTCCCGACAAATTGCGGATTGAAAAATTGCCTCCCGCAACAAAGTGAGAATCACCAGAAATAACGCCATTACTAACCAAGCTCAAATCTCCGCCCGACTGAAACTGCGGGGGAAGAAACAAACCGCCGATCGCATTTTGAGTGAGAATATCA
Source organism: Microcoleus sp. CSU_2_2 (assembly GCA_012035135.1). Taxonomy (GTDB): domain Bacteria; phylum Cyanobacteriota; class Cyanobacteriia; order Cyanobacteriales; family Microcoleaceae; genus Microcoleus. Next base: position 1,929 of record JAAUPI010000266.1, read on the forward strand.
ATAGTACGATCGCCCTGAATGTATAAATTCCCCCCCGCCCGTGCCAAAAACGGATTTGTCGCAGTATCCCGCACCCGCAAGGCATCTCCCGCTTTCAGATTCAAATTCCCAGTCGTGTATAACTGAACCCCTGACAGCGTAAGATTTCCCGCAGCCCAAATTTCCGCATTTCCGGCATTCAAGTGCGGGATTTGAGATATATTCTGAAAAGAAATTGCCGCATCCCCAGAATTCACCTGCAAACCAGAATCCACAAGTCTCACAGTACCGTCAGCAGCAACAGCAACACCAGACGCCAAACTCGTGCCAGTTCCTGTCAGCAACTGCGGCAAAGCAAGAGGATTTGCAGGCAATTGAGCATTCCCCAATCCTCCAGTATTTGCTACTTCCAAACTCAACAAATGCCCCGGTTGACTGATGCGCAGAATATTTTCTCCCGGCACAGCAGCCACGGTAATTTGCCCTCCAGGCGCCGACAACTTCCCCGTACTGACAACCGTACCGCCCAGCAAAGTCAAATTTTGCCCCGGTGTCACAGCTAAATTACCGGCATTAACAATACTTCCAGGTCGATCGACACCAAAATAAAAAGCATTTGGCGTACCAACTAAGGCGCTAAAATTATTTGAGCCAACCGCATTAAACCAATTTGAACCAAAACCGATATTAGTAGCAGTAGTAGCAGTGAAAGCCCCCGGAACGTTCAAACTCGCGTTCGGGCCAAACACAATCCCCGCCGGATTAATTAGAAACAGATGAGAATTGCCACCAGTGACAGTAACTAAACCATTAATTAGCGAAGCATCCCCCCCAGCAATCCGGGTCAATATATTTTGAATAGACGGATTAGTCAGAAAATTAGCAATCTGACCTTCCTTGAGACCGAACTGCTGAAAACTATGAAAAAGATTAGCCCCGTCTCCTGACAAACTGCCACCGTTGATATCGTAGCGGTTGTCGTTGCGGATGACAGCAGTGCCGGTACCGTCAGCCGCAGGTACGACTGTTTGCGCCCGCGCGAAAGTATTAAAAATTAACAAAGAAAAGGGACAAATAAATAGCCCGACCTTTTTAATCTTTAAGTTGGCATTTTTCATCCGAATAATGGGTTGAAACCCCGTCCTTTTAGGACGGCTTTACATTTGTTGCCACTACCGCGCAAGGAAGCTGCAAGAGTTCGGTGTGCTTTTGCAAGAGCACTTTCAACGCGACAGTTACCGTTTCAAGTCTTGCAGTCCTGTACGCATAGTGTTTTGCTACTTGCGTAGCCTCCCTTTCGGGGTAATGTTAGCTTCGACCTGTTACAAGAGCTTGTTAGGCTGGCAGCACTGTTTCAGTGACCTTAAAACTGTTTAACCACCAGCGACAGAGCAGGGGACTAGCGAAAGCATCCACAGGGTGTCGTGACTCAAGTAACGGCTACCTATTACTAGGTGGTAGGCGTCAGAATGGCTTGAAGGATTTCTCTTTCAAGCCTCATGCCTTGATAGCTGAGGTTTCTGACGGCGGCAAGTAAAACTATCTGAATTGCCTTAATTATCGCACCTGCAAACAACATACCTCTAAATAACTAATTAAATCGCTCATGACAACTTCCAAAATCAAAAGCCTGTACACAGATGGCGCTTGTTCCGGCAATCCTGGCCCGGGCGGCTGGGGCGCAGTAGTTTGCTACGCCGATGGCAACTGTCACGAACTCGGAGGTGCAGACCCCCAAACCACCAACAACCGCATGGAAATGCAAGCTGCCGTCGCCGCGCTGGAATTTTTTGCGAATTCCGGTCAAACGGAACCAGTCACTCTGTACACCGACAGCGAATACGTTAAAAACGGCATTACCAAATGGATTCAAGGCTGGAAAAACAAAGGCTGGAAAACCTCGACGGGCAAAGATGTCGTCAATCAAGACCTTTGGCACTTGCTAGACAAGCTGAATTCCCGCCAAGTGAAATGGGAACACGTCCGCGGCCACTCCGGCGACTTCTACAACGATAGATGCGATGAAATCGCCCGGAGTTTTTCCCACAGTTCTACACCCGAACTGCAACAGCACAAAGTAACAGGAGATGGGGCTGGGGCGAACATGGGGGCATCGCCCCTACACTCGGAAAACACAATTGTTTTGGAAGAAACGGACACAACTGGTAACAAAACGATAGAATCCTATGTCATAACTTCTGACCTTCTCATCTCCAATGCTGCCATGATGGATTCCACTACCGATACCCTGGAGAACTTGCCCCGCGAGGTGAGGGTTCAGGAACTCCGAAACCTCATCGAAACGTTGCATATAGCCGACGAAGTTGCCACCAAAGGCTACTTGATTACCAGTTCTGAACTGGCTGACTTGATGGATGTAAACGCCAGCGCTGTTACCAGCCGCGGAGACAACTGGGTTTGGCGAAATTGGGTAGTTTCGCGTGTGCGTCGCGAGGGCAACCAAATTCTCTGGCAATTAGAACGCATAGACCACGTTAGTACGACTGATTAGTCATTAGTCTTCGGGTGCGTCGCGACTTTGAATCCCTCAAAAAATCGACAATCGATCAGCGACGCACCTTACCATTAGTCCTTATCTTATGTTCTTGAGAAGTGCTATAACTCGTTTTCAGAAGCAGAGCGACAATCATCCAAGATAGAATTAAGTTGTTTAGCGACTTTCCAGGGGTTTCGACCTTTCAAGCAAGCTGCGATCGCGGCTTCGTAGGGATTTCTGCCAGTTTTTTTTACTGCTAAAATTGCCTGTTGGTTAGACAATCCTCGCCCGCTAACTAACCAAGCAGCCAAAACCTGTCCTGTACGTCCGATTCCACCCGAACAGTGAACGACCACTCGTTCACCTTTGCTATTTGCAGATGCTAAAAATGGTAATATGCGATCGATCAAAATATCGCGATCGACCAATTCAAAGTCTATAATCGGCGCCCAACAAACTCGATCGCACCCAAATATTTTCCGATAGGTTCCCAGTAAATCTGAGTAGCGGATGAGTTGCGTCTGAGGCAGCAAACAGCAAACTCGATCGATCTTATTTCCCTGCATAAATTCAATCCACCGAACCACTTCCGCATCGCGATATCCTGGTCTGGCGGCACCAAACACAATTAATTCATTCTCCGAAGCCGCAGCGAAGTTGTGCATGACGTGTTTAGCGATCGAGCAAAATTGTCAGTATTTTATAGAGATAGAGGACGGCACTGCCGTGTCTCTACAGGATTTATCGCTCAGTTTGTACCTCATAACATCGGGAAACGCTATATCTTATCTATAGCAATAATTTAATTATTATTCATATTTTCTGCCGCGCCACTGAGTCGGCTGATTCAAAGCAGAAATTAGAATTCGCAAAAACGCTAAAGGATCGGCTAAAGGAGAAAGCCAAAACAGCCATTTACCGGATGCTTGAGTGCGATCGTAAGAAGGAGCGATCGCAAAACACAAAGCCGATCGCACCGCCACTAAAAACACATTTAATCCCAACAGCAAACCGTGCGGAAATAGAGCGATCGACGACAGCGAACCTAACAGCAAATAGTACAATAAAATCGGAATCGGCAAACCTTGAACCGCCAGTAATAGCCACAAATCTCCCCAGATTTGAGCCTTAGAAGCAGCATCTTTCAAATCGAGCGATCGACCCCATTCATTCCAAGTTTCGATCGCCCCTTCATACATCCGCACCTTCAAAATTTTCGCCCCGTCCAAAAAGCCCACCTTAAAGCCTTTCGCCGCCGCATACCGGGCTAGAGTCACATCATCGCAAAACGAACCCTTAGCAGATTCGTAGCCTCCCAATGCAACCAAAACCTCGCGCCGACACAAAAAACATTGACCATTCGCCATCACCAATTCCGGCACATCTCCCCCAGTCCCCGTCGGCCCGAACCGATAAACCAATGTCATCAACAACGCAGGTTGCAGCCACAACTCACCCGGATAATTGAGAATAAACTGCGGCGATAGCGAAATTAAATCGTAACCTCCAGCAGCAGCGGTTTTGAGCAAACTCGCAACCAAACCCGGATGTGGCTGAGTATCCGCATCTACGCCCAAAATCCACTCGCCGTGCACCGAACTGTGCAAAAACCCCGTATGCAAAGCCCACGGACGCCCCACCCAGCCAGTCGGCAGCGGATCGTCGTTAATCAGGCGAAACCGGGGGTCTTTTTCGGCCGCAGCTTTCACCAAATCCCCCGTCCCATCAACAGAATAGCTATCAACCACAATAACTTCTCGGAGTTCGTAACTTTGGCGAGTTAATCCATCTAAACAAGGAGAAATTCGATCGGCCTCGTTCAAAGTCGGTACCACCACAGTACAAGTACCCAACAAATCCAGCGTCGGCGACTCAGGTTCCAGTGGCGGGATGCGCGTCGGCCCTTTAATCAAGCGCGACATCAGAATTGCGACGGCGGGTAATTGCAGCAGCAGGATGGTGACAAAGATGATATTTATCAAGAGATTGAGGGGGATGTGAGGGGCGATGGTTGAAATCAATTGACGATCGAAGTTTCGATCGATTTTTGACTGCAAATATATTACAGGAATTGCGCGTTAAAACATCATCACAATCTTATTTTTTTATAGGTCAATCAGAAGACCCGGAACGATCCGAAAGGAGATCGAAGTGCGATCGTACCTATTTAGGACGGTACGCATACTCAATTGAACATCTAGCTAGTTTTCACTCCTGACTCAGTAATAGAAGCAGACCAAATATCTGCATAAAGCACCACGGCCCGCCAGGGAATTAATTCCCTGGCTAATAGCTAAAGTCGGTTAAAACCGACTGAAAACAGCATAAAAAAATCCAATCTTCAGTCCTCTTCAGAGGACTTTCGTCTAATGGAGCCAGGGGTTTAAACCCCTGGCGGACTGGCGGACTGGCGGACTGGCGGACTGGCGGACTGG